>NZ_DDQF01000020.1:0-319800 GCF_002342555.1 Fibrobacter sp. UBA2449
TACAGAAAGAAATTTACATCTTCGAATGTTTTATTGATTGCGAATGATGAATGTTCATTGGCGTATGATAGTTTTACTTTTTTATCGACAGCAAACTCTCAAGAAATTTTTGAATATCGTCAAGACGCATTTTCAAGTTTTTTTGGAAAGGATATCTTTCAAGGAGATGCTTTCTTTGTCTTCTATGAAAAAAATGGAATGCAGCGCCTGTATCGACTGAATTTAAATGGGGATGTGAATCAGACAACCGTATATCAGTTGCCACGTGTGTCTATGCTTCCTTGGCTTAATCCGGAGAAATATATCGAAAAAAGAAATTTTCTTCTACAATATGCAGATGCAAAAGAATGTCGCAAAAATGTTTCGTTGGACTCTGAAATGGTCAAAAAAATTCAAGGAATAAATCTAGAGAAACATGCGTATTTGCATATTAGTTGTGAAATAAACAATCCGTCAAACCATTTTGGCGATATAATAATGGGCTATCTGCAACAACACGAAAAGAAGAAGTACTTCTATTATAGAAGGTTTAAGCTTGCTATTGATAAAAAGCCAAGAGAATTTGATATATATACGAAGGTGTTTGATTACTTTGAAGAAATTGACTCGTCAGTTGTTTTTTTGAGGTGTAAATGAAAGTTGTTTTATTTGTGATGAGTGTGCTTTTTTTTATATCGTGCGTTACGTTGAATCATTCTTCAACGCCCAATTACCGCATTGTGGAAAAAAGAGTGGATTATTTTGATGAGTGGAATATTACCCGGATAACCGGTGTAAATGTCTTGAAAAGAGGGCCTATAGAGGATAGTCAGGAAATAATTCTAAATCCAGAAAAGCTCTGTGCAAATCTATTTGGAAATAGGCGCTTTTGGGGTGGAAAAATTTATGCAGAAGAATTGTCTGGCAATCTGTTGATTGAATGCTTTTCTATGAACGTTCCCATGAAAAGTGATTTTTTTGACATGGAGTTTTTGTTGTCTATATGGGATGGCCTTGTTGGCGTGAAAGATGATTCTTTGTACCATGTCGTCTATGGTGGGGATAGTCTGAGGGTGATTTCAGGTGTGTTCTTTAATCATAGAATGATTTGTAATAATGAGAATATTGAAAATTGCAGTTTGAATGAAAGAACTGAATCACTTCGGAAAAAAATTTATTTTGATGGCCCTTTTTTTGAGATTTCTATTCCTGCGAATCAAAGGTTTTTTTCAATTACGATACAGACTAATCCTAACGATCTTGAAGGCTATAAACCCCTGCAACTCGACTCGTCCATTCTCCCGCTCGAAAGCCCCGGCTATAAAAAACTTCGCGAGTACGAGGAGTCGTTGAAGTGACGTGAATAAAATTGCGTTTTTTGTTGTAAGCGAATTCATGACTGAAAATTAGAAGAAAGAAAAATACCCGGACATGGTGAAATGTTTGCCGACGTAATCGCCCCTTGAACATGGCAATGTGCTTGCTGATGAGGTGGTTTCGTTGTGGTTGCATTTTTTTTTCTAAATTATTGTTGTTGAACTTATTACCGGTGAATGCCTAGATGAAATTTCTGAAATACACGGTTCCCGTATTTTTTGCCCTGTTCCTCGCCCTGCTTTCCGGTTGTCACGAGGAAGAAACCCTGACGAACCTCCAGAAGGATGTCGCCGTTCTCGAAATGCGGGCGGATTCGCTGTACCAGGAGATTGACCGGCTCAAGAAAACGCCCTCCGATGTGGTGCTTCTCAGCGACACGGTCCAGCCCGGTAATGGTCCCTACGCGGTCCTGGAACGCATGAACATCTCCCGGAAGGAAATGGCTCAGTTGGTGAATACACTTCTCGACAGTGTTGACATGGGTAAGCTGAAGGTGGGACAGCGCTTTTACGCGCTGGTGGATTCTGCGGCGCATGCGGCAAAGGCTGAACATTCGGTGAAGGTCTTCCGTTTTCAGGAAAACGCGATTCTTGTCCACCTGGTGCACTGGGTGGATTCCGGATTTGTCTACAAGAAGGTGGAAAAACCCTTTGTCCGCAAGCAATCTGTCTACGAGGGTGTTCTCGAGAAGGGCGGCACCCTCGACGGCATGCTTTTCAAGTCGGGCATTCCGCAGCGCATGCGCGGCGTGGTGAGCGGCGTGTTGCAGTGCAAGATTGCATTCCAGAGCGCACAGCCCGGAGACCGTTTCCGCGTGCTTCTCGAGGACACGTTCGACAAGGATGGCGTTTGGGTGAGCGGCAAGGTCATCTACGCCGAGTTCGATGGACGCGTGGTGGGGCATCACGAGGCTTTCCTCTATTTCGATGGTGACCCGAAGAGCTCGTTCAATGCGCACTATACCGAAAACGGCGAGGCGCTGATATTCAACGGGCTCCGCTACCCGCTCGACAAGATCCAGATCGGTAGCCGCTTCGGCAAGAGGCTGCACCCGATTCTTGGCGAATACCGCCTGCATGCGGGCGTGGACTATCGCGCCAGTATGGGTTCCCCGGTGTATGCGGTGGCCGATGGCGTGGTGACGGTTTCGGGCTATGACGATGCGAGCGGAAACAAGATTGCCATCAAGCACAGCGATGGTTTCGTGAGCTACTACATGCACCTTTCGCAGAGGAGCGTGAGCGTGGGGACGCATGTGGCCGCCCGCCAGTTCATCGGGAAGGTGGGGTCTACGGGCCGCAGTACGGGGCCGCATCTGCATTTTGGTTTCAAGAACCCGCAGGGGCAATGGATTGACCCGCTCACGAAGACGATGATTGCGACTCCGAAGCTTGCGGGCGAGCGCCTCGCAAAGTTGCAGGGGCAGGTGAAGGATATCCGCAAGGAGATTGAACTCACCTTGCAGACGCCCGCGGTAAAGGCGAACGACACGACGGACGTGATGGTCCACGTGCGCGCGTTGAACTAGGAGAGCCCTTGCATAGAGCCTTGGTGACATTCCTGCTTTTGGCGCTTGCTTCTGTGGCTTTTGCCGAAGACGGCGCAAGGTCGGAGTTTACCGACAGCCGGGACGGCCGCGTCTATCGCACGGTGGAAATTGGCGGCCAGGTCTGGTTTGCGGAAAATCTGGCGTATGCGGCCAAGGGAAGCTTTTGCTATGGCGGTGCCGCGAAAGGCTGCTCGGAACGTCTGTACCCGAAGGATGTGGCCGAGAAGGCCTGCCCTGTCGGGTGGCGCCTGCCTTCGAACGACGATTTCCAGAAGCTCTATGGCTATGCTGGAAAGACGGGAGTGAGGAGCGTCGGCAATGCGCTGAAGGCGAAATCCGGATGGGACAGGAACGGCAACGGCTTTGACGATTTTGGTTTTGACGCGAAACCCGCGGGCTATTGCGAAAGCCGCAAGAAGTGCGAATACCGCGACTGCTTCCTCAGCATGTGGAGCTCTACCGAGAATATTTCCTGGAGCCTCTACTGTGTCGACGAGGATTTTAACAAGGGAACATATTCCAGGACGGCTGCCTTGTCGGTTCGCTGTATAAAGGAGTAGAAGATGAGATACGGGATGAAGATTGTGGTTGTCCTTCTTGCGGGAATCTGTTCCGCTTGCAATGGAGAATCGGAGCAGAAGCAGGAGGCCGTTCCTGTTGCCGATGTGAAACCGGCGCCCGTAGAGGCAGCCCCTGCGCCTGTAGAGGAGAAGCCCGTTGTCGAGGAGCACTTTCCCGATACGATGATGGCCTCGGCGCGTGCCCTCGAGTATGTCGTCGACGACGCTTCTACCGGGGTTTCCGGGACGATTGATTCGTTCGAGGATGTCTACGAGAAGACTCCGGGAATCTTCACGTTCCGCGGCGGGCTCAAGCGCAACACTCCGCACGAGGGCAAGGTCAAGGGGACGCCCTCGAAGATTACGGTCGCGTGGAAGTTCGAAACGGATTTCGACAGCGAGCCGACCAAGCTCGGCACATGGGGTGGCGGTTCCGGATGGACTGGCCAGCCGGTCTACGTGAACTGGCCGGACAGTATCGCCGACATGTTCAGGAATTCTTCCTTTGGCCTGACCGAGAATTTCAGCAACGAAGAAATCATGGTGGGCTCGCTCAGCAGCCACATCTACTTCATCGACTTCAAGACGGGCAAGGCCTCGCGCAAGGCGATTGATGTCACGAACCCCATCAAGGGGAGCATCTCGCTAGATCCGTCGATGAACGGCAACCTCTACTTTGGACATGGTGTCCCCAAGAGCGACGAGGTTCCTTTTGGCGCGGGAGTCATCGACCTCAAGAAGCACAAGGTGACGCACATGTACAACCGCGACCACGATGCCTGGCGCGGTTGGGGGGCCTACGATTCTTCGCCGGTTGTTGTCGGTCAGTTTTTAATCCGCCCCGGCGAGAACGGCAAGATTTACAAGTTTATCCGCGAACAGGGTGGCCTCAAGCTCCATTCGAGCCTCAAGTACAAGGTCAAGAAGCAGAAGGCGGCTGGTGTGGAATCCTCGATTGCCGTGTACCGCAACTACGGCTACTTCGGAGACAACTACGGGAACATCATCTGCATCAACCTCGACACGATGAAACCCGTATGGCGCTATGACAACCACGACGATACCGACGGTTCCGTGGTGATCGATGTCGAGGACGGCGTTCCGTTTGTCTATACGGCAAGCGAAATGGACAAGCAGGGCGACAGCGGAATTTCTTACTTCGTGAAGTTGAACGGGCTTACGGGCGAAAAGGTCTGGGAACAGAAGTTCAAGTGCAACAAGGCAAAAATCGCGGGCAAGAGCTTCGACGGCGGCATGTACTCGACACCGCTGATTGGGCGCGGCGACTGCGATAGCCTCATCATCGTGCCCATCAGCATCCATAAGCCGGTCTTCAAGGGAGACCTTGTCGCCATGAACCGCTACACGGGCAAGGTTGTCTACCGCGTCCCGCTCGAACATTACGCCTGGTCTTCTCCTGTCGGGTTCTACGACGAAAGCGGCAAGCTGTATGTGGTGCAGGGCGACTGCACCGGCAACATGTATATCTTCGAAGGGGCGACGGGCAAGCGCCTGTTCTGCGAAAAGATTGGCGACAATTTCGAATCTTCGCCTGCCGTCGTGGACAACGCGCTCGTGGTCGGTTCCCGAGGCAAGGTCATTTTCAAGATGCTTGTGGAATAACCTTTTTAGTTGGGATGCTCGATGGACATGCTGGAAGATGATGAATTCCGCGAAATCAGGACGACGCGACGGGCGCACCGCTCCCGCCGAATCGACGCCATGCGCGAATGGGATTCGGGAATCGTCGACGAGCGCCCGACCAAGGAACGGTTCAGCCGCGAATTCAAGAAGGCGAAAATCAAGCGCATCAAGGACCCTGTCGAAAACATCGGCGAGGAAAACTGCGTCGAGGGCCTGGTCGTGGAAGTGCATCGCCGCACTTGCGAGGTGCGCCTTCCGGATGAAACCGTGACCGCCATGTACCGCGCGACGACATCGAAGGCGCTGGGCGAGTTCCCGGCCGTGGGAGACCGCGTGCTTGTCGGTCTGGTGAACGACGGCGATGATTCGGGAGACGGCGTGGGCTCCCAGAAGTATTGCATCGTGCGGGTGCTTCCGCGGAAAAGCGAACTCAAGCGCCCTGGCCCGCGCGACAGTTTCTACAAGCAGCAGACGCTTGCCGCGAATATCGACCAGGTGGTGATTGTCGCTAGCGTCGTGCAGCCGGAATTCAACTACGGGTTCATGGACCGCTTCTTGCTTGCGGCGAACCTCAACAATTTGCCGTTCGTTCTCGTGCTCACCAAGATGGACTTGCTGGAGGGCGAACTTCCGGAGTCGATACGCGACTTTGCAAGCATTGTAGACAAGTTTATTCCTATTTCCGTAAAGAACGGGGAGGGCCTTGAAACGCTGAAAGCCGAGCTCCAGGGCAAATCCTCCGTATTCAGCGGTCAGAGTGGTGTTGGCAAGTCGACTCTCGTAAATGCGCTCGTTCCCGATGCGGGCCTTGAGACGGGCGCCGTGCGCGAAAAGGACGGCAAGGGACGTCACACGACGATTTCTTCGAGTCTTTTCGATTTGCCGGGCGGCGGCTATGTCATCGATACCCCGGGTATCCGCAGCATCGGCCTCATGGACATGGATGCGGAATCCCTCGCGAAAATCTTCCCCGGCTTTTTCGAGAGCGACCTTTTTACCTGCAAGTTCAGCAACTGCCTCCATGTGAAGGAGGTGGGCTGTTCTGTGCTCGAAAAATTGCGCGATGGCAGGCTCTCGAAAGCGCGTTATGAAAGCTACCGGCGCATTCTCGGTTCGAAAGATTGATTATATTGTAATAAGAATCCCACTATGAAACAAGATATCCGAAAATTCCTTGTCTGCCTCGTTTGGCTTGTCGCCTCCTGTTGCGGCGGCGCCTTTGCGCAGAGTTCGAACGCCCCCAAGACTTCTACCGCCCCTGCGGCGACCGGAACATCAACCACCAGCATCCGGACCCCTATTTTTGTGGGTGGAGCGCTCGGTTTTGGTTCGGGAACGGGAGTCGGCTCGGAGAAGGGACTGGGGCTACGGCAGATTGAACCCATGCTGGGCATCTGGTTTCCTCACGTCGCGTTCTTCCGTGTGGGCTATGGATTCTTCGATTGCGATGAAAAGACGGATGACGGCGACAAGGTGGAAGTCGAACATACGAACCTCGATGTCGAACTGGGCGTCCAGCTGTTGGGCGATGTCTATCTTGTCGGCAACTATTCGAGACTCAAGGACCTTTCCGACGAGGGCGATGTCGCCTGGAACGAATGGGGAGTTGGCGTCGGGTCGCTCCTGAATATCTTTTCGAAGACGATGCTTTTTGCGGAAGTGGGCTACAGGAGGGTCCTGGAACATTACGATCCCTTCCTGAACAAGAAAGTCTCGGGTAGCCGCATCCAGTTAAATCTCGGATTTGCGGCCTACGTCTACTAGGCGGAGCGTGATGTCTGGTTTGAAGAATATTGCCATCATGGGGGGCGCGTTTGATCCCGTCCATGAAGACCATGTCAAGGTGGCACGGATTTGCCTTTCGCGTGGACTTTGCGACGAGGTGTGGTTCGTGCCGAGCCCCGATCGTTGGGACAAGACGCTGAACGCCGCGCCCGAAGACCGTTTTGCGATGCTTGAACTCGTTACTTCCGACGAACCCCGCTTTGTCCTTTCGGACCTTGAAATTGAACAGGGAGATTTTCGCGGTTCCTACGTATTCTTGAAAGGCCTTGCAGAAAGGTTCCCTGACAAGAATTTCCGCCTCTTGGTGGGTGCGGACAGCTACGAGAATATTCCGCACTGGCGCGACCCGCTTCATTTCTATGGCACGGAATATAACGGCCACCTCCTGCTTCGGGACTTTGAACTGATTGTCTTTGCGCGCAATGGCTACGTGCAGCCCGATGTCGCGGAACACAAGGCGAAGGGATATGCGGACCTTTTCTGGATTGGGGAAAAGGAAAATTTTGTTGGCCGGATTTCGAGTACGGGAATCCGCAAAAGCCTGCTTTGCAATCGTAGCGAAAGGCCGGACGGGCTTGCGCCAGAAGTCTATCGCTATATTCTAGAACATGATTTATACAGGGATTGATTTGGAGAAACAATGCAGTTGATTGACAACCTGAGGCAAAAGCCCGTAGTCCAGAAGGTCGAAAAGTTTTTTCCGGCAATAGCCTTTTTGGCGGGGTTCAGCTGGGATTCCATAACGCTTGGTCAGCAGATTGACCAGTCCGATTTGCTCTTCCTTCTGGCGTACTATATCGGCGCGTTCATCCTGGTAATTCTCCTGTCGGCACATCTGGAACATCCCGAAGGATGGACGAAGGAACGCCTGCAGGCTGCGAAATCGGCTTCCCCGGTGAAGGCGGAATCGAAGGTCCCGGAGAAAACGGATGCGGTAGAAGCGCCTGCCACTGCGCAAACAGAGGCTCCTGAGCAGGTGCCGTCGCAAAACCCGGCTTCGACCTCCAAGATTTCGGCCGTGGCCGGGAAAATGGCGAATTTTGCGAAGCCCGCAACGACAGTGGTCGCCTCGAAAATCAAGAACGTGGCTGATGCCTCGGCGACGAAACTCAAGAATGCTGCGGACGCCTCGACTGCGGAAGCCAAAAAGCTGGCTGACAAGATTGGTTACGAGTCTACCGCCATCCCCAAGAATGCCATCGTGGTGGAACACCGCTTTTTGGACCGAGAATGGAGCGAGGTGTGGAAGGACCGTTTCTCCTGGATGGTGCAGTTCTGCTTCGGAAGTATGTTCAGCGCACTGGTCGTCTGCTACTTCAAGAGCAGCGGTTCGCTGGCCTCGTTCCTTCTGGTGCTGTTTTTGGCCGTATTGCTGGTCGGTAATGAATTCCTCAAAAAAAAGTATGAAAGCTTCGGCGTGAGCCTCGCGTTTTTTTGCCTGCTCGGGACGATGTTCCTGAATTTTGCGATTCCGCACCTGGTACACCGAATAGGATTTATCTGGTTCTTTTTGAGCACGCTTGCGTCATTTGGCATCTGTGTCGGAATCCAAAAGCTGTCGCACCACAAGAGGCGCGTGCTGATTGCTCCGGCTCTGATCAGCTCGGCCTTGGTCATCGCCTATATCATGAACTGGGTCCCGCCTGTTCCGCTCGTGCTGAAGCAGCAACTGGTCTGCCAGAATTTTGATAAGAAGAACTACTCCTGCGATATCGACAAGCCGACATTCTTGCAGACACTCGGGTTCAAACTTCCGTCGGTTCATCGAATCGACGGTGCGGAAGTCTATTATCTTTCGTCGGTTTATGCGCCTGCGGAATTGAAGGCGGAACTGGAATACCGCTGGTACGTGAAGGATGAGGCGACAGGGGAATACAGGCTTACGGATAGAGTTTCTTCTGGCAGGATGGTCATGCGGGGTGGTCGCGAAAACGGCTACCGGAGCTACACGAAAAAGAAGAAGATTCCGGCTGGACGCTACCTTGTAGAAACGGCTTACAAGAATGGCGCTGTCATCGGCTCGCAGAAGTTCGAGGTCTTCGAGGATGGCCCGGCCCCCAAGGGCTTCGAACGTGATTCCTTAAGGTAACCTGTGCGTGCTCCGAGCGACATGTATTTCGAGAGCGAAGTCCGCCCGGAACAGGATGGGCGCCTTTTGCTCGATTCCCTGGTGGAACGCTTTACTTACCACAGCCGCGACGAATGGGTCGATCGTTTTGCTCGCGGGCTAGTTTCCCTGAACGGAGCTGTCGCGAACCTTGAAACCGTTGCTCACAAGGGCGACAAGGTCGTGTACCATGTTGAAAACTACGAGGAACCCGAAGTCCCGACAGATTTCGACACCGTGTTCGAGGATGACGAGTTCCTGCTTGTCGCAAAGCCTGCCGGAATCCCGGTGCACCATACCGGACGCATTTTCTACAACACGTTTACTGCCGTGGTGCGCCGTGCGACCGATTGCGAGACTGCGGTTCCCATGCATCGCCTGGACCGCGATACGGGCGGCCTCATGCTCTTTGCGAAATATGCGGAAACGGCGGCGCGCTTTCAGAAGAACCTGGACCGCATTCTTCTCCGCAAGTTCTATCTGGCGGTGGTGCGGGGGAGCTTTCCCTATGAGGAATACCGCTGCGACTTGCCCCTGCGCGAAGATCCGCAAAGCGCAATCCGCCTGAAGATGTTCCATTTCGAGGATGGAAAGCCCTGCTCGACGGTTTTCCGGACGCTTTCGCGGTTCGAACGCGACGGCGAGCGGTTCTCTGTGCTTGAATGTGAACTACTGACCGGTCGCAAGCACCAGATCCGTGCGCACCTTGCCGAACTCGGATTCCCCATCGTGGGAGACAGGCTTTACTGGCGCAATGGCTTCTATTACGAAAAAATGGCGACTTCTGGTCTTGATGACGAAGATTATCGCGTTCTCGGCGCGCATAGCCACATGCTCTATGCGTACAAGGTTGAACTGCTTTTGCCCTATTGGGACAGCCCGCGCACATTTGTCTGTAAGAATTTCCCCAGCGAGATGAAGACCCTCCTGGTCGACATTGACTAGCTTTTTGTTCTTGTGAATTTTTGCAGGATGCCCCCGAGGGGTTTGCCCCTATCTATACATAAAAACGGATGAGACGTCCAAATGAGCCCAAAAAGGCCTAAAAATTTTGTTTACGCTTCGGTTTTGCGCTGTTGGGATAAATTTATAGCGTCTCCCGTATCTCGAGCACGTATTTTTTTTATTTTTTGTCCGTAAAATTTTGAACATTGGTTCAAGGAGTTGAAAAATGAAATCTAAAGTGCTGTTTGGCCTTGCGTCTGTTGCCATGATGCTTGCCGCCTGCGATATGCAGGGTGGAGCCCAGTCCGAAGCCAAGATTACCCCGAATTCTACTGACGATCAGAAGTTCGCCTATATGTTGGGTGCCCAGTTCGGCCTCCATAACTTCAAGATGATTCCGTTGCAGATGGGTGAAGAACTTGACGAAGATGCCGTTGTCCAGGGTATCAGGGACGCCTACAAGTCCGAGAAGGATACGAACTTTAGGCTCCAGGTCGAACCGGATACGCTGAGGGATATCGGCTTTGACTACAATTCCAACGCCCGTGCCCGTATGGCGTCCATTCGCCCGGATAGCGCGACGAACGCCTCCTTCAACGGAGACCAGGCTAAGTTCCGCGCCTATATGGATTCGGCTATGAAGGCCCTCCCTGTTGTGAAGGCTCCCGCCCCCAAGAATCAACCCGTCGTTCTCGGTGCCGAGGCTACCCGCAACCAGAAGTTCTCCTACTTCATCGGTGTGCAGTTCGAAAACCAGTTCAGCAGCATCGGTGCGCAGTTCCAGACCGAATTCGACTTGAACTACTTCGTGCTTGGCTTGCGTGAGGCGTCTGCGAATGTCCGCGATACGACTGTAGCTCTTGCACTCCCTGAAGATTCTCTCAAGGCTGTCGGCGAACGCTACAACGAAAAGATGAAGGTCCTTCGTGAAGAGGCTATCAAGAAGGCTCAGGAAGCCGAGGCGAAACTCAAGGAGGAGGTGAAGGGCCTCCGCGGCGATACGCTTGTTAACGGCATGCCTGCCAAGATGAACTACAAGGTGAAGGTCACCGGCATCACGAACAAGGCCGAAAACCTCGAAACCTGGGCCGGCAAGCCACTCCTGATTTTCTACTTCTCCGCGACCTGTGGCCACTGTGCACACGCCGCTCCGCAGATTCTCGACATCGCGAAGGAATTTGCCCCGAAGGGACTTACGACGGTTGCCGTTGCTAGCGGTGGAAACAACAAGCCCGGCATCCGCAAGTTTGCCGACAACGCGAAGTTCGACGATACCGTCAATATCGTGTGGGACGAATCCCGCCAGTTCGGTGAACTCTACAGCGACGGTTACGTTCCGAAGGTCTACCTCGTGAATCCGGATGCCTCGTACAAGGAATACACTGCGTTCGAAAGCGAGAAGGAAACCCTCAAGCAGGAAATCGCCGCCCTCATGGAAGGCAAGAACGTTGAGTGGAAGATTGACCCGCCCAAGCCGGCAGTGGTCGATACGCTCAAGCCTGCCGCAGCCCAGGCGCCCGAAGCGAAGCCCGCTGCCAAGTAATGTCTCTCATTGCAGAATTCGATGTCGTCGTAGTCGGTGGCGGCCATGCCGGCATCGAGGCGACTCATGCCGCCTGGAAGCTCGGCGTTAAGACCGCCATGCTTACGATGGATGTGAACGCCATCGGACGCATGAGCTGTAACCCCGCCGTGGGTGGCGTGGCGAAAGGCCAGATCGTGCGCGACATCGATGCGCTCGGCGGCCTGATGGGGCTCCTGACAGACAAGGCGGGTATCCAGTTCCGCATGCTCAACATGAGCAAGGGACCTGCCGTATGGGGCCCGCGCGCCCAGTGCGACATGAAGTATTATAGCGAAGTTGCCCGCGAGGTGATTACGAACCTTCCCGGGCTTTCCGTTATCCAGGGGGAACTCGCCGCGTTCGAGCGCATGCCCGATGGCCGCCTGGAACTTACACTTTTGAATGGCGAACGCTACGTGACGCGTGCACTCGTGATTACGAGCGGCACCTTCCTTGCCTCCAAGATGTTCACCGGGCTTGAAACGAGTATCGGTGGGCGAGTGGGCGAGCCGAGTGCGGATAAACTTTCGGAATGCCTTGCCGCAAACGGCATTGTGCTTCGCAGGCTCAAGACGGGTACGCCGAGCCGGCTCGACCCGGATTCCATAGACTTTGATGAATGCGATGTGCAGCACGGCGATGATGTCGCCTGGCCCATGAGCGACCGTCATTTGGAAAATACTGTCCCCGGCCGCGATGCGGATTATTTCTGGGGCGATGCTGCAAACAAGTTTGTGCGAAACGACTGCGTCTGCTGGATTACGCGCACGAATATCAGGACGCACGATATTCTTCGCAGCGGGTTCAAGGATAGCCCTATGTTTAGCGGTCGCATCCACGGCAAGGGGCCACGCTACTGCCCGAGTATCGAGGATAAGATTAACCGCTTTGGCGACCGCGATGGTCACCAGCTTTTCCTGGAACCGGAACAGGCAGATATCGGGCGCGTCTACATCAACGGGTTCAGTTCAAGCCTGCCTGCGGATATCCAGCTTGCTGCAATTCACACGATTCCGGGCCTTACGCGAGCCCATGTGCTGCAGATTGGCTATGCGGTGGAATACGATTCCGTTGATGCCACGCAACTTTTCCCGACGTTTGAATGTAAGAAGGTTCCCGGACTCTATTTCGCAGGCCAGGTCTGCGGTACGAGCGGCTACGAGGAGGCTGCGGGTCAGGGGCTACTGGCTGGCATCAACGCGGCTCTCAAAATAAAGGGCGAAGGGCCCTTTATTTTAGGTCGTTCCGACAGTTACCTGGGGGTAATGGCGGACGACCTCACGAACATCCTGCTCGACGAGCCTTACAGGATGTTCACGAGCCGCGCCGAATACAGGCTCTTCCTCCGGAGCGACAATGCGGAAAATCGCCTCAAGGAACGTGCGCATGCAATCGGGATGATTTCGGATAACGACTTTGCCGACTGGAAACGCCGCGTTGAACTTGTCGAGACCGCCCGGAGGCGTCTTGCCGAGGAATCGGCCCTGCCCGAACAGGCGAACGCGGTTCTTGAAGCCGGTGGCCAGGCGCCCGCGACCGAGCGCACCCGCTGGATTAACGTTCTCCGCCGCCCGGGAATCGACCCCGAACAGCTGTTCAAGGTTGCGCTTCCGGACTTGCCGCTGACGCGCCGCGACCGTTGGTTCATGTACGCCGAAGAAATTTACGCAGGGTTCTTTGACCGTCAGGCCCGCGAAATCGACGACCAGAAGAAGATGGAATCCGTTCGCCTGCCCGAAGATTTCGACTACATGCAGGTGACGTCGATTAGCATCGAGAGTCGTCAGCGCCTGAACGCGCACAAGCCGCTCACATTGGGCCAGGCTAGCCGTATTCCCGGTGTGCGTCCCGCCGACATAACGGTCCTTTCGCATTGGCTCGAAAACCGGGGCTAGAGGACGGCTCTCCGAAAGACCGTACTTGCAAAATTAGCGTTTTTTTGCTATCTTTGCGCGCGTCAAATTAACATCATTGTCGATAGACATTTTCCAAGAGGTACATCATGGCAGAAGAAACAGAAGTCAAAACCACAGAAGAAGTCAAGCCTCAGGAACCGAAATCCACAGAAAAAGCTCAAGAAAAGAAGGCCCCGGCCAAGAAGAAGCGCCCGTTGAACGCCAAGCGCAAGGGTGCCGCTCCTTCCGCCAAGAAACCGGCCGTCTTCAGTGATTCCCTGGAAGACCGTTTCCCCGCCCTCGCTGCCAAGCTCAAGAAGCAGATCGAGGACGGCATCAAGCAGAAGATCAAGGAAGCCCAGAACGACCCTAAGGTCAAGGCCGCTTCCAAGAAGTTCGCTGCTGAAAAGTAAAACCTTGACACTTTTGAAAAAAGAGACGCCCCGTGGGGGCGTCTCTTTTTGTATACCGAATCTATTTTTCTTCGGGTGCCTGTTCGGTGGCCTCGGCTTCGGCCGAAGCGTCTGCCTTGTCCTTGTCGCGGATGGTGGCGCGGCGAATCTTTCCGCTAATCGTCTTGGGCAGTTCCGTCACGAAGTCGATGATGCGCGGACTCTTGTAGGATGCCGCGACGTTCTTCGCGAAAAGCTGCATTTCCTTCGCGAGTTCCTTTGATGCCTCGTAGCCCTTCTTCAAGACGACGGTCGCCTTCACGGCTTGGCCGCGGTCCTTGTCCTCGACGCCCGTCACCGCCACTTCAAGGACGGCGGGGTGCTTGTGGAGCACTTCTTCCACCTCGAAGGGGCTGATGCGGTAACCCGAACTCTTGATGAGGTCGTCGGTGCGGCCCACGAACCACAGGTATCCATCCTTGTCGCGGGTGGCGGTGTCGCCCGTATGGTAGACTCCGCCCTCGAACACCTTCTCGGTGCGTTCCGGGTCGCGGTAGTAGCCGCCGAACATGCCGAAGGGTTTCCCCTGGTCTATCTTGATGATTAGTTCGCCCACCTCGTCAGTGGCGCAGGGCTTGCCTTCGGCATCCACGATTTCCATGCGGTATCCCGGGGAGGGCATGCCGATGGAACCCGGACGCGGTTCGGTGAACCCGAAGTTGCCTGTGGTAAGCGTGAGTTCCGTCTGGCCGTAGCCTTCCTGCAAGCGTATTCCCGTCTGCTCGTAGAACTTGTTGTAGATGTCGGTGTTGAGCGATTCGCCTGCGGTAGTGCAGTACTTGAGGCTCGAAAGGTCGTAACGGCTCAGTCCGTGGTGCAATATGTAGCGGTAGACGGTGGGTGGAGCGCAGAAGGTGGTCACCTTGTATTCCGCCATCTTCTCGAGCAGCTTGCCCGGGATAAACACCTTCATGTCGTAGGTGAACACTGCGCTACCCGCAATCCACTGCCCGTAAATCTTGCCCCAGAGGGCCTTGGCCCAGCCGGTCTCCGCGACGGTGAGGTGCCTGCCCCCGTCCACTACGTGCTGCCAGTACTTTGCCGTCACGATGTGGCCGAGCGGGTAGGTGAACGTGTGCGCCACCATCTTCGGGTTCGAACTCGTACCGCTCGTGAAGTACACGATCATGATGTCGTCGTTGTGGGTCGCCTCTTCGCCTTGCGGGCGCGGGAACTTCGCGGGGTAGATTTCGTAGTCGTCGTAGAAACTCACCCAGTTCTGGCGGGCGGTTTGGCCTACGGTCACGAGCTTTTCGACGGACGGGCATTTTGTTTTTGCCTTGTCCACTTCCTTTTGCAGCGAGGGTTCGTCGTAACTCACGACCATCTTGATTTCGGCCGCGTTGAAACGGTATTCCAGGTCTTCTTCGGCGAGCATGTTCGTCGCGGGTATTGCAATCGCGCCAATGCGGTGGAGCGCCAGGAGGAAGAACCAGAACTCGTAGCGGCGGCGGAGGATGAGCATCACGCGGTCGCCCTTCTTGATTCCCTGTTCGCAGAGGAAGTTCGCCGTGCGCATGGAGGCAAGCGAGAGATCCTTGAACGTAAAGATGTGGTCTTCGTCGTTGTCGTCGCACCACACGAGGGCTTCGCGCTTGGGTTCGGTCTTCGCGTATTCGTCAACCACGTCGTAGGCGAAGTTGAAGTCTTCCGGGATAGTTATCTTGAAATTCTTGTAGAGGTCCTCGTACGAATCGAATTCGATACGGGAAAGAAACTTGCTTAACATCATGTTCGAATCCTGTCGTATTGGTTTTAGAGATCCCTGTACATGATTTTTTCGCGCATGGTGGAAATGTAGCGGACCATGTTCAAAATGCGTTTTTCGCCGATGGTCCTGAAATCCTTGTCGTGGAACACCAGGCGGTGTGTGCCACCCGGCAGGAGCATGCGGAGGCAGGCGTAGGTCTGCACGATTCCGAGCATCGCGGGCGGGTAGATGGAAAAACTGAGCGGCCTTGACTTGGTCTTCTTGATTCCGTTTTCCGTCTTCTGGTAGATGCCGTGGTAATCCTCGTAGTAGTCGAAGATGTCGAGGGCGAGGTTCTTGAGGTACTTGTTGCCGAACCAGATGGGCGGAATGAACCCGGAAGGCTTTTCTGTGCCGTGGGCGTTCCAGAGGGCTAGGCTGCGCTTGAGGAGCGTCTGCGTGAGTCGCTCGTTCAGGCCAGCGAATTCGGCCTCGTTATTCGAAATCCAGAGGGCGAACTTGCCCTGCAGGCTACGCTTGATAAAGAGGTCTGCGCGGTGGCGGGCACCGTGGAGCATAATCTCGTAGCCTTCCTGCACGAACTTCTCAAGTTCTTCGCGGAATTCGTCCGCCTCGGATTCGGGCACGGCCCCGATGGAGGGCACGACTGCGATGCTTATGGGCGAACCTGCGGCGTCCGCAAGTTTACGGATTTGCGTGCGGGCTCTCTTGAAGTTCGTCGCGCTGAAACTGTGGTAGCACAGGATGAACTTTTTCTTCTTGTGTTGGTTCGCTTCGGCCGCCTGGATGTCGAGGATGTCCTTGTTCTGTTCCATGGGTTACCTACTTGTCCTTGCTAGATGTGAAGGATTCTTCCTCGAGTTTCTGCGAAATGAAAAGGTGATAAAAGAAGAACAGGATTGCCGTCAGTGCGGAAATCTTGAGCCACGATTTAAACAGCCAGTCGGACATATGTCGCTCCTTGATTCTGGTTATTCCTTGAATTTCTTGATGACAACCACGCCGTTGTGGCCGCCGAACCCGAGCGATGCGGATACGGCGACGTCGATGTTGCCTTCGATGCCCTTGTGCGGCACGTAGTCGAGGTCGCATTCTGGGTCGGGGTTGTCGAGGTTGATGGTCGCGGGGTAGAACGAGTCCTGCACGGCGAGTGTCGAGATGATGGCCTCGATGACGCCTGCGGCGCCCACGCAGTGGCCGGTCATGCTCTTGGTACTCGACACCTTGATCTTGTAGGCGTGCTCGCCGAGCGCGATTTTCAGCATCTGCGTCTCGGTGAGGTCGTTCAGGTGCGTCGAGGTGCCGTGCGCGTTGTAGTAGTCCACGTCGGTGGGGGCGATTCCCGCATCCTTCATGGCGCGGATCATGGCCTTCGCACAGGTCTCTCCACCCGGGCGCGGGCTCGTGATGTGGTATGCGTCCGCAGAGGCGCCATAGCCTCCGAGTTCCGCATAGATCTTTGCCCCGCGGGCCTTCGCGTGCTCGAGTTCTTCCAGTACCATCACGGCACCGCCTTCGCCCATGACAAAGCCGCTACGGTCTTTGTCGAACGGGCGCGACGCCTTCGTGGGGTCGTCGTTGAACTTGTCGGTGAGGGCGTGCATGCCCGCAAAGCTCTTGATGGAATATTCGGTAATCCCGCTTTCGGAGCCTCCTGCAAGGCACACGTCGAGCCTGCCCGAGCGGATGGAATCCAGTGCGACCCCGATGGCGTCCGTGCCGGAGGCACAGGCGGTGCAGACCGTGTGGGCGAGTCCCGTAATCCCGAGTGCAATCGAGACGTTCGCGCACGCCTCGTTCGGGATGAGTTCCGGCATGGCAAGGGGCGAAACCCTGCGCTTGCCGCCTTCGATATACTTGTTGTAAGTCTCGTCGAGGATGTCCATGCCGGATAGACCGTTGCCGGCCACGATTCCGGTGGTGTCCTCGGCGAGCTGTTCGCGGCTGAGGCTTGCGTCCCTGACGGCTTCGTTCGCGGCCGCAACCAGGAATTGCGTGAAGCGTGCCATGCGGCGTGCTTCTTTCGGGTCCAAACCGTGTTCTTCGGGCTTGAAGTCCTTGACTTCTGCTGCAATTTTCACGGGGCAGTTGCTGGCGTCGAACAGCGTGATGGAGCCAATCCCGCACTTGCCCTCGCGGATGGAGTTCCACATGTCGGGGACTGATTTACCAACGGGGGTAACGGCGCCGAGGCCGGTAATGACAACTCTTCTTCTCATGGAGATCCTTGTTTCTTATCAATCCAAAGATAGTTTTTTTGGGCGGATGGCGGATTTGGGGGCGTTCAGAAGATGAAAATGGCGAAAACTACACGCGTGTAAGATTCTTGAAATGTTTTTGTAATTATATGAAAAATTGAAAAAAGGAACGTGCGGGCTTTTTTTTTGGTTATATTTAGTCTCGAACAACTTAAAGGAGAAACATATCATGAAAAAATTCTTGATTTGCACAGCAATCGCCGCTGCAGCCATGTTCACCGCCTGTGACGACGACGATTCTACCAGCGCTTCTGACAAGACCTACTCTTGCGAAGTCAAGGCCAATCTGGGGGCGCTTCTCGGAGACCTCAACATTTGTGCAGAATCAGCTGACCAGACCAAGATGACCAATGCTTGCGGCAAGGCTGGCGAAATGCTGAAAGCCCTTGGCATCGATGATGCCGCCAAGACCGGCACGAACTGCCCCGGCGGTTCCAAGAAGTCTTGCGATGGCAAACTCGATGGCGTTGACTACACAGTTTATTCCTATACCGAGGACGATGTGGAAAAGTCCTGCGATGAAATTACCGCGCAAGTGGATCAGCTCTACAAGTAAGAGCGATGCTCCTTCTTTAAAGGGCCCGGCGGTAATGCCGGGTCTTTTTATATGGGGTAAACTAATATTTTGCCCCTGCGCATACGCTTTTTTTCTAAATGGCGTCCTTTCAGGACGCATATAGATCGGCTCGGCTATGCCAACGCAATGCTTGTGTTGGCGCAGCACTCGCCTTTTTCTATATTTGCCGGCGTATGTTTACGGGAATTATTCAATCTACCGGCGAAATCGTCTCGATAGAGTCTCGGGGCGATGCGCTTTCGATGCGCCTCAGGTCGCCGGGATTTTTCAAGAATTGCAAACTGGGCGATAGCGTCGCTAACGACGGTGTGTGCCTTTCCATTGAATCTTGTACCGATGATGAAGCGGTTTTTTGCCTGATGCACCAGACGGTCGAAAATACCGCCTTCAAGCAGGCCGCAGTCGGTAAACTGGTCAATCTGGAACTTCCGTGCCGTGCCGATAGCTTTATGGGCGGGCACTTCGTGATGGGCCATGTGGACTGCGTTACCGAGGTCATCCAGGTGGTTCCGCGCGAAACGGGCGTGGAAGTCGACCTGAAGATGCCTGCGGACCTTAAACGCTACATTATCCGCCGCGGTTCCATCTCCCTGAACGGCATCAGCCTTACGGTCGCCGAGAAGTTCGAGGATTCCATCCGCGTGTGCATTATACCGGAAACCCTTGCCCGCACGAACCTGCGTAACTGGGTTGCCGGGACCATCGTGAACGTGGAAGTCGACATGCTCGGCAAGTACATTGAAAATTATCTGAAGGAACGTGACCTTGCTTAATACGATTGAAGAGGCCATAGAAGATTTTAAGAATGGCAAGTTCTTGATTGTGGTCGACGACGAAGACCGCGAGAACGAGGGCGATTTCGTCATCGCCGCCGAAAAGATTACGCCCGAGAAGGTGAACTTCATGCTCCACGAGGGCCGTGGCGTGCTTTGCTGCCCGCTGCCCATTCAGCGATGCCATGAACTGAATTTGACCCGCCAGACTGCGGAAAATACCTCGATTCTGGGTACGCCGTTCACCATCATGGTGGACAAGATTGAAGGCTGCACTACGGGTGTTTCCGCCCACGACCGTGCGGCGACGATTCTTGCCCTTTCGGACCCTGCTTCCAAGCCGAGCGATTTTGGCCGTCCGGGGCATATTTCGCCCCTGTACGCGCAGGAAGAAGGCGTGCTTCGCCGTGCAGGCCATACCGAAGCAGCCGTTGACCTCGCAAAACTTGCCGGACTAAGGCCCGCCGCCGCCCTTATCGAAATCATGAACGAGGACGGCACCATGGCCCGCATGCCGCAACTTCAGGAAGTGGCGAAGAAGTTCGGCTTCAAGATTATCTCCATCCGCGACCTCATCGACTACCGCCTCAAGAACGAGAAGCTGGTGCAACGCGTGGCCGCCCCGCATGTGAGTACCAAGTACGGCGACTTTACCGCATACGCCTACAAGAGCAAGACCGACGGCGTGGAACACGTGGCGTGGGTCGCGGGCAACCCCGACTTCAGCAAGCCGGTTTACGTGCGCGTGCACAGCGAATGCCTTACGGGCGACATTTTCGGGAGCCTCCGTTGCGACTGCGGCGAACAGCTCGCCGCCGCCATGAAGTTCATCGGCGAGCACGGCGGCGTGTTCCTGTACATGCGCGGGCAGGAGGGTAGGGGCATTGGCCTCTGCAACAAGTTGCGTGCCTACGAACTGCAGGAAAAGGGCATGGACACGGTCGAGGCGAATCTGCACCTCGGGTTCAAGTCGGACCTCCGCCAGTACGGTACGGGCGCGCAGATCCTTGCCGACCTCGGCGTGAAGGAAATGCGCCTCTTGACCAACAACCCGAGCAAGATTTCGGGCATTACCGCCTACGGCCTAAAGATTGTGGAGCGCGTGCCCATCGAAATCAAGCCGAACAAGGAAAACCTGTTCTACCTGCTCACCAAGCAGAAGAAGATGGGCCACCAGCTGCATATCGACGGCGCTGTGCCCCAAGAGAATTTGAAAGAGGAAAAATAAGATGGCTAAAGAAATCAAGAATTCCCTCAATGGCTCTGGCCTCAAGATTGCAATCGCGGTCGCCCGCTTTAACGAGGTGGTGACCGACAAGCTCCTGGAGGGGGCGCTCCGCCAGCTCGAACTGCTGGGCGTTGCCGAGAAGGACGTGACTGTCGTGCGCGTTCCGGGCGCATTCGAACTCCCGGGCGTTTGCCGCAGGCTCGCCGATTCCAAGAAGTACAGTGCAGTGATGGCCATCGGTGCCGTAATCCGCGGCGAGACGAGCCACTACGACGTGGTGGTGAACGCTTCTACCGGCGGTGTCGCAAGCATCGCTGCCGAAGGCAAGCTCCCCGTGATTCTCGGAATCCTCACGACCGATACCGTAGACCAGGCTATGAACCGAGCCGGCCTCAAGGCGGGTAACCTCGGTGCAAACTGGGCATCTACCGCCGTGGAGATGGCAAACCTTTACAAATCTATCTAGAGTCCATCTAACAATTAAAGACTAAAAGATTACGATTATGCAGAAAAGTTTTCGACCAGCCCGAGTCTTTGCGATGCAGCTCCTGTATTCCATGGAAATCACGGGCCAGACGGCGGGGGAGGCGCTTCCGGGAATTCTCGAAAGCCAGCCTCTGGATGACGAACAGAAAAAATATGGGATGAAGCTTGTGGACCTGGTTCAGGCGCACCACGACGAACTTGATGAGAATATCAAGACCGCCTCCGCGCACTGGGAAATCGAGCGTATGGCAAAATTGGACCGGATTGTAGCCCGGATAGCGATGGTCGAACTTCTTTACGTGGCGGATATTCCGATGAAGGTTGCGATTACCGAGGCCGTTCAAATCGCGAACAAGTACAGCACGGATAACTCGGGAGCATTTATCAACGGCCTCATGTCTGGGTTCATTCAGGCGCGTGGAATGGTTTCTAAATCTCAGGAAAAGGAGAATTAGTGATGATTAAGGAAAAATGGATGAAGCATATCTTTGCTGGGATTGCAGGGCTTGTCGCTCTCATCGTCTATGCATTGACGATGGCTCCTACGGTCAGTTTCTGGGATTGTGGCGAATTTGTCGCTTGCGCGAATACCTTGGGCATCCCGCATCCTCCAGGAACGCCTTTCTTCGTGTTCTTGGCCCGTGCGGTCATCGTGTTGCTTCCGTTCGTCGAAGAAATTGCGAAGCGGGTGAACTACATCTCGGTGTTCAGTTCTGCGGCTACGGTCTATATCACGGCCCTCTTTGCTTGGGAGCTCCTTGCCTCCGTTATCGATTCCGTCAAAACGGATGCGGACAAGCTCGGTCGTCCCATCTTTAGCAAGCTGTCCGACAAGTTAGACGGCAAGGCTCGCACCATCGTGCTCGGTTCTGCAGCCCTTGTTGCCGGTTTTCTTCTCACCTTCTCCGATACGTTCTGGTTCAACGCGGTCGAAGCCGAAGTTTACGGCGTTGCCATGTTTATCCTGATGCTTATCTCTTACCTCGGACTTTTGTGGTACAAGAATCGCGAAGACGAAGGCAGCGACAAGCTCCTGATTTTCATCTGCTATATCGCTTTCCTCGGTGTGGGTGCCCATCTTTATACGATGCTCACGGTTCCTGCAGTGTTTGTGCTCCTGCTTGTTGCCCAGCCCAAGAAGATTTTGGAACGTCTGCCCATTTGGATTACGGGAACGCTCCTCTGCTCCGTGATATACATGGTCTCGGCTTTCATCGAAATTTCCTTGGCCTGTCTCATCGTTCTTGCTGTGTTGACGTTGGCGAAACCGTTCTCTCCGAACGTGAACAAGGCTATCCGCCTTTCGCTCGCCTTTGCGTTCTTTGCGCTTGTCGGCTACAGCACGCACCTCTACATTCCCATCCGTTCGGAACTCAACCCGATTATTGACGAGAACGACCCGGAAATCAACATTCGCGATGACCAGGGCAACCTCCAGCTCGGCAACCTGTTCAAGGGCGAAAACTGGGTCGCGTTCAATAACTTCGTAGAACGTAAGCAGTACGGTTCCGAAAGCATGCTCACCCGCGCTTTCTACCGTCGCTCGCAGCTTGCGCACCAGGTGCTCTCGTTCCCGAACATGAGCTACGGTGGTTACCAGATGGCTCAGTATCTGCCTTACAAGGTGGGCGGTGTCAATTATTCGAACGGCGTCTATAGCTTTGATAAGTCCGAGAATGTGCCGCTGGAAAGATTAGGCCTCAAGTTCTCGACGCAGATGAGCACGATGGGCGACAAAATATTCCCGCAACTGCTCATATTCCTTATCTTTAATGGCCTCCTGGTTCTTGTCTGCGTATTCGTCTATAGGCATAATAAGCATCTGGGCATTTACCTCTCGGTGCTTTATGGATTGTGCAGCCTTGGGCTTCTGTTCTACATCAACTTTGCAGACGGAACCCGCATGGAACAGCGTGAACACGATTACTGGGTAAGCGTGATGACACGCAATGTGTCCGATTTGAATGCTGTTGGTGCCGGAATTTCGAAGGTGCCCGACCCGAACGAGCTCATCGACCTCCGTCAGGAAATCGAACACGCCAAGTTGAGCATCGAATCCCTGCGCAATCGTGGGGCATCCGCTGCGGAAATCGCAAAGTACGAACGAGTCGTCGACAAGGCAGAGCATTCGACGGCATGGGTCAACTGGAAGAAAATCGAGAGCGGTTTTGCTCAGCGTGGCCTGCGCGCTCCGTTCCCCGACCCCGTGCATATGGAAGTGCGTGAACGTGATTATTTCTACACGCCCGCATTCATCTTCATGAGCATGATTTTGGGCGTCGGCGCGGGTATCCTGGTGCTTACGTGTGCTACCGGTGCCTATGCTTCGATCGCGGCTCCCGTGGCCGCCGCGCTTGTCCTGGTGTCCTTCCTTGTTCCTTGTGTTTCGAACTACAAGGAACACGACCGTTCTGGTCTGTGGGTCCCGTGGGATTACGCCTATAACCTGCTCAACAGCTGCCGCCCGAACGCTATCCTCTTTACGAACGGCGATAACGATACCTTCCCGCTGTGGTTTGCTCAGGAAGTTGCCGGTGTCCGCAAGGACGTGCGCGTGGTGAACCTCTCACTCGGCAATACCGACTGGTACATCAAGCAGATGCTCGTCAACGAACCGATTCTCAAGTTGTCTTACGACAAGAAGACGATTGACAGCGACATGGTGCTCGACAACAGCTCCGCCCAGAATCCGAATCATTCTGTCGCGACCTGGGTGAACAGGGCTAACCGCCTCATGCCGCAGCTCAAGAGCCGCATCGAGCAGATGGAAGGTCAGCAGCTTTCGGCAGAAGATTCCGTGAAACTGTATACGTTCAAGACCCACTACCAGATCTGGGATGCCTTTGTTGAATGGGCTGCCCGCACCCGCAGTGGCGTGATGCTTACGCAGCACAAGTTGGTTCTTGACCTCGCGCTCCAGAACATGGACAAGCCCATCGAGATTTCGACGACGGTCGGAACCTCCAATTTCATGGGCCTCGAAAAGTACATGGTGCAGGAAGGTCTCGTCTACAACTTTATCAAGGGCGATCTCAATCCCAAGCGTAACGAGTTTGATGTTGCCTACGCCTCGGGCTTGATTGACAGCGTTTTCAAGTTCCGTGGCTTAGGTGATGGTACTGCGTTCATCAACGACGAAACTTCAAGGCTCCTTTCGAGTTATGTGTCGCTCTACCTCCAGATATCGTTCGCTGCCCGCGAAAAGATTGCGGCTCTTCGCGTCCAGAAGCCGTTTACCGCGGAAATGAAGGCCGAGGCGGAAAAACTTGCGGCATCGTCCGTCAAGTATCTGGAACTTGGCATGAAGCAGTTCCCGCAGGAATGGCGCTGCTACTGGGCCGCCGGTTTTGTCTACGACATCGTGGGCGAGAAGCAGAAAGCGCTGGATGCTCTGGAACAGGGCTTGAAGAGCGTTTCGGAGTATGACGATGTGGGACTCTACCGATTGAAGATGAGTGTTGAGCAAATCAAGAACAGTCCTGCGAAGCCGATGACGGTCGATGAAATTGTCCCGGCCGCAGCAGATAGCGTTCAGGCAGATTCTGCGAAGGTGGATTCACCCACGGTCGTTGCGGCGGTGAAGTAGTCCGGAGGCGAAAATGGATTTAAGCCTAGTCATTCCTGTCAAGGAAGAGAGCGAGAATCTTCCGGAACTCTTTAAGGAAATCGTTGACGCGCTTGCGCCGACGGGCTTCGAATATGAAGTCATCGTTATAGATGACGGAAGCCGCGACAATACTTGGGAAGTGCTGGAAAACCTTTCTAAGGAATATCCGTTCATGCGCGGTATTCGCTTCCAGTTCAACTGCGGCAAGGCCGATGCCCTTGCTGTCGGTTTCTCGAAGGCCCGCGGCCGCTACGTGGCTACCCTCGATGGCGACCTGCAGGATGACCCGCTCGAAATTCCGAAGATGATCAAGATTCTGGATGATGGCTACGACCTGGTTTCGGGCTGGAAAATCCGTCGTCTCGATCCCTGGCACAAGACGTGGCCCTCCAAGCTGTTCAACCTGACCGTGTCCATGGTGTGCGGCCAGCGCCTGCACGATTTTAACTGCGGCATCAAGGCGTACCGCAGTTCCGTGGTCCGCTACATCGAACTCTATGGCGACTACCACCGCTTTATTCCCGTGATGGCCAAGTGGCAGGGCTTCCGCATTACCGAAATGCCGGTTGCACACAGGGCCCGCGTCCACGGGGTGTCGAAATACGGCGTGTCGCGCCTTGTGTCCGGGTTCCTGGACCTGATTTCGCTTATGTTCATGCGCAGTTTTTCGACCAAGCCTCTACATTTCTTCGGGCTTATCGGGCTCGTGTTCATGCTGCTCGGTCTGGGTGTCTGCGGCTACTTCGGCTATGAATGGCTGCAGACGGGTGCCATGCATGTGCGCCCGCTCCTGCTTGCGGGTGGCTTTTCGCTCGTGATGAGCGTGCAGTTTATTTCGCTGGGGCTTCTGGCCGAGATGTTGAATGGCCGTAAACGGCGGATTTACCCTGTTGCCGAAACTTTTGGCGGCGTAGATTTGTAGATTGTTGCGTATTGGAGCTTGAATATGGCATTTCCGAAGAGCTTAGTCATTGTCCCTACCTATAACGAGAAGGAAAACATCCTTCTTATCATTTCGGCGATTCTCGAACAGAACGCGTGCCTCGAGGTGCTCGTTGTCGATGATGGCAGTCCCGACGGTACGGGCGACATGGTCGATGAGGAGTCGAAGAAGAATCCTCGCGTGCACCTGATTCGCCGCAAGGGCAAGATGGGGCTCGGTTCTGCCTATGTGACTGGTTTCAAGTGGGCTTTGGAACGCGACTACGAACGCGTATTCGAGATGGATGCCGACTTTAGTCATGCTCCCACGGACTTGAACAGGTTCCTCGAAGCCGCCGAGGAATCGGACCTGGTTCTCGGTAGCCGCTACCAGAATCACCGCATCAGCGTGGTGAACTGGGACTTGCGCCGCCTTATCCTGAGCTACGGAGCGAACGTGTACACGCGCATCGTGACGGGCCTTCCGATTAGCGATGCGACGGGTGGCTTCAAGTGTTTCCGTCGCGAGGCCCTGCAGGCGCTGAACCTCGACAAGATGAAGAGCGATGGATACTGCTTCCAGATAGAGACGACCTTCAAGATTTGGAAAAAGGGACTCCGCGTGAAGGAAATTCCCATCGTGTTTACCGATCGCACGCGCGGAACCTCCAAGATGAGCGGTGGCATTATCTCCGAAGCCTTCTTCCTGGTTCTTAAGCTCAGGTTGGGACTCGCATAGCGCATGTATTCCTGTTCCATTATCATTGTTGCCTACAATTCCTGCGATTTCATTCCTGCATGCCTGAAATCGGTCCGAGATGCGTGCGAGGGAATCGATGCGCAGGTGATTGTGCTTGATAATGGCTCGGTCGAACCGATTCTACCCGAAATCAGGCAGTTCTTCCCCGAAGTGGAATGGATTGATTCCAAGGAAAACCTGGGCTTTGGTAAAGGTTGTAACTTTGCCGAAAAGCATGCGACAAAGCCGTACCTGTTCTTCATCAATCCTGATACGATTATCTCGAAGAACGCCTTCCGCGAAATGCTCAAGTTCATGGAAGAACACCCGGAAGCGGGTACGGTCGGCTGCCGCATCCTGAACGAAGACGGAACGCTCCAGTGGGCTTGCCGCCGTTCTTTCCCGACAATTGTTTCTGCTGTTTCCAAGACGATTGGCCTTGCGGCACTCTTCCCGAAGAGCAAGACGCTTGCCAGCTACAACATGACGTACGCCGATCCGGACGAGATGATTGAAGTCGATGCCATTAGCGGCTCGTTCTTCTGCATCCGTCGCGATGTCTACGAAAAGCTGAACGGCTTTGATGAAGACTACTTCATGTATGGTGAAGACTTGGACCTCTGCTTCCGTACAAAGCAGATGGGCCTCAAGAACTATTATACGCCGGTCACGAACATTCTGCATTTTAAGGGGCAAAGCTGCCGCACGCGCCGCTGGGGGTCCTACGTGGACTTTTACAAGGCGATGCTCATCTTTGTGAAAAAACACAAGGACCTTTACTTTGTCCCGAATTTCCTCGTGTCTTTCGGTATTTTATTTGCGGCGTTCGTGGGCATGTTCTCGCGCCTGATTCCGAAGTTCTGGAAGATGTTCCTCGACCTGGGCGTTGTGGCGCTGTGGGCGTTTTCGTTCCTGAACCACACAAGCGTTGTGTCCGATGTGTGCTTCCATGATTCCAGTTGCCTCGAAAGTGGGTGTGCCGGGACGAGTGAGGTTATAAAGCACTCCATTATGGATTTTGCCCAGTTCGAAGACTGGTGGCTTGTTGGCCTGGTGGTTGTCGTGAACTTTGCGTTCCTTATTTTCCGTGGGGAGTATACGGAATCTAGCCTCAAGGGCGAAAAGTTCCTGCGTTACCTGATTCCGCTGAACCTGCTTACGGTGGGCGGGTACGAGGCTTTCCGTTACTTCACGCAGATGCCCGTCGTGTCGGAAGGCGGCAATAATTATTGGCCGTACGATCCGCATTTGATTGTGTGGACTATCTGCTCCAGCCTCTTTATCCCGCTTGCGCTCCTTGCCTGGCGCCGTATCGCATTTTGGATAAACTATTTCTACCGCATCTTTGCCAAGAAGCGTCACCGTTCCATTCTGCTCGGTGGCCGCGAGGATTCGCTTACCAACTGGTTCGACAGCTACAACGTGATTCCGGGAATCGAGATTCTCGGTTGCGTGAGCGGCGAACCCGATAAGATTAGCGCAGAAAACCGTCAGCACCTCCTGGGGCCCCTTTCGGACATGGAATCCATCTGCAACCGCACGGGCTGCCGCGAACTCCTGGTCGTGTCCAATTTCTCGGGTTATCGCGAGGATTTTGACATCAATTGGCTCGATAAGCTCGGCCTGAGGGTATATTTGCTCATCGGAAACGGCAAAAACGGCAATTTTGCCCTCGTAGACCTCAAATATCTGCACTAAAAGCCCTCTCCGGTTATCCTTTTCTCGAAAATAGAGTTATTTTTATATCAACTATAAGTTGTTGATTATAAAGGCTTTATGTTCGACTATAAACTCTTGGATATTCTTTGCTGCCCCGAGACTCGGGGTAAACTCCGTATGGCAGATGACGCCCTTTTGGCGAGCATCAACAAGGCCGGTGCCGCAGGAACCCTCAAGAATGCGGCTGGCGAAAAGATTTCTGAAACTTTGACCGAGGTCCTTGTGAACGAGGCGGGCTCCCGTGCCTATATCGTTCGCGAAGGAATTCCTGTTCTTTTGACGGACGAAGCGATTTTGCTTCCCCTGGAGGGATAAATGGCCGTTACACTGGATACCCTGAAAAAGTCTATTGGCAAGAAGAAGGCGAAGTCTATGGCTTTCTCCTGGCTTGCCGACTATGAGTTCATGGCGGGAGACGTCGACAATGCGCTTGCCCGCGTGGATGCCGGTCTGCAGCTTTATCCGGGCGACATTCCCGGCATGCTGGTTCGCGCCAAGATTTTGTTCCAGCAGGGCAAATTCCTGGATTGTGTCGAAGAATGCAAGCGCGTCCTGGAAAAGGATCCGTTCTGCCTTTCGGCGCAGAAGCGCATGGGCGATGCTTACGATCAGCTGATTGGCCTTGCTGCCGGGGAAGAGGAAGCGCAGGAAAATACGGGAAACCGCAACCGCTGCTATCGCCGTGTTCACGATATGGATCCGCTCGATACGTTCTGGAAAGAAGAATACGAAGCTGTTCCTGAAGCCTTGGGTGCTGCCGCCGTTGCCGGTGCTGCAGCCCTGGGGGAGGCCGACTTTGCGATGCCCGATATGGATGCTGCTGCAGACGTGGCTGCCGAGCCCGAGATGGAAACGGCCTCTGCCGAAACCGAAGCGCCTGCTGCGGAAGAATCGGATTCCCTTTTCGACAAGTCCCTCGACATGGATATCGATACTCCGGCCGAGGAGCCTGCTCCGGAATTTACGCTGACCGAGGAACCCGCCGAACCAGCCAAGCCGGCCTCTCCGTTCTCCATGGCGGACGACGATCCGTTCGCTTCGTTGAAGTCGCTTGGTGTTGAAGATGACTCCGTCGATGAATCCGCGATGGATACCCTGGAGAACTCGCTGAATTCCGCGCTGGATTCTGCCGAGACGGACATTACTCTCGACGAGGATGCCGCTCCGAGCGAAGAAATCTCCGGCAATGACGTGGATTCCGCGTTCTCGAATTTCTTTGGTGACGAAAGCGATGATCTTGAAACTGAATCGTCTCAGTCTTCCGCTCCGTCTTCTCCGTTTGCACAGATGGATTTGCCGACGAGCCTGGACGACGAACCCGTGGCTCCGCAACCCAAGGACGAGGATGTTTTCGGTTCGGAGAATGTCGAGGACAAGCCGCAGAGCATTGACGATGCGTTTGGCGATATCTTCGGCGAAGACGAACTTCCCGAAGAATTGCCCTCTTCCGCTCCGGCACTGGAATCTACGCCTGCTCCTGAAGAATCCTCGTTTGGTTCGGGTCTCTTCGAAAAGTCGGCGGATGCCGATATGGGCGTGGGCTCTGATGAGGATTCTCTGAAACTCGACGAGCCCGAACTGGAGGAGCCGGAAGCCGACAAGCCGCAGAGCTTGGACAGCGCGTTCAACGATATCTTTGGCGAGGATGAACTTCCCGAAGAAAAGCCTGCTGAACCGGCTGCCGAGGATGCTTCTGCAAATGAAGATGAATTCTCCCTGGGACTTGATCTGCCGGTCGAGGATGCTCCTGCAACTGAGGCTCCCGCTGCGGATGACGTGTTGGATCTCGATAGCGAAGACCTGACGTTCGGCGAGGAAAAGGCTTCCGAGGACGAATCGCTCGAACTGCCGGCCGAAGAAGAAGCGGTTCCCGAGGAACCTGCTGCTGAAGAGACCGCTGTGGAAGAACCCGCTGCGGAAGGACCGGTTGTCGAGGAAACGGTTGCCGAGGAACCTGCTGTCGAAGAACCTGTAGTTGAACAAACTATTGCCGAAGAACCGTCTGTTGCAGAGCCCGAAGTAGCTGATGATGGCGGTATCCATGTGCAAAGTGCTCTTGACGCTCTCTTTGCCGATGATGACGAACTTCCGGAAGAACATGCCCCTGCATCGGATATGCCCGAAGCTGTGGCCGAGGACTCCCTTGTAGAAAGTGCTCCCGAAGAAGAAAAGGTCGAATCTGTTGCTGATGAGAACAAATTAAATGATGAGGATTCGCTTTCCAAGGAAATGGGAGACGCCTTCTCGACGCTGTTCTCCGATGACGATGATTTGCCGGTAGATGAATCCAATGCTGATGCGTCTGCGGAACTTCCGGAACAGGAGGCTGTGGCTTCGCAGGAAGACACGGGTGCTGCTATTGAAGAAGCGCCGCTTGCCGATCCGACTCTCGAATCGGATTTGGACAAGTCGTTCAGCAGCCTGTTTGGTGAAGACGATTCTGTTGCAGAATCTGAACCTGCCAAGGATATTCCCGCTGAAGAATCTGCTCCGACTGCGGAAGCCGATGTTGCGCAGGAAGTCGTGGAATCTTCGACGGATCACGAAAGTCTTGAATCCGAATTCTCCGGTGCGTTCAAGGAACTCTTCAACACCGATGACGATTCTCTCGATGAAAAGGAATCGCTCCCGAACAACAAGGGGATGGATTTCCTGATGTCGGGGGATTCCGATGACGAAGTCGTTGCCGGACTTGTTTCGGATCCGAATGTTCCTTTGGACAAGCTGCCTTCCGAAATAGACCCGAGTAGGAACACGCAGACTCTTGCTGAAATTTATTTTGAACAGGGCTACTACGACAAGGCTCTCGACATGTACAGGGACTTGGCGAGCAAAGATCCCGAAAACGAGGCTATAGCCAAGCGTTTGGCCGAAGTCCAGAAGGCCTACGATTCCAAGTTCGGAGGCGAACAGAATGGCTGATTTGAGAATCGAGCAGCTGCTTCGTGCGATGGTCGAGAACAAGGCTTCTGACTTGCACATCCGTACGGGCGTTCCTCCGATTTATCGTATTAACGGTGCACTGACAAAGTTGTTCGAAACCCGCGTGGATGCCGGCATGATGGATTCCTTCATGGACGATATCATGAACCGCGACCAGAAAAACCGTTTCGAGACGAACAAGGAATGTGACTTTGCCGTGGGCGCCCGCGACATGGGCCGTTTCCGTGTGAACGTTTTCCGCCAGCGCGGCACGATTGCCATGGTGATTCGTCACATCAAGGCGAAGATTCCTGCATTCGAGGAACTTCACCTGCCCGAAGTTATCCGTGACCTTGCGCTTACTCGCCGTGGCCTTGTGCTTGTGACGGGAACGACGGGTTCGGGTAAGTCGACGACGCTTGCTTCCATGCTGGACTACATCAACCAGACGGAAGCGGTGAACATCATTACCGTCGAAGACCCGATTGAATATCTTTACCGCGACAACAAGTCCATCATTTCGCAGCGCGAGATTGGCGTGGATACGCTTTCGTACGCGAATGCCCTGCGCGCCGCCCTCCGTCAGGACCCGGACGTGCTCCTGGTGGGCGAAGTCCGTGACCTCGAGACGATGCAGATTGCGCTGACTGCGGCCGATACGGGCCACATGGTGTTTGCGACCATCCATACGACGAATGCGACCGAAACGATTCAGCGTGTGCTTTCGATGTACCCGCCGCACCAGCACGACGAAATCCGTATTCTCCTTTCTGAAGTGCTTGCGGGTATTATTTCGCTGCGCTTGTTGCCGACTGCCGATGGCAAGGGCCGCGTGCCCGCCGCTGAGGTACTTGTGAATACTGCTGCCATCAAGGAATACATCCGTGACAAGGACAAGCTTTCGCTGGTGGAACACGCCATTGCCGAAGGCCACATGCAGTATCATAGCCAGACGTTCGACCAGGCTCTGCTCGAACTTTACAAGACGGAGCAGATTTCGCTTGAGACCGCAATGAATGCCGCCACGAACAAGGATGACTTCGATCTTAAGATTCGCGGTATTTCTGGTACGTCCGACCGCGGCTGGATGTAGTTTTACTCAGAGTCATACCGCAGCCTTACGAAGTAAGGCAAGTGTATCTACTAGAATCATCATGCCTGCATTACTGCGGGCATTTTTCGTACACGAAGGGGTTGTGGTCGCCTTGTACCTTGAAGATGCGACGGTCGCGTTCGCATTCCTTTTCGGTGACGGGGTACATCTTGTTCCAGGCTTCGAAGAGCTTGCGGTCCTGATTCGATAGCTTTACGCCGTAGGTCTTTTCCATGTAGAAACTTGCGCGGGCGATGATTCCGCGGGCCTCTTCGCGGGGCTGCGCCTTCTTTTCCTTGAAGTCGACGATGGTCTTGCAGCCGCCGTACATGGGCTCGGGATTGTTGGTCCACTGGCTGTACATGAAGTTGTTGCGGTCTCCGTTCACCTCGCCGATAGCGGGGTAGAGGTTGTGCATGTCGCCTTCCATCAGCTTGAATGTCGTGTCGTTCGCACTGCAGTTCTTGCGGCCGCCGTCCTTCCAGCAGGGCAAAAAGTGCCCCATGTTGTGTGCTGTCACCATGTGTTCCCACTCGATGCGTTCTGCTCGCTTGAAGCTCTTGCGGTTTGGGTTTTCGCGCGGCTTGAAATCGCAACTGTTAAAGTCGACGTTCTTCTTGTCGTCGTATTTGCAGCCGCAGTAGAGAGTCTCCTGCAGTTCGCCGTAATAGACGCGCCTCATCTGCTTGCTCGCGTCGCGGTAGTTGTAGTGCTGCGGTGCGGCGGTCGGATCTACGCGCGCAAAAGCAACGGCAGAAAACGCCGCCAGCATGAGGGTAAGGCTCAATAATCTCATAATAAAAACCGTGATGTAATCGTTGTGAATATAGATAAAGCTTTGTAATGTTTGATGCCGAAATTCTAAATTTGTGCCCATGCAATCCATCGGTATGGAATATCTGGAATCGCGCCTGATGTTCGGGATGGTTCCCGGGCTCGAATCGACGCGTGCGCTTTGTGCCGCGCTCGGCAATCCCGAAAAAAAGTTCAGGTCGATTCACGTGGTCGGCACGAACGGGAAGGGCTCCACCAGTTATTACCTCGCGGGCGTGTTGCAGGCGCACGGGCTCAAGACGGGCCTGTACGTGAGCCCGCACCTAGTGAACTTGCGCGAACGCATCCGTATAGATGATATTCCGATTCCGGCAGGAGATTTGGACCGATTGCTGTTGCAGGTGAAGGCCGCCGCAGATTCCGTGTCGGCGGGGCGCGTGGCCGCGGGTGCATCTCCGGTCGAACCCACGTTTTTTGAAGTCCTGACGCTGGTCGCCTTCCTCTACTATGCGGAGCAGAAGATTGATGTCGCTGTTCTCGAGGCGGGTATGGGCGGCAGGCTCGACAGCACCGCTGTTGCAGGTGGCGAGATTGCGGTCGTGACGAGCATCGGGCTCGAACACACCGAGGTCTTGGGGCCCACGGAATCGGCGATTCTCCGCGAGAAGATGGGGGTCGTGGGAGTGGCGCGCGAATGTGCTTGCGGGAAGACCTTTGTTTTGGGCGGACTTTCGGATGTGCTGCTTGCGGAAGCGCGCGGATATGCGGCTGCTCTCGGGTGCAAGTGTATTGTCCCTGAAATTCGTGGCGACATCGTGCTCCCGAATCTCGGGCGCCATTACATCGAAAATGCGAGCCTTTCGCTTGTGGCCGCCGCGCAGTTTATAAACGTTGCGCATCTTGCAGGAACAATAAACGGCGCGATAAATTATGACGATTCCCTCGCGCTCAAGACTCTTGCGACACGCTCGTGGGCAGGCCGCATGCAACTGCTTGCTGGCCCGGACGGCAGGATACGCGTTATTCTGGACGGGGCCCACAATTCGCATGCGGTTCGCCGCTTGGTAGAAACCTTGCGCGAGTATTATCCGGGGAAAAAGTTCCACTGCCTGTTTGGCGCCCTCAAGGATAAGGATGTGGGGGAGATGCTCAAACTTATGGCGCCTCATGTTGCCCGCTGGCATATAACGAGGACGCCGTACCCGCGCTTCCGTGAACTTGCTGACCTGCGTAACGAAATGCAGGCGCTTGACCTCTATGTCGCAAGCGAGGGCGAACTTTCCCGCGAATACCTGGATAAGGTCCTGAACGATTGCGGTGCCGATAAGCTAAATGATTCCCCGCTCCTGATTACGGGCAGCCTCTACATGATTGGTGCGAGCATCGAATTGCTGAAGGGAGATTTTGCCGAACTGGCGTTCTTCCGCGGGCTTGAACCCACGACAAACGAACACCGCTAACGCACGGTAGATTCTACCGTTCCGTCCCTGAATTTTGTGGTGAGTGTATCGCCAGACTTGAGTTGCGATGCGTTGCGGACAAACTTTCCGTTTTTATCCAGCGTGAGCGTGTAGCCTTTTGCAAGGGCTGTCTCGGGGTCGGCATTCTTTACCCGCAATTCAATGAGTCTATACTCCGAATCTGCAAGGTCGAGAATCTTGCGGGTTCCCTGTCTCAGGCCTTCGGTATTGCGGTCGAGCCTTGCTAGTTCTTCTTTTACCAAGAAGTGCGAATCCTTTTGCAGGGTAGAGAGAACAACGGCATGCCGCGTTTTTTCTCCCTGGATGCGCGAGGTGACCCGCTGTTGCAGCCTTGTGGCGGCCATGCCGAGCTCCTGCTTGCTTTCGGAAAGTAGGCTGCGCGTGGAATCGGCAATCCTCCGTGCTGTTTCTACAAGGTCGCTCCAGCTTTCCTGGGCGCGTTCCACAAGCCGCTTGGCGCAGTCGGTGGGCGTGATGCATGAAACGCTTGCCACCTCGTCGAGGAGGCTCTTGTCTATTTCGTGTCCGATGCCCGTGAATACCGGGATGGGGTAGTTCGCGACCGCGCGGCAGAGCGCTTCGCTGTCGAAATAGTTGAGGTCTGTCTTGGAACCGCCCCCGCGCACGATGCACACCACGTCGATTTCGCTGTTTTCGCGAAGTGTGTCGAGTGCCGCAAGCACGCTCGATTCCGTGTCGTTCCCCTGCATCTTTGCAAATGCGGGTATGACCCTGAACTTGAACGGCGATGCGGCGAGCCTCGTGGTGAAATCCTTGTAGGCGGCAGTTCCTTCGCCTGTCACGAGCCCTACGCAAAGGGGCATCTGCGGGAGTTCTATCGACTTGTTCTTTTCGAGCAGTCCCTCGAGAGCGAGTTTTTTGAGGATTGCCGCTTTTGTGACTGCAAGTTCCCCGAGCGTATATACCGGGTCGATATCGAGTACGCGCGCCTGCAGCTTGCCGAAGGGGATATACACGTCTGCCTGGATGAGCAGGCAAACCTTGAGCTGTTCCTTGATGACGAACGGCGTCGGTGCGTTTTCGGTCTTTTGCCGGAGGGCGGCGAACTGGCCCGCGAAACAGCTGAGCGAAATGGTCGCGATGGGCCTTACGTCGCCTTCGGCGAAGTCCGCGATGCTCATGTAAACAACTTTTTGCTTTTCGGCTATTTGCGTGATAACCCCGTGAACCCAAACGGCCGGTGTGTCGGCGAGCTTGTTGCGGATAGAGGTCATGTACTGCATGACGGAGAATGTGCGCACGGGCTGTTCCATGGCTGCAAGAATAGCAATTTATGCCATAAAACATCGAACAAATGCTGCTATCCGCTGGCCACTATTTTATATATTTCCTTCAAAACGCGGGCGGACTTCGCCTGCTGGACAATTTGTTTCAACTAAAAGGATAAACATGAAACGTATCTCTATCGTCGCTATGGCAATTCTTGCCGCTAGTCTCGTCGCTTGCAACCAGGCCTCTGCCGGTGGTTCCTTCAACCAGCAGGCCCGCCTCGACTCCCTCGAAAAGAAGGTGGCCGAAATGGAAGCCAACATGGAAGCGGTTGCCTACATTCTCGAAAAGCGCGCCGGCATGTCCCTCGAAGATGCCAAGAAGGAAATGGAAGAGGCCAACAAGGTCTGGGACATCCCCGACGAGGACAGCCCGGTTTTCGGCAACACCAAGAACCCGAAGCTCACGATTGTTGAATTTACCGAATTCCAGTGCCCGTATTGCTCCCGTATCGCTCCTGTCATGAAGGAACTCAACGAGAAGTACCCGGACAAGATCAAGTTCGTGTACAAGCACTTCCCGCTCAGCTTCCACTCCAACGCGAAGGCCGCCGCGGCTTCCGCCATCGCAGCCCAGAAGCAGGGCAAGTTCTGGGAATACCGCTACGCCCTCGCTCCGCATAGCCGCGAACTTTCCGATTCTACTTACCTCGCCGTCGCCAAAGAAGTCGGCCTCGACGTCGAAAAGTTCAAGAAGGACATGGTCCTCGATTCTGCCATGGAAGCCCGCATCGACAAGGACTTCAAGCTTGGCGTGCAGGTCGGCGTGCAGGGTACCCCGAACTTCTACATCAACGGCAAGCGCCAGGACCGCTTCTCCCCGGATCTCGTCGAAAAGATGCTCAAGGAAGCCAAGTAGTGTTTTCTGGTGTGCACGCTTAAACGTCTAGGCGTGTGCCCTTTTTTGTGCTAAAAGTTTAAATTTAAGGCAAAACAAACAACAAACAAGGAAACGACATATGATAAAGCAAACATTGAAAGTCGCGTCCGTCATCCTCCTGGGTGCGAGCGTGGCAGCAATGGCTCAGCCGAAACCTCCTCGCGTAGTTCCTTACAAGTTCTTCAACGAAGAGATGCCCGAAGGCGGAGATACCTATGCGTACGGTGGCAAAAGCAAGGGCTTTTCCATTGATGCCAAGAACGGTTTCAAGTCCAAGGCGGCTCTTAACCTCAAACTCGATCCGAGCGAATATTCCGGTGCCCAGATTTGCTTGAAGAACGACTTCTTCTTTGACATGGACAAGGTCATGCTCGACGGCAAGCTCGAGTTCATGGTCAAGGGCAAGAAGGGCGGCGAAGCCCTTATCGTTGGCCTTCTCGACGAAAAGAATTCCGACGGCAAGGAAACGCAGGTCAAGCTCACTGTCAACAAGTATATCGAAGGCGGCTCCATCACGACGGACTGGAAGAAGGTTTCCATTCCTCTCGTGGACTTCCCGGACCGCGGTCTCTACTGGGACAACACCCGCAAGTCCGAATTCCCGGCCCGTATCGATTGGAAGAAGATTTACGCTATCCGTCTCTCCATCGACAAGGGTTCCGCAAAGGATTTCGAAATCTGGGTGGACAACATCGAAATCGTGAAGACTGGCAAGAAGGCCCCTCCGAAGAAGAAGATTGTTTACTGGGATGAAAACGAGGACGTCATCAACGGCCCGAAGAATCCTGAAAAGCTTGATGGCAAGGTCAAGCCGGTTGCAAACGGCATCTTCTACGACAACCGCGTCAAGGGCTTCAGCTACAGCTACGGTGGCCTTTCCGCCCAGCGCGAAGCCGAATCCAAGACTCCGGGCAACTCGAACGTGCTCGCCCTTTACATCGACAACAACGACTGGTCCGGTGTGACCTACTCCATTGGCGAAGGCAAGTACATCGACCTTTCCAAGGTCCGCAACAAGGGCGGTCTCTACTTCTGGATCAAAGGTAAGCTCGGCGGCGAAAAGGTGTACGTCGGTATCCTCGACAACCAGGGCAACGACATCAAGAGCCAGACCAAGATTAGCCTCAACGACTGGATCGAGGGCGCGAAGGTCGGCACCGACTGGAAGCTCGTGAAGATTCCTCTCAAGAAGTTCAACGACAAGGGCAAGGCTTGGGATGCTAACAAGCAGGCCGAAGTCGCCAAGGATGTGCAGTGGAACAAGATCCAGGAAATCCGCTTCTCCGTGGGCAAGGGTGAAAACCAGGGCGAACCGGGCAAGCCGGCTCCTGTGACCATCTTTGTGGACCAGATTACCTTCACCGAAACCATCGACTGGGTTGACCCGGATATCAAGTGGGACAGCTGGAAGAACAAGACTCCGGATGTCGTGATTTCCGACTTCGAAGGCAAGTTCACCAAGGACAACTGGGAACCGTCCAAGGGCCCGAAGTCCAAGGTCGAAGTGGAAATGCCGTTCAAGACCTCCAAGCTCGATGGCAACTCCCTCAACGTGAAGCACTTCGAAATGTCTGACTGGGTGGACGTCGTGCTCGACTTCACCAAGAATGGCGCTAACCATGACGCCAAGCAGCGCGACTGGACCAACCATTGGGGCCTCATGTTCGACGTCTACTCCGAACGTGCATGGCAGTCCATCACGGTCCAGATCGGTGACGCCGGTAACGAACTCTTCGTGTCCAACACCGGTGTGCCGCGCGGCCGCACCACTGTGATCGTGCCGTTCCGCACCTTCAGCAAGTTCCCGTATTACCAGCCGCCTACCGCCAAGGAAAACGGCGTGTTTGACCTCAAGGGCGTTGTTTCCCTCGACTTCAAACCGGGTGGAGAAGGTTCTAACGGCTCCTTCGAAATCGACAACATCAAGCTCACCAACCAGCGCGAAGTCAAGGCTGCCGCTCGTCCGGCTGTCGTGAAGGTCGACGTGAAGGGTACCGGCGACGTGATCAACCCGAACATCTCGGGCGGCCTCTTCGGTATCAACGCTGCCCTCTGGGATGGCGACATGCTTGACAATCCGAAGTTCAAGGTGCAGACCCGTGACTACGTGAAGCGCATCAACCACGGCATCATCCGTTACCCGGGTGGCCTCCGTGCCGATGACGACCACTGGAAGGAAATCCTCGATAACAAGGACTGGATGGTCGATACCGACGAATTCCTCGAATGGCTCAAGAAGACCGGCTCCAACGCCATGTTCACTGTCAACTTCGGTTCCGGCACCGAACAGGAAGCCGCTGCCTGGGTGAAGCACACCAACATCGACAAGAAGGCCGGCATCAAGTACTGGGAAATCGGTAACGAAGTCTACGGTAACTGGCACCCGTACTACGAAAAGTACGGTAAGGACGGCGGTACCATCTATGGTAAGCGCGCCCGCAAGTTCATCGAGGCCATGAAGAAGGTTGACCCGACCATCAAGGTGGCGGTGCTCGGCGTTCTCGACGGTCAGTGGAACGACAACGTGCTCAAGGAAACCGGCGACATTGCCGACGGTATCATCGTTCACCACTATCCGCAGCACTACGGTGAAGAAAACGACTTCGCCATGCTCAGCGCCCCGCAGGATCTCGTGCCTATCTACAGCCGCCTGCACAAGCTCGTGGACAAGTGGACCAAGCACTTCAACAAGGACAAGAAGTTCGAACTCTGGCTCACCGAATGGAACTCCGTGGACTTCAACCCGGGTCCGCAGACCATCGCTCTTGAAAACGGCCTGTTCGTTGCAGACTACCTGGCTATGCTCGCCACCGAAAATGTGGACAACGCACAGTACTGGGATATCCACAACGACATCACTCCGGAAGGCGGTGACTACGGTTACCTGACCCGTTCTGCCGAAGAGTGCATGAACTGCCCGCGTCCGAGCTACTGGGCTTTCCAGATGGCTTCTGACGCTCTTCGCGGCAAGCTCCTCAAGACCGTGATTACCGGTGACAAGGAATCGCTCATCACGACCTACTACACCGAAAACGGCAAGAAGAAGAGCCTTCTCGTGATCAACAAGAGCCCGTACAGCGACTACGAACTCAAGCTCGACATTCCGGGCTTCAAGGGCAAGGCCACCGTCCAGACGCTTGACAAGAGCTCCGAAAAGCTCAAGGCCGGCTGGGAAAATGACCCGTCCAAGAAGGCCAAGAAGGGTGTTGACGTGTCTAAGCCGATCAAGGTCGGCAAGCGCACCATCACGCTCATCACGATTGAGTAAGACATAAGGACGTCATCCCCGCGCAGGCGGGGATCTCGTTAAAACAATTGCCTCGCCGGAAACCCCGGCGGGGCTTTTTGTATAGGGAAGGATGTTTTAGTTTTCTTTTAGTGAGTCGGATGCTTGTCCGGCATCTTTCTTGTCTTTAGATGGCCTGTCGAAACCGCCGGCATCTTCAAAACGCTTTTGGTCTTCGGCCGACATGTGGGCGACTTTATCTGCAATTGTGAGTGCCATGAAACAGGCTGGCATAATACCTGAATCACACTTTTGGGAGAGGTCTTTTGCTATTTGGGCTAGAGCTTCCGGTGTTCTTGCGTAACCGCCTGCATTTTCGAACCGCAGCTTGTCTTCGGGCGTCATTGCTGCGACTGTGTCGATAAAAGAGAGGAATACGAAGCAGGAACGGATGTCTCCTGATTCACATTTTTGCGAAAGCTCTTTGGCTTCTTGAGCTTTGGCTTCTGGATATTTGTCGCTGGCACCAAGTGAGAATGCGGATGCCGCAGCGAGTGCAACTGCGAAACGCCGAAATTTCATAAGATGCCCTTTGCCTGTATTATCGTTCGAGCTGGAAGTAAACAGCCGCAAGCGGCGGGAGCTGAATGTTCAGGCTCCACTGGCGGTTTTGCCACGGGATGTCCTGCGTCCAGACTTCGCCGAAGTTCCCGACGTTAGAGCCGCCGAACATGGCCGCATCCGTGTTGAAGATTTCCTTCCAGGCTCCGCGTGCGGGCGCTCCCAGGCGGTAGTCGTTGCGCACCACCGGCGTGAAGTTGAACACGCACAGAATCTGGTTCCCGTGGTCGTCCTTGCGCACGAAGCTCACGATGGAATTGTCCGCGTCGTCGCACCAGATCCACTCGAAACCGGTGTGGTAGTGGTCGATTTCCCAGAAGGGTGCGTTTTCCTTGTACAGGTGGTTGAGCGTCTTCATCATCTGCAGGAGCTTTCCGTGGCTGTCCCAGCTGATGAGGTGCCAGTCGAGCGACTGCTTCTCGTTCCATTCGCGCCACTGCCCGAACTCGTTGCCCATGAAGTTGAGTTTTTTGCCCGGGTGCGCGTACTGGAAGGCGTAGGTGAGGCGGAGGTTCGCGAACTGCTGCCAGTTGTCGCCCGGCATCTTGCGGAGCATGGAGCCCTTGCCGTGGACCACTTCGTCGTGGCTGAACACCTGGATGAAGTTCTCGCTGTAGGCGTACATCATGCTGAAGGTCAGCTGGTTGTGGTGGTACTTGCGGTGGATAGGTTCGTGCTCGATGTAGCTCAAGAAGTCGTTCATCCAGCCCATGTTCCACTTGTAGTGGAATCCGAGGCCGCCCTGCTCTGGCGGACGCGTGATACTCGGGAAGCTCGTGGATTCTTCGGCAATCAGGATGGCGTGCGGCGTGAGGCGGCCCATGATGCTGTTCAGGTGCTTCAGGAACTCGATGGTATCGTAGTTGATGTTGCCGCCGTCCTTGTTCGGCACCCACTGGCCGGGGCCCTTGCCGTAGTCGAGGTAGAGCATCGATGCTACGGCGTCTACGCGCAGGCCGTCGCAGTGGAATTCCTTGAGCCAGTACATCGCGTTTGCGATAAGGAAGTTCTTGACCTCGTTGCGGCCCAGGTTAAAGATGTAGGTGCCCCAGTGCGGGTGTTCGCCCTGGCGCGGGTCGGCGTGCTCGTAGCAGGCGGTGCCGTCAAAGCGGCCGAGCGCGTGCGCGTCCTTCGGGAAGTGCGCCGGCACCCAGTCGAGAATCACGCCGATTTCGTTCTGGTGGCACAGGTCCACAAAGTGGCGGAACTGGTCGGGCGTGCCGTAGCGGCTCGTAGGGGAGTAGTAGCCCGTCACCTGGTAGCCCCAGGATTCGTCGAGCGGGTGTTCCGCCAGCGGCAGGAATTCCACGTGCGTGTATCCCATCTCCTTCAGGTAGGGGATAAGGCGTTCGGAAAGTTCGTCCCAGTTGAGGAAGCGGTCGGGGTTCGCGGGATCGCGCCTCCAGGAACCGGCGTGCACCTCGTAAATGTTCATGGGGCTGCCGAAGACCTTGGTTGCCCAGTGCGTTTTCATGTAGAGTTCGTCGCCCCATTCGTAGCCGTCGAGGTGGGTCGTGATGGAGGCTGTTGCCGGGCGGACTTCCGCAAGCTTTGCGAGCGGGTCGATCTTTACGTGAAGATTGCCGTCCGCACCGTGGATTTCGAAGCGGTACAGTTCGTTTTCGCCGAGGTTCGGGATGAATATTTCCCAAATGCCGGAACTGCCGAGCATGCGCATCTGGTGGCGGCGGCCATCCCAGCTGTTGAAGTTGCCCACGACGGAAACTGCGTGTGCGTTCGGGGCCCAGACGGCGAACTGCACGCCCTTGAATCCCTGGTGTTCCACGAGGTTCGCGCCCAGCTTGCGGTAGAGTTCGTAGTGCGTGCCGGTCGAAATCAGGTGGCGGTCGAATTCGGTAAGTACGGGCTGGAAGGCGTACGGGTCGGTGAGCGTGTACTCGATGCCGTCGCCCTGCTTGATAATCAGGTTGTAGAAGAACGGCTCGTAGTCCATGTCGAGGATGGCCTCGAAGAACCCGGTATCGCCGAGCTTCATGAAGTCGAATTCCACTTCGCCATCGCAGGATTCACCGCGGATGTAGGCAGCCTGCGGTTGGTATGTGCGGATGACCGTCTTGATACCCTTGTCCGTCTCGAGCGGGTGGATTCCCAAAATAGAGAACGGGTCCTTCGTCTTGAAGTCCCAGATAGCCTGCATGTCTTCTGCAGAAAGGCTCGTGAAGTCGTTCCAATCCATACAATCTCCTGTAAAACGCCTTGTTATACACATTAAATATAATTTTCCAAACGAAAAATAAATTTTAAAAGCGAGAATAAAAAACAAATTACAAGTTTTTTTTGCGTAAGAACAATAGAAGCGTCGGCCAAGGATGGGGAGGGTGCAGGGAGGGGCCCGTGCGGCCTTCGCAACTCTGAGCTGGGGCCCCTCCCGCATAATTATTTTTCAATGTTATTTGAGTTGAAAAAACTATTTTTATAAAAAAAAGGAAATATTATGGCTATTGCGATGGAAGATACGGTTAATCCGATGCAGTTCACGCAGGTGTTCAAGGTAACACCCGAGATGATTGACGACAACCACCATTTTAACAACGTGTGGTCGGTCAAGTGGATTCAGGATATTGCGATTGCCCATTCCGATTCTGTCGGCGGCACGGCCCTGATGAAGAGCGTGGGCGCCGGCTGGATGATCCACGTGCAGCACGTGGAGTACAAGAGCCAGGCTTTTCTGGGCGATGAAATCCGCGGAACGACGTGGGTGGCGGCGTACGGCCGTGTGGCGAGCTTGCGCAAGTGCAGGTTCGAGCGCGTGTCCGACGGCAAGGTGATTTTCGAATCCGAGACGCAGTGGGTGCTCGTGGACATGAACCGCGGCCGCCCCATGGCCATCACCGACGAGATGAAGAAGCTGTACGTCGAAGGGACGTAGGCGTTACCCTAGAATCTTCTTTGCGATCCGCTGGATTTTGGCGCGGAGGCTCTTGTCGCTTGCCTTGTGGTAGGGCGGGTAGAAGAACTGCATGGGGTCGAATGCGCCCTGGAGCATCACGTTGCGTTCGTGACTGAACGTCCTGAACCCGTAAATCCCGTGATAGTTGCCGGTGCCGCTCATGCCCACGCCCCCGAAGGGAAGCGAGAGGTTTTCGATTTGCAATATGCAGTGGTTCACGCAGGTGGAACCCGAGGTTGTTTTGCGTAGTACGCGGTCAATCGCCTTCTCGTTGCGCCCGAAGATGTAAAGTGCGAGCGGTTTCGGGCGGCTCTGTATGAATGCAATAGTTTCTTCGAGCGAATCGCAGGTGACAATCGGGAGGATTGGCCCGAAAATTTCGCTCTTCATGATATCCATTTCGGGCGTGACGCCGGTAAGTACGGTCGCGGGCGTGTACCTGCCCGCGATATCGCAATAATCTGCCCCGCCGATGACGGCCATCGCGCCTTTTGTAATCGCATCTTCGATAAGCGCCTTGTGGCGTTCAGCGGCGTGGCTTTCGACGATGTGAACGAAGTTCTCGCATGCTTTGCGGGCTTCTTCCGTCTCGCCATACATCTGTTTTATGTTGTCTGCAATCGCGTCGGCGAGCGGTTGCACGAGATTGCGCGGGCACAGCACGTAGTCCGGCGCAATGCAGGTCTGGCCTGCGTTCACGCACTTGCCCCAGGCGATTTTCTTGGCGGCGTCTGCAATCTTCACATCGTCGAGGATGACTACGGGAGACTTGCCGCCAAGTTCGAGCGTGACTCCGGCGTGGACTTTTGCGGCGCATTCCGCGACATGCGCGCCGACCTTAGGGCTACCCGTAAAGAACACGTGGTCGAAGGGAAGAGCGAGCAGCTTGTCTCCGATTGCCGCTCCGGCGCCCTGCACGACGGCGACCTCGTTTTGCTCGAACACACCTGCGATAAGCGATTCGAGAAACGCGGCTACATGCGGAGTCTTGTGGCTCGGTTTCGCGATGATGACGTTCCCTGCGGCAATGGCTGCGGCGATGGGGGAGATGAACAGCAGGAAGGGGTAGTTCCACGGCGCCATGATGAGCACGCGGCCCTTCGGTTCAAAATGGCTTACGCTCCGGTTGAGCGGGAACAGCCAACTCCAGCGCCCGGGCTTGTCTTCCATCCAGTCGGGGAGGTGCGCGATGTTGTAGTCGATTTCTTCGAGGGCGGGGAAGACTTCGGTGAGCCAGGCTTCGGTCTTCGGCTTGTGGAAGTCTTCCCGCACGGCGTCGTAGAATTCCTGCTGGCGCTCTACAATCGCCTTGCGGAGTGAGCGCAACTTCGCGATACGCTCTTTTGCGGTCGTGTTCGCGACTGCCCAACGCTGTGTGCCCTGAGCCTCGAAAATTTCTTCTAGAGATTTCATCGCTAGATATTATAGTAAAAGGCCGCGACGTTGTGGCTGCATTAGCCTACGCTGTGTTCGAGCTTGAGCGTCAGCAACTGCCTTGCCTCGGTCGCGAATTCGCCGGGGAGTTCCTTGAACACGTCCTTGCAGAATCCGCCCACCATCGCCTGTATGGCGTCTTCGCGCTTGATGCCGCGGCTCTCGAAATAGAAAAGTTGGTCTTCGCTGATGCGGCTGGTCGTTGCTTCGTGTTCCGTGGTGGAACTAGCGTTTGCGACAGTGATGTAGGGGAACGTGTGGGCCGCACTCTTGGTGCCTACGAGCATGCTGTCGCACTGCGTGTAGTTGCGGGCGCCTGTGGCGGACTTGCGGATGCTCACTTCGCCGCGGTAGGCGTTGCTGGAGTAGTCGGCGCTGATGCCCTTGCTGATAATCGTGCTCTTGGTGTTCTTGCCGATGTGGATCATCTTGGTTCCGGTATCGGCCTGCATGTGCCCGTTGGTGAGGGCCACGCTGTAAAATTCACCGACGGAGTTGTCGCCCAGCAGCACGCAACTCGGGTACTTCCATGTGATGGCGGAACCCGTTTCGACCTGCGTCCAGCTGATGCGGCTGTTCTTGCCGGCACACTTTCCGCGCTTGGTGACGAAGTTGTACACGCCGCCAGCGCCCGTCTCGCGGTCGCCCGCGTACCAGTTCTGCACGGTTGAATACTTGATGCTAGCGTTGTCCTTGGCCACCAGTTCCACGATGGCGCTGTGCAGCTGTTTGCTGCTGTATTCCGGAGCGGTGCAGCCTTCGAGGTAGCTTACGCTGGCGCCTTCGTCGGCAATAATCAAAGTGCGTTCGAACTGGCCCGCTTCCTTGTTGTTGATGCGGAAGTAGGTGGAAAGGTCCATCGGGCACTTGACTCCGGGCGGAATGTACACGAAACTTCCGTCGCCAAAGACGGCGCTGTTGAGTGCTGCAAAGTAGTTGTCGCCCGCGGGCACCACGCTTCCCAGGTATTCCTCGATGAGTTCGGGGTATTCCTTGATGGCGTCGCTGATGCTGCAGAACAGGATGCCCATTTCCATGAGCTTGCGCTTGTGGCTGGTGTATATGCTCACCGAGTCAAAGACCGCGTCCACGGCCACGTTGGCAAGTCGCTTCTGTTCGTCCAGCGGAATGCCGAGCTTTTCGAAGGTCGCGAGCAACTCAGGGTCCACGTCTTCAATCTTTTCGTGGCTCTTCTTGGTCTTCGGGGCGGAGTAGTAGACGATGTCCTGCAGGTCCACTGGCGGAAAACTCAGCTCGCCCCAGTTCGGCTGCTCCATTTGCTGGAGCTTTTCATAGGCTTTTAGTCGGAAATCGAGCATAAACTGCGGTTCGCCGCGGAGCTTGGAGGCTCTTCGGATGACATCTTCGTTCAAGCCCTTCTCGAAGGCCTCGTTCTCGATATCCGTCACGAATCCGTATTTGTAGTTTTCGCTCATTTTGACCTGTTTGCTTAAAAATGCGACACAAATATAGTATATTTGAGGAAATATGAGTGAAAAACGCGAAGGTTTTGGATCTAGATTGGGCTTCATCCTGGTGGCCGCGGGGTGTGCAATCGGGCTCGGTAACGTGTGGAGGTTCCCGTTTATCACGGGGCAGTATGGCGGTGCCGCCTTCATCTTAATTTATCTGCTGTTCTTGCTGATTTTCGGGTTCCCGATTCTGGTGATGGAATTTACCGTGGGTCGCGCAGCCCAGCGGGGGGTAGGCAGGGCTTTCAATGTGCTTGAAAAGCCTGGCCACAAGTGGCACTATGCGGGCATCCCGATGATTGTGGGGAACTACCTGCTCATGATGTTCTACACGACGGTCACGGGCTGGATGCTCTATTACTTCTACCGTATGGTTACGATGGGCGACCTCATGGGGATGACGCCTGAACGGGTTGGTGCCGCTTTCGGCGACATGCTCGGAAACGGGCCGCTTCTTTGCTTCTGGATGATTGTCGCGACATTCCTCGGGCTTTCCATCGTGGCGCTCGGCGTGAAACGCGGTGTGGAGGGCGTCACCAAGGTCATGATGGTCGCTCTTTTGTTCATAATGCTTTTGCTTGTGGTGCGTGTACTTACGCTCCCGGGCGCGGGAGAAGGGCTCGAATTCTACCTCAAGCCCGATTTTGCGAAACTGAAGGAGGCGGGGATCGGGAAGGTCATGTTTGCGGCGCTTGGTCAGAGTTTCTTTACGCTCAGCATCGGTATCGGGTCCATGGCCATTTTCGGAAGCTACATCGGTAAGACCCACAGCCTCCCGAAGGAGGCGGCGAACATCTGCGTGCTCGATACAGCGGTTGCGCTGCTCGCGGGCCTCATCATCATCCCGAGCTGCTTTGCTTTCGGCGTAAAACCCGGGGCGGGTCCCGGCCTCATTTTCGCGACGCTCCCGAATGTGTTCGCGCAGATGCCCGCGGGTCGTATTTGCGGAGCGGCGTTCTTCCTATTCCTCTCGTTTGCGGCACTCTCGACGCTTGTCGCCGTATTCGAAAACATTATCGCCTACTGGATTGACGCCCACGGCGTGGAACGCACGAAGGCGGTCCGCTGGAACTTTGTTGCCATAGTGCTGCTTTCTCTCCCGTGTGCGCTCGGGTTCAACGTGCTTTCCGGATTCGAACCTTTCGGTGCCGGGAGCTGCGTGCTCGACCTCGAAGATTTCCTCGTTTCCAATACGCTCCTGCCGCTGGGTTCGCTCGTGTTCGTGCTTTTCTGCAACCACAAGTTCGGCTGGAAACAGAAAAACTTCCTCACCGAGGCGAATTTCGGAAAGGGCTTCAATATACCCACGAATCCCGTGCTTTGCTTCTACTTTAAGTGGATTTTGCCCGCGGTAATCGTGTTTATCCTCGTCATGGGGTATATCGAGAAGTTCGCGCCGGGGCTTTACGCCAGAATTTTTGGCTAGACGGCGTAAAACCTTTTGCAATTGCCAAAAAAACGGCTTTTTGGCCGTTTTTTTTTGTTTTTGGGCAAAAATGGGTCTACAGTTGTGTCTACAGTTATTACAAAATGTAGACTTTTAATTTTATTACTTTTCTTAAAAATAAGAAAATTTAAAAAATTTACAAAAAATTGTAGACTTTTTATTTTTGAATGAACTATATTTAGGAAAGGGAAGACGGCGCGTTGTCCGTGGGCAACGGATTCGTGCGCCCGGAAGCCTGTTTGTGATGCGTTTTGTATAGTTTATGTGTATGGGTACTTTGCTTTATTTTGTTTAGAATATATATTAGGAATGGTGGAATGTGGTGTCCGGGCTGTTCCGTCTCTTAAAACTTGGAGAAAAGTATGGTGATTGGTTTCAGAACTACGGCCTTGTTTGCTTGTGCGGCAACTGTTTTCGGGCTTGCACAACCTTCTTTCGCGGCTCAGCGCCAGATGGAAAATCTTTCGCGCGGCCTTGCGGTCACGAACACGGGCAAGGGTATGCTCGTGAGCTGGCGTCTCTTGGGTACAGATGACCCCGCGACGGAATTCAACCTCTACCGCGATGGCGAGAAGGTGGCCTCTATCGGGAAGACCGGTGGCACGAACTACCTGGACGCCGCCGGCAAGACAACTTCCAAGTACACGGTTGCTGCCGTGGTGAACGGCAAGGAAGGCGCCAAGCAGGCTGTTTCCGTGGTGCTCGACAAGACGGTTTCGAACAGCGGGAAGGGCTTCCCGTACAAGACTATCAAGCTGGAAGTCCCTGCAAGCCAGAAGATGCCCGATGGCGAAACCTGCACTTACGTTCCGAACGACATGAGCGCTGCCGACCTCGATGGCGACGGCGAATACGAACTTATCTTGAAGTGGGACCCGAGCAATGCCCACGACAATTCCCAGACGGGCTACACGGGCACGGTGTTCATCGATGCCTACAAGCTCGACGGTACGCGCCTGTGGCGAATCGACCTCGGCAAGAATATTCGCGCGGGTGCTCACTACACGCAGTTCCAAGTGTTTGACTACGATGGCGACGGCAAGGCCGAAATGATTGTGAAGACTGCCGACGGTACCATTGACGGTACGGGCAAGGCGATTGGCGACAAGTCGAAGGATTACCGCAGCTCTGCGGGAACAATCCTCGATGGTCCCGAATACCTGACTGTTTTCCGCGGTGTTGACGGTGCGGCGATTACGACGGTTACGTACGAACCGAGTCGCAATATCTTGAGCCATTCTTCGCCCCAGGCTAAGGGCAAGTGGGGCGACAACTACGGCAACCGCTGCGAACGCTACCTGGCGGCAACGGGCTACCTGGATGGCGTGCATCCGAGCGCTATTTTCGCTCGCGGCTATTATAGCTCTGCCTACGTGGCTGCCTACGATTTCGATGGAAAGGACTTGAAGCTGCGTTGGCTCCACAAATCCGAAGACCCGGACAAGGGGCTTTACGGCGAAGGAAACCACAGCCTCCAGGCGGCTGACCTCGATGGCGACGGTTACGATGAAGTGTTCTTCGGTGCTGCGGCCCTGAACCATGACGGCACGCTGCGTTACCGCACGGGACTTGGCCATGGCGACGCCCACCACATCGGTGACCTGGATCCGGACCGTCCGGGCCTTGAATCCTGGGACGTGCACGAACACAAGGATGCCAAGTACACCGATGAACTCCGTGCAAACGATGGCACGATTATCTGGGGGACGGCTCAGCCGAATCCTGGCGTAGACAACGGTCGTGGTATGGCTGCCGACGTGGATTCTACCCATCGCGGTTACGAGATGTGGTCTGCGAAGGGCGGTGGAATGTTTACCGTAAAGCACGAGAAAATCGGCACGCCTTCTGTTTCTCAAAACTTCCGCATCTACTTTGACGGCGACCTGCAGGATGAACTCCTGGATGGCGCCTACGTGACCAAATTCAATTCTAAGGATATCAAGTCCGAAGTCTATTTTGACGGGCCTGCCGCTCTCGGTGCTACGGGTTGCAATGGCACCAAGAATACGCCGAGCCTCGTGGCAGATCTCTTCGGCGACTGGCGCGAAGAACTGGTGGTGCGTAGCGAAAAGGATCCGACCACGATATACATTGTCTCGACTCCGGTGACGTCTCCGTACCGTCTTTACACGCTGATGCACGATGCTACTTACCGCACTGCTGTCGCTTCCGAAAATACGGCCTACAACCAGCCGCCTCATCCGGGATACTTCTTGCCCGATATGGCGAAGTCGCTCAAGCAACCGAGCATCTTCGTGGTGGGCGAGGACCCGGCACCTGCCGACACGACTCCGGTGGTGAACAACGGAAAGTCCGAACTGGATGCCTCTACCCCGAAGGATGGCAAGGGCTGGACGGAAACGACCAACGAGGGCTTCCTCAAGAACGGCTATTATAACTTTGACAATGCGCTTTCGAGCTACGGTACCTGGGAAATCTTCTCGAAGACCGAGGCGAAGACTACGCTTACGGTGCGCTTCACGAACGGTGGGAGTACTTCCCGCAATATGTCGGTTACCGTGAACGGCGCTTCTGCCGGTACGATTAGCTTCCCCTCGACAGATGCCTCCTGGACGACCTATTCCGAGGCGAAGATTGACGTGAAGATTGCCGCTGGCGTGAACACGATTACGTTTACCTCGATGACGAGTGACGGCGGCCCGAACTTTGACATGTTCACCTTCGGTATCGACGGCGTGGAACTTTACGACGGTACGCAGAAGCTTGACGATACCACGATGGTTGCATCGGTCGTCCCGTTCAAGGGCGGGGTTTCCTTCAACCCTTCGACGGGCGTGCTCTTTACCCCGAAGGCTGGCTTTGCCGAGGTCTACCTTTACGACGTGTCGGGCAATATGCGCCTGGCCGTGACGACAAGTGTTTTCGCTGGCGCGAACGGTATCTCGCTGAATAGCGAACTGCTCCCGAAGGGCTTGTATGTGGTGAAGGTGAAACTTGACGGCAAGCTTGTCGCCGCAACGAGGATGGTGAAGTAATGGGTGCTTTCTCTAAAATCTGGCAGGGTGCCGTAATCGCCTCGATGCTTGCTGCTCCCGCGGTGCTCGCGAAAGTGACCATCTACATGTGTGGCGACTCCACCATGCAGGATTGGAACGAGGGCTACTATCCCAAGCAGGGGCAGGGCCAGGATTTCCATTTCTGGTTCGACCCGACCAAGGCGGCGGTGGTGAACCGTGGTCAGGGCGGTATGTCGCTCGGTGGCGGCGGCAAGGACAAGAAGGGCAATACCGCTGTTGGCTATTACGACATGTTCTTCAAGAAGGGCTGTTCTGCCGGTAACTGCATTGCCGAAAAGCTTCAGGCGGGCGATTACGTCGTAATCCAGTTCGGAATCAATGACGTGAACTACAGTACCGAGGATTTCTTCGCTTCCAACATGAAGAAGATGGTGAGCGATGTCCGCGCGAAGGGTGCATACCCGATTATCATGAGCCCGATTCGCCGCCTGTATTACGATTCCCCGACGCAGATTCATAACAGCTACCGCGGTTATCCGGCGCTCAACAAGAGCCTCGCCGAAGAACTCAACGTGCCGTTTATCGACATGAGCGAGATGGTCGCGAACTACATGATTTCGGTGGGCGAGCAGTATGCGGCTCAGTTCATCTTCAACTATGCGACCAAGGCAGAATACAGCAACCTGGGCAGTGACCAGACGGACCAGGTGCACTTGCAGATGAACGGTGCGAACGCCTTCGGGCGTATCATTACCGAACAGATGCGTGCGCATACGGACCCGATTGTGAAAAAGCTCGGCGACTACATGGCGCCCATGTACCAGGTGGATGTCAAGGTGAGCCCCGAAGGTGCTGCCGATGCGACGTCCCTCGGTGCGTATTACCCGCAGGGAATGACCGTGATGCTCAAGACCATGCCGAAGAGTGGCAAGAAATTCCTCGGCTGGTACGACGGCAACGGCAACAAGGTGGGGGCACCGAGCCGCTCGAATGTGAAGTCTCCCTACATCCATACGTTCGTGATGGGCTCTGCCGCAACGCAATATACTGCGGTTTATGAGGGCGGTACGGCGCAGAAGTATACCGGTGACGGCAAGGCGTTGACGGCTTTCCCGACGACGACTCCGAAGAGCCTTGCCGATGTGACGTTCGTTCCGTTTACTCCGATTGAAGGCACCGAGCAGATTGATGTCGAGGTCGACAAGAACATCAAGAAGTTCTTCGATGCCTATAGCCCCGATACGGGCATCGGCTACAAGGAAAACAACTGGACCGGCTTTATGGGCGATGGCTTCTTCAATCTCGAAAACTCGCAGACGTCTTTCGCTTCTTACAAGGTCAAGTTTCCGGCGGCGGGTTACGTGACTCTTGCCGTGCGCTACGCCAATGGTGGAAATACGGACCGCATGTTCAATGCCTATTTGGACCACGACTACCTCGTGAGTGCGCCGCCTACGGGTGCCTGGGACAAGTGGGATACGGCCTACGTGGTGATGGATGCCCCGCAGGGTGAAACGGAACTCAAGATTATGTCGCTTACGAGTGACGGCGCGCCGAACATTGATGCCTTCGGTTTCAGCCTTGCAGGCGTGTGCCGCGTGAGCGAGGGCTGCCCCGAAGTTCAGGATTCGACTAAGGATACGACTGATACGTCGATGACGGTTCTGCGCGGCGTGGCCGCAAATGCGGGAGTGCAACTCCGTGGCAGCATGCTCTCTCTGGTGCGTGATGCCGACGTGAGCGTGTTTGACATGCGTGGCCGCCTGGTAATGCGCAAGACCGCTTCTGCGGGCGAAATGAATTTGTCCGAAACTGTGCGCACGGCGGGGCTTTACCGCGTCGTTGTCCGCTCGGGTAGCGAAAAGTTTGTCGCCACGTGGGCGAAGGTGAGGTAGATATGAAGGGAGTGTTTAAATTCCTCATCGCCGCTGCCGTGTTTGCGGGTGTTGCCGTGAGCGATTCTACGAGCTTTAAGGTCCACGTGATTGGCGACTCTACGGTCTGTAACTACAAGGACAATGCCTACCCGCAAACGGGCTGGGGGCAGATCCTGGGTAGTTTCTTTGACGGTTCCCGCGTTCAGGTGGTGAACTACGCTATCGGCGGTCGCAGTTCAAAGACGTTCGTGCAGGAAGGCCGCCTGGACGAGGTCAAGGCCAAACTGCAGAAGGGCGATATCATGATGGTCCAGTTCGGGCATAATGACCGCTATTTTGGAAGTAAGCCTCGTGAGGTTCCCTTTGATTCGCTTGGCTATTGGCTACAGCAATATGCCGATGTGGCTAAAGGTGCGGGCGTTACCCTGGTGTACGTGACCCCGATGAACATGAACATGGGAGCGAATGGCCGCAATGTGTTTACTGAATACAACGTTGTCGGCAAGATGGAAGAACTCGCCAAGAAAAACGGCGCCGTCTACGTGAACCTAAATGCAAAATCCTACAATGCTTATAGCAAGAGCTGGGACCCGGCGTATGTTTCCCGCTACCAGTTCAAGATGTTCCTGAAGGGAGAGTACCCGAATTATCCGGATGGTGTCACCAACGACGGAACGACGCATTTCCAGGAATCGGGCTCTATTGCTCATTGCCAGTGGATTGCCGAGGAACTTGAAAGTGCCCTGAAAAATGAATCGTACATTTCTGCTGAAAACAAGGCGAACCTGACGCAGCTCGTGTCCTCCCTCAAGCCGCGTTTCGCATTTACGGTCAAGGCGAATGTTTCGAACAGCAAGGGACTCATTACGCATAACCAGCAACTCCCCGGCGGCGCTCCGCTTACTTTGCATGTAAGCCCAGGTAGCTTTGGCAAGAAGTTCGTTGGCTGGTACGATGACGACTGCAATAAGCTTTCTGCCGATTCGAACTACTACGGGAAAAAGACCCTCTACCGAGCTGCGACCTATACGGCTGTCTTTGACGGAGGGCCCGCCTGCCAGCCGACTTCGCACGGCGAAGAAAATTCTCTCGATAGCCCGACCTCTTCCAGCTCCGCTGGGCCTGAATCGTCGAGTTCGTTTGACCCGAAAATTTGTTTTGACGGTGTTGCCGACGAAGCCTGGCCTTCTCCGATTGACATGGCTAACCCCGAAGTGGGTGATGGCTGGACCGAGGCGAACCACGAAGGCTATACGGGCCTGGGCTTCTTCAACTTTGACAATTCGGCCTACAGCACGGCTACTTACAATGTGACTTCGGACCAGTCCGCATCGAACGCCCGCGTGATGATCCGCTATTCGTTCCAAGGAAATACGGATCGCGATATGAAGCTGACTGTCGATAATGGTGAGTACGATGTGACATTCAAGTCTACTGGAAGCTGGGACAAGTGGGATACCGCTTACGTCGAGGACGTGTGGGTGGATGCGCTTGACTTTAAGGTGAAACTTGCCTCTGTCTCGGCAGATGGTGGACCGAATATCGACATGATTGCTTTCGACATCAAGGGCGTGTACCGCACGGGGTGCAAGCCGGCGAAGGTGAAGGGCGATGTAGAATCGTCTTCGAGTGGAACGGATGCGATTGTGAAACGTCCGACGGATGTTCCTGCGGTTCGCGATGGCCGTCGCTTCAATGCCCTCGGTCGCATGGTCCCCGGCGAAAAGACGCATTCGAAACTCCCGAAGGGACGCTACTTCTCCAGATAGTTTTTTGGGGTGATTTATTCCGCGATGGTGTGGGGTAAATCACGTCAGGGAATTTTTTTTGAAGTGTAGACTTTTTAAATATTCGAAATGTAGACGCTTTTGTTATATTTAAGGTGAAATGATCAATCTATTTGAGTATTTGAATTATCGCGAGTTTTTGCGCGATGCCTACGAGGAACGCCATGCGGGTGACTGGCGCTTTAGCCACCGCTATATTGCAGAGCGTGCCGGTTTCGATGCGTCGATGTTCAACAAGATTTTGCAGGGCAAGCGCAATTTGACCGCACGCCTCGTTTCTGTTTTTGCCGATATCTTCTGCTCCGATGCGCGAGAGAAATCTTATTTTGCCGACATGGTCGCCTTCAACCAGGCGAAAAACCATTCCGAAAGCAGGCAATACCTCGAAAAGCTTGTCGCCACCAAGGAATGCAAGGTGGAGAACGTGGCGAAAGACCAGTTCGAATACTTTGATCACTGGTACCACGCTGTAGTCCGCGAACTTGTGACTTTTTACCCCTATGTGGGCGACGATGCTGCGCTTGGTCTCATGGTGCGTCCGCCGATTACGGGCTCTCAGGTGCGTTCTTCCATCGCGCTTCTCGAACGCCTCTCGATGATTAAGAAGAATCCGGAGACCGGGTTCTACGAACAGACGCAGGGTCTGATTTCGAGCGGCTCGGAATCTTACAGCACGGCGGTGAATTCGTATATTCAGCAGAACCTGAACGTGGCGCAAGATGCGATGGACCGCTTTGGCCGTGGCGAGCGCAATCTTTCGACGCTGGCTTTTGCTTGCGACGAGTCGACATATAGCGAACTGGTAGAAATGGTCCGTCGCTTCCGTCGCGAAGTCTTGGCGAAGGTTGGCCAGTGCGAAAAGCCGAATCGGGTCTTCCAGCTCGGGATGCAGCTGTTCCCGCTTTCGGACCCGTATCCGCCTCCCAAGCGCAGGGGTCGCAAGCGCCGTATAGCGGGGCTCGATGCTGCTGCGGGTGAAAATGCTACTGGTGTCGAGAAAGATGGTGATGTGGAGGGTTCGGATGAGGCTTAGTTTATCTAAAGTTTGCAAAGCGCTCTCGGCCGGACTCTCGGCCTTGCTGGGCGCGGGTCTGGTTTCGGCCTGTAGCAACGACGGGAAGGTTGCGGGCGGAACCGAGGCGGAATCTACATTCGCCCTGCAGGTGCAGCTTGCCGACGGGTCTCCTGCCCCTAAAGCGCGAATCCGCATGCTCCCCGGCGATTTCCTGAGCGATGGCGAAATTTCTGCCGAGTGGATGGAATCCGATGCGGACGGCTTCGTGGAAATGGCTGCGGAACCGGGGGCCTACGCGGTTGAAGTCAGGAACGTGCGCGATTCCAGGGCTTCGGGCGCTGTGCTCAAATTTACGCTCGATTCGAACGATTCCAGAATCGATACGGTCCGGCTCGGAGAACTTTCGAGTATCGAAGGCTTCGTTTTCCTTGGCTCGGAAGCTCCTGTGATTCGCGTGGTGGGTCTCGACCGCTTCGTTGTTCCCGACAGCAGTGGACACTTTGTCATCGACTCGCTTCCGGCGGGAATTTTCGACATCCATGTAGCCGATGCTGCCGAAAAGAATTCGGCTACGCTCAGTTTCGTGCCGGGCGATACTTTGTATGTAGATTGCACGGATCCCGAATCCGAAATAAAGGTGTTCAAGAACCGTGAGCCGGTAGCGAGCAAGTATCCCGGGAAGGACTGGAGCGAACACGATGCGCTGCTTGCCCAGATGGAGGGCTATGCTGTCGGTACTCTGGGTGCTGCGGGCATTACCGATACCCTGGGGAACATCTCTAGGGCGGAAGGCGAAATCTGCATCGTCACCACGACGGACGATTACCTGATTGTCGAGGACACGACGGATGTCGATTCTGCGGGCAATGCGAAGACTTCTGCCGTAATCGCTCCGGGTTCTCTCCGTGACTGTGCCTATCGCGAAGGCCCCACGTGGATTCTTTTCGAGAAGAGCGGTACATACAACTTGCAGTCTCCGCTCCGCCTCAAGAACGACAAGACCTTTGATGGCCGCGGGCGCGACGTGCGCTTTGCTGGCATGGGAATCCTTACCGAAACATCGAGCAACCTGATTTTCGAAAACATCACGTTTACGGCTCCCGCGATAACCGTGCTCGATACCAGCTCGCGCAGGGCTCTTTCGATACACAACCGCTCGCATCACGTGTGGGTGGACCACTGCACCTTCGAGGAATACCCGCTGGTGGAACTCGACGTGAAGCGCGGCTCGCACAACGTGACTATCTCCTGGTCGCGCTTCGAAAATGCGCAGACGGGCGTGCTCTTTGGACTTTCGGGCGATATCATCAAGGATACCGCACAGAGCCTGACAGTGCATCACAGTTACTTTGCGGGCCTGAGCAGGGATGGTGTTCTCTCGCATGGCGGTGTGCTCCATGCCTACAGCAACTTCTTCGATGGTGTCGAGTTGTCTGGCGTGGTCTGTTCTGATTCTGCACGCTGCCTTGTCGAATCCAACGTTTTCAATAACGAAATGGCCGTGACGCTTTACCGCTGGTATAACGAGGACGGCTCTCCGGTAGATTCGACGGTCGGCTTTGTCGCGATGAAGGATAACCTGTTCACGGCGGGCGGCAAGCCCGTCGATGGTGATGCTCTCGGCTACAAGCCCGATTACGATTACAACGTCGATTTCGCCGATGCGGATAATGCATGGATTATCCGGACCGATAGCGGCGCCCAATAATTTGTTATAATTGCGCATAGGACGCACAAAAAAGGATTTGCCATGAAAAAGGGAATTCTAGCTTTTCTTGCGCTTGCTTTTGCATTTTCCGTTTCGTATGCGGGAGAACGCTACAAGGACCGCATGTTCGATGTCTCGGTCGAGAAGGATGTCGTCTACGCATCCGATGTCCCGCACCTCAACAAGGCGACTTCCATCACGCGCTTGATGATCGCGATGAAGGGTGCCGAAAGTGCGATTTATCTTTACGAAAATGAAACGGATATGGCTCCTGTCGAATTGCACATGGACGTCTATTCTCCCAAGGACGATTCCGGGAACAAGCGGGCCGCTGTCCTTGTGATGCATGGCGGAGCTTTTGCGGCGGGAAACAAGGCCGATATGGACCAGCAGTCTGTCACCTATTGCGATTCGCTTGCGGCTCGCGGCTTTGTGGCTATTTCGGTGCAGTATCGCCTGGGCATTGCCACGAAAATCGAAAACAAGGTCCTTTCCATCGACAGTCTCGATTTTTCGAGGTCGGTCTATCGCGGAATCCAGGACGTGCGTGCGGCGGTGCGCTATGTGCGTTCCAATGCCGATAAACTTGGAATCGACAAGGACCGCATCTATCTCCTGGGCAACAGCGCGGGGGCAATTTTGGCCCTTGAAAATATCTACATGGACAAGGATTCCGAAATTCCGCCTGTTGCGCATGAAGTTCCCGACCTGGGGGGCCTTAATCCTTTTGGCGTGGCGGGTGAGGAATCCGAGGCGAACGCCGTTGTTGCTTTGTGGGGCGCTGTCCATGACCCCTCTATCATCGGGAATACCGAAACCCCCGTGTTGCTCGTTCACGGTACCGCCGATAGCACGGTGCTTTTCAAGACGGGGCGGCCGCTAAGGAATATCGCCGCGACTTTGGGTGTGAACATGGTGCAGATGTCGCTGGCCGGAATAGATTCCTTTGAAATTCAGACTCCTACCTTGTATGGAAGCTTTGTTATCGATTCCGTTCTCAAGGCAAAGAAAGTTGATCACGAGACATACTTTGTCGACGACATGCCGCACGAATTTTACGACGAGGACGACTACGATACGAAAGTGAAAGAAAAAGTGTTCGGCTTTCTTTATGGACTCACGCAGAAGCCTTCGACGGTGCGCGTGGTTGGAGTGTTGGCTTCGCAGGTGTCGAAGCTCCGTATGGGCGAGGGCAACCGCAGTTTCGTATACACGGGTTCCCGCAACGTCCAGTATGCGGTCACGGATTTGCGAGGCCGCATCGTGATGGACGGCTTTGCTTCGGCTGGCGAGGTGGTTGATTTGAACCGCCTCGACCGAGGCGTGTACGTGCTCCGCGTGAAGGGCGAACGTCCGCTGCGCTTCGGCCTCGTTAAGTAAATCTGATGGGGCTATGCCCCGGCGGCTTCCAAGCGTTTTACATGGCAGTAGGCCAATTCTTTAGTCTTCTCATCTCTAAGGTGTAGGCTGGAGCCTTCGCAGTAGCGCCAGTACTTGCATTTTTTGCAGTCGCCAATTTTTGCCCAGCTGCGGTCGCGCATTACCTGGTAGCGGTTCTGCCACACGTCCCAGAGGTCGTCCTTGTAGATGTTGCCCTGGATGTAGTCGCCGCGGAGGCTTGGGCAGGCAGAAATGCTGCCGTCGCAAAGCACCGAAGAAACGTTCACGCCGGCACGGCAGAAGAACGGGTAGTTGCGGGCGTCCTTCTCGTAGCTGCCGAGGAACCCTTCGCAGCCGTAGTTCACGTTGATGACGTTCATCTTCTTCACTTCGCGGATAAAATCGAACACCTGGCGGAATTCCTGGTTCGTGAGCTGGAACAGCGGATTGTCCTTCGCGCGGCCCTTCGGGAACACTGTCGCGATACGCCAACGCTTCACGCCGATTTTCAGGAGGATGTCGAGAATCTTCGGGAGTTCCTTCAAGTTCTGGCGGTTCACGCAGGTCATCACGTCGAAAGTGAGGCCTTGCGTGTGAGCGGCCATGTCGATAGCTCGGAGTGCGTTATTGAAACTCGTGGGGGCTCCGCGGAAATGGTTGTGGCTTTCCTTGAGGCCATCCAGGCTAATCGTGAGCGAGCGCAGCCCTGCATTCAGCAGCTTGGTGTAGCGTTCGGGGGTCATCGCAAGGCCGTTGCTGACCATTCCCCAGGGGTAGCCGCGCTTCTTGATTTCCTGGCCGCATTCTTCGAGATCCTGGCGCATCAAGGGTTCGCCGCCGGTAATCACCACGATAAAGTGCTTCGGGTCGATGTGCGGGGCGAGTTTATCCAGCACACCCATGAAGTCTTTGCGGGGCATATCCGGGATGGCGTCCTTCACGCAGTCACTACCGCAGTGCAGGCAGTGCAGGTTGCAGCGCAGCGTGCATTCCCAGAAAAAGTACGTGAGCGGGTGCGCCTTGATTTCGTTGTGGCGGTAAAGGCGATATGCTTCGAGTGCGAGTTTCTTTTTAAGAGAGAGTTGCATAAAAAGTGTGGAGTGTGAAATGAGGAGTGTGTAATGTGAAATTTAATGGATGCGCTCACTTTCGACGTAGTATTTTGACTTGAATTCGTCTTCGCTATAGAGCGTCTTTTTATCCTTTTCGTCGTGACAGTCGAAAGTTTTCGTTTCGTCGTCGGTCGATTGGAAACAGGTGACGTCGTCTTCACAATAGTACGTGTCTGTGCACGCCGGATACGACATGGTGCAATTCTCGAAGTTCCCGGCAATCGCATCTTCCTCGTTTTCGCAATCGTAGAAAATACCATATTTGGGGCATATCTGATCAAAATCGCAGGCAATAAGCTTGTTGCCCGCTGAAGGGCTATCGCTGGAGGAATCATCACTGCAGCCGCTCCAGAGCATGGAGCAGAGGCTCAATAGAATTTTTTTCCAATGCTTTTTTATCATATTTTTCGACTTTCGTCTATAGGCTCATAGAGCCGTTCTTTCGTCTATTTCTCCATGCACTTGTTGATGCGTTCTTCGATTTCCTTCATCTTGTCTTCGTAGACCTTCTGGAGTTCTTCGTCCAGGGCAGGCTTGTTCGCTTCCCACTCTTCCTGCATCTTGAGGAACCTGGCGTATTCTTCGCTGGGCCTGGTAGAGCCATCGCTGCAGGATTCTACCGCATTATTGATGACGGTCGGGGCGCCGTAAAGGGCTACGAACATGTCAAGTTCCCTGCGCAAGTTCTCGAGGCACATGGGCGTTTCTGCCAGGGTCTGCTTGATGGAATCAATCTTGTCTACGGCATCGTGCTTGGCCTGTTCCTCTTTCCACATCTTTTGGGTGTCTGCGCTGTAATCTGTAGCGAAATATGCGACACTGGAATCCATGGGTACACACGTGAAGTCTACTTCTACGCCGTAGGCGGGCATGATTTGTTCGAACACGCTGCTGGAACTTTCGGGTTTGGCCGCCTCGGAACTCGACGAAGCGGTTGTTTCGCTGGAACTGGACTGCGTGCCGTTTGCGTCGCTGCTTTCGGGGGCCTCCATGCAGTGGTTCGAATCGCAGGGCGGCGCTCCGTACATGGGCGCTTCATTAGGCGAGTTGTCGCAGCTGGCCCAGAAGAAAGCGGTCAACGTAAGTGCAATTTTTTTCCAATGCTTGTAGAACATGTTTCCTCCTAAATTATGTTTTGTGATTAATCCTGCTTTTCCGGACAGTCGATGATGGGGTGACAGCCTGCAAGCGAATCCAGTTCTTCGGAAATGTTCGGGTTCCGTTCGATGCAGACGTCACCATTTTCTGTGCAGTTTATGGCTTTTCCGCTGCCGGCCTTCGGGGCGAATACCTGGACTCCTTCGGGGAGCTCGACGCCTTCCGCACCCGCAGCAGAGGGGTCCCTCAGGTACTTGTTGCCGTCGGTGCAGTCGATAATCTTGAACACCTTGCCCGAATCGTTCGTTGCGGTATCGTTGTAGCAAAGGACTCCCTGTTCGATAATGACTGGAGCCTCTACCCCATAAAGGCAAACCGCACCCCCTATAGAGTCGGATGGCATTACCTGAACGCCATATTCGGGAGCAAACATAGAAACTTCATCGCTGGAGCCGTCGTCTCCGCAGCTGGCCCAAAAGAGCCCGGCCAGCGCAAGTGCAATCTTTTTCCAATGTTCGTAGAACATGTTTCCTCCTTTCTGCCACTGAGGGCATTCCGAATACTTTAAATATATACAAAATAAAAGCCCCCCGCAACGGCAGGTGGCTTTTGCGTGATAAAAGATGCGGTTTTTTGTTTAATTCTTGAATTTTACCGCTGTCCCGTAGGCGATAATTTCGGCAGAGCCGGCCATTACGGATGCCGTAGCGAATCGCACGTTCACGATGGCGTCTGCTCCGACGGCGGCCGCTTCGCGCGTCATGCGTTCGATGGCGATGTTGCGTGCGTCGTTGAGCATTTCGGTGTAGCCGGCAATTTCGCCGCCGATAATCGTCTTGAGGCCGGCAAATACGTCGCGGACCACGTTCTTGCTGAAGACCACGCTTCCACGCACCATCTGGAGGGTTTCGAATTCTTTGCCGCTGATAAAGTCTGTCGTGTAGAGCTTCATTGTTGTCTCCTTTTTTTATCGACTAAAAAAGATGTTTGTCTCACAGCGTGTTTTGGAACTGGTGGAACTTCTCGAGCAACTCGGCGTAAGTCTTTGTGGCCTCGAGCTGCGGGAACTGCGCCACGATAGAGTCCGGCGCGCAGAAGAAGCACCCCTTGTCGGCCTGCTTGAGCATGCCCGTGTCGTTGAAGGAGTCGCCCGAAGCGAACACCTTGAAGTTCAGCTCCTGCAGGTGCTTCACGACCTTCGTCTTTTGGTCGCTCATGCGCAGGTGGTAGCCCCTGATGCGGTCGTTTTCCACCACGAGATTGTGGCAGAAGATGGTCGGGAATCCGAGGTTCTTCATGATGGGGTAGGCGAATTCCTGGAACGTGTCCGAAAGGATAATCACCTGCGTCTCGTCGCGAAGCTTGTCCATGAAGTCGCGCGCGCCGTCCAGAAGCCCGAGGTTCGCGATGACGTTCTGGATGTCCGAGAGCTTGATGCCCTCGCGATCAAGGATGGCGATGCGGCCCTTCATGAGCACGTCGTAGTCGGGGATGTCGCGCGTGGTGAGTCGCAGGTCCGCGATACCCGTCTTCTCGGCGACGGCAATCCAGATTTCGGGGGCGAGGACACCTTCAAGGTCCAGGGTAACGACACATTGCTTCGTAAACATAGGGCTATTTCTTTCTCTCGTTTATAATGCTCCGCAAGTCCGCGACCGTAATCTGGTACGGCGTGCGGCAGAAGTCGCAGACGACTTCCAGGTCCTTGCCCTCGGCTTCCAGTTCCTGCAGGTCCTTGAGCGGGAGCGTTGCAAGCGTCGCCACCATGCGTTCGCGGCTGCAGGGGCAGTAGGCCTTCGGGTCGATTTCTTTCACGATATCGATTTCGTACGGCCCGCGCAGCTGGTCCAGCAGCTCGTCCAGGTCAAAACCCTCGGGCGTGTTCATGTCCTTGAAGTTCGGCAAGTTCTGCACGATGACTTCGATGAGGTTGATATCCTTGTCCTCGAGGTCGGGGAAAGCCTCGATATAGAACCCTGCGGCGTAGTCGAGCTTGCTCGGGTCTTCGCGGTTGAATGCCGCCTCGATGCCCACGGCGGAGCGGATCTGCTCGGACTGCAGCAGGTAGGTGGCGAGGTTCTGGCCCATCGAAACGGCGGGCGCCTCGATGATGCTCTCGTGGACACGCTTGCCCTGCTCGTTGAGCTTCACGACCTGCACGCTCTGCGGGATGAGCGCGGGTTCGTTACCGCCCACGGCCTGGAGCTCTGCCTGCGGGATCATCGCGCGCACGAGCCCCATCGGCGTCGTGTCGGAAGAAACCTTCGTGATTTCACCGCCAAAGCGCGTAGTCAGCGAGACCGTGCCCGCGTACTTGAGGCTTGCGCTCAGGAAAATGCTTGCGATGGAGTTTTCGGCCAAAAGCTTGAGGGCGAACCCCTGTGCGTTGTGCTGCTTGCCGATTTCGTTCATCGTCGCGGTCAAGTCGACGACAATCAGGCGGAAGGGCGTCTTTTTGCCCGTGGCGCGGATAATGCGGTCCTTGAAATTCATGGGCACAAATGTAGTAAAAAATGTAGCCCGAGGGGAGTAGTGAAGTATGTGTTGTTATAATTGTACCAGTGAAAAAACAGCTATTTATCAAATTGATTCAACCCCAAATGCACCGTCGTCCAATGGATACGGACATAAAGTTGCACATGGCACCTCCTTTGGGCCTGCTCACGATTGTGAATCTGGTCAGAAAAGAGCACAGGGTACAACTGGAAAATGAAAATATTCAGCAAATCCATTATGATGATGTGCCTGACATTGTTGGAATATCGGTTACGGTTGACACCTTGCCGAGGGCCATCGAGATAGCGCGACGTTTTCGTGAAAAAGGCTCCATTGTTGTTGCAGGTGGAATTCATGTGACGACCGCTCATGATACGATTCCGGCAAATGCTTTTGATGTGCTTTGCATTGGCGCTGCAGAAGGCACTTGGCCGGAGATTATAAAGGATTTTCTGGACAACAATCTGAAGCCTGTCTATCGCTGTCCAAAACTGCAAGAGGGGAACCTCATAGTTTCTCCTGCATACGATTTCCTCAAGAAAGGCGAATACTTATACTGTCATGTCGTTCACACAAGCAGGGGTTGTCCTTTTAGGTGTGATTTTTGCTATAACAGCGCTAAAGCACATCAATACTTAAATCGCAATATTCAAGATGTTTTGGCGGACATCAAGGCGGTTCGTTCGAGACACATCATGTTTATCGATGATAATTTTGCAGGGAACCCAGTATGGACAAAACAGTTCCTGAAAGAAATTATGCCGATGCGATTAAAGTGGAGGGCGGCCGTGTCCATCAATGCCGCATTCGATGATGAACTGCTTGACTTGATGAAAAATTCGGGATGCCAAAGTTTGTTTATCGGTTTTGAAAGTATCAATCCGGATTCTGTAAGTGGAGTTCACAAGGTTCAGAACCACACGCAGGAATATGAGAAAGCGATAAGGGCTATTCATGAAAGGGGTATCATGATTAATGCTAGTTTCGTGTTCGGGCTGGATGGCGATACGCCTGAAGTCTTTAAGTCGACTCTAGATTGGATTGTGAAAAATAAGATTGAAACGGTCACATCCCATATTCTGACGCCTTATCCGGGAACGGCTCTCTATGACAGGATGAAATCGGAAGGAAGAATCCTTACCGATGACTTGACCCTTTACAATACGGCTCATGTGGTTTATCAACCAAGAGGAATGACTAGGCAGGATCTGTATCAAGGGTATCATTGGATTTATAAGGAAATATATAGCTTGAAAAATATATGGAGACGTCGTCCGGAGTCTAAGGGCATAAGAGCAGCCTACTTTACATTTAATCTTTTATACCGGAAGTATGGAAAGTTTACCGATATGCTCTGCCATTTGATATCGTATGAAAAAATAGGGGCGATTGCGGAACGAATAGCGAAGTCGGTCTAAGATGAATAGTCTTTGAATTTATTATTTTCCTCAAAAAGAGGTTCAATATGCAGATACTTTTCCTTATGGCCGATGGCTTTGAAGAAACCGAGTTCGTCACTCCGTTCGATTACTTCCAGAGGGCGGGCTTCGAGGTGGCGCTTGCGAGCGTTTCGGGCGATTCGTTCGTGACGGGTGCCCACGGGCTCAAGATTGCGGCCGATTTCGCGCTTTCGGGTGCCGATACCGCCAAGTTCGATGCCGTTCTCCTGCCGGGTGGCGGCCCCGGCGTGCAGCGCCTCAAGGCGTCTGCCGACGTGGAGCGCGTCGTGTGTGACTTTAACGACAAGAACAAGTGGATTTTCGCCATCTGCGCGGCCCCGCTCGTGCTGAGCAAGGCCGGGCTTCTTGTGGATAGGACGGCGACATGCTTCCCGGGCTGCGTGGAGGAACTTGTCTGCAACAAGTTTGTGGAAGACCGCGTGGTGGTGGACGGCAATATCGTCACGAGCCGCGGGGCCGGAACCGCCGAGGAATTCGCGTTCGAGTGCATCGCGCAGCTGGGCGGGCGCGATTTGTCCGAAAAAATCCGCAAGCAGGTCGTGGCCCGCTAGGCGTTTTTGTATATTGTTCACATAAACAACAAACGAGGAATTTATGAAGTTTACCCATGCTTTGATTCTTGCAAGTTCGCTCGCGTTTTTCGCTTGCGGTGACGATGAATCTTCCACCGGTCCGAGCAACAACGATACTGCGGACTGCTCCGTGACCGACGGTGTGAAGGTCGTTTCCCCGAAGGGCGGCGAGGAATTCAAGGTGGGCGAGACCATCAAGGTCGTGTTCGGCTCCGACATGGATTTTGGCGGCTTCGGTGTTGAGCTCCGCTTCGACGAGGGCGCGAAGAAGGTGAACCTGCTCGAAGAAAGCATCGACGACGCTGTAATCGATGGCAAGACCTGCAACGAGTACAGCATCAAGCTGGATGCCGAGGGCATTGTTGCGGCAGACGACGCCTACATCTACGTCTACCCGTATTCCAAGCAGTCCAAGGCGGGCAAGTCCGGGACCTTCAAGGTCAAGGAGTAATGACCCCCCGCTTCGACGACAGTAGTTTCACCGTGGCCATCGTGGGCTGCGGTGGTTTTATCGGTAGCCATTTGCTCGACGCCGTGCTGGAACGTACCCGCTGGCGTGTTTTTGGCGTGGATCTCGATTTCTACAGGCTGCAGCACCGCCTGAATCATGAGCGGTGCGAGTTCCTGTGTGCGGATTTGGCCGACCCTGCCGTCGTGGAGCGCATCACGCAGTTCCCGCTGGTGGTGAACCTTGCGGCAATTTGTACGCCGAGCCGTTACATGGGGGAGGCGTGCGAGGTTATCCGGAGCAACTACGACCATCCGGCGGCATTGGCCGAAGCATGCGCCCGCTCGGGTGCTTGGCTCGTGCATTTTTCCACGTCCGAAATTTACGGGAAGACTGCTGCCGATTCGGGCGAGCTGGTGGAAGATTCGACGCCTGCCGTGTTCGGGCCCGTTACCGCGAGCCGCTGGAGTTACGCGACGGCGAAACTCCTGGCGGAACGGTTTATCGCGGGGCTGTCCGGCTTGCGCTGGACGGTGGTTCGCCCGTTCAATTTTGTCGGGCCGTACATGGACTTTATGCCGGGCGTGGACGGCGAGGGAATCCCGCGGGTGCTCGCGAACTTTTCGACGGCGCTTTTGCGGGGCGAACCCCTGAAGCTCGTGAACGGCGGTAAGGCGAAGCGCTGCTTTACGAGCGTGCACGATGCGATTGATTTCTTATTTGCGCTGTTCGATGCTGGGCTTGGATGCGCGTTGAGTTTTGGTGTCGGTGATTCGCCGGATTCTGGTTGTAAAACCGCGGCGGGCGCAGGTCACTCGGGTCGAGATGCCGCGGGTGTATCGAAGGTAGGTTCTGCGCCTGGTGCTAGCGAATTGAAGGTAGGTGCCGCGCCGAATGCTGGTGTATTTTCGCAGGCGTTCAATGTCGGGAATGCGGGGAACGAGGTTTCGATTGCGGAACTGGCGCAGAAAATGCGCACGATTTTCGGGAAGTTGTGCGGGGTGGACGTTTCTTCGTTGCCGGAACCGCAAAGCGTTTCGGGCGAGGAATACTACGGCGCGGGTTATGACGATTCGATGCGTCGCATGCCCTCGGTTGCGAAGGCCGAGCGCCTGCTCGGGTTCAGGGCGCGCATCCCGCTCGACACCGCTCTGGAAGAATCGCTCTCCTGGTTCGTGAAGCATTATTCCGTTTAACAATGATTCCCGACTACTTTATCTTTGTTCCTGCATACAATGTCGCTGCGACTCTCGTCGGCGTGCTGGGGCGCATTCCACTCGCGGTCATGGAACGCGCGCAGGTGCTCGTGATTGACGACGGCTCGAAGGACGATACGCGCGGGGCTTACGAAACGTTTGTCGGTGCAGCTCCGAATACAAAAAATGCCGCCCATCTTGAGTACATGCGTTTCGAATTCAACCGTGGGTACGGAGCCGTTGTCAAGTGCGGAATTTCCGAGGGGCTCCGCTCCGGCGCAAAATACATTGCTTGCCTGCACGGCGACGGGCAGTACCCTGCAGAACAACTTGGCGAATTCTTCGCGCATCTTGAAACAGCGGACATTTCCTCCGCGGGCAATTCTCCCGCAATCGCTCTGGTGCAAGGCTCGCGCCGCCTCGTCCCGGGGGCAGCCCGTGCCGGCAACATGCCACTCCACAAGCGTATCGGCGGCGCATTTCTCACTGCGCTCGAGAACATCGCCTTCCGGCAGAAACTTACGGACCGCCACAGCGGTTTCATTGTCTACAATGCGGAATTTTTGAAGACGCTTGACCTCGCGAAACTCAGCCCGAGCTTCGACATCGACCTGGAAATCATCTCCATCGCCGACGCCCGCGGGTGGCGACTTGCCGAACTCCCGATACCCACGCGCTATGCCGGCGAAAAATCCAACCTGAACGTCGTTACCTACGGCCTGCGCGTCTTGCGGCAAATCGCACGTCGTATTTGCATGCGGTAAGGCGACCATCGCACATCTCGCGCTCCCTACGCCCAAACCGAGCCCCAATCGCATCAAAATCACCCTGTTTTTCCAAACTTTCTGCTAACTATATGTTTTTTTTTTACATTCTCCGGCGTGACCTGCCTCGCCAAAAGGAGAAAGTATGAAAAAGCCCCTTCTTGCATTACTCGTCGCTTCTGTCGCCCTTCTTTCGGGCTGCGCAAAGACCATGCAACTGAACGATCCTGCGCTCTACGACCAGTACCTCACCAGGACCTACAACCAGCCTCACCATGTGTGCTACAACGCGGTCATCAGGACCTTTGTGGGCAGGGGAGTCGAGCTTACCAAGGCCGACCCGATGGCGGGCCGAATCGTGACGGAAAGGCACCTCGCCATGCTCTACGCCGGGTACGGGATGGTCGGCACGGTATCGCACCGTTATTACATCGACGTGACGGGCGACAAGAAGCGGTGCACCATCAAGGTCACCAAGTATAAGGCCTGGAAGGGCGACAACGAAGTTCCCTATGTGGATGTCGACCAGATTTACAACTACTACTGGGCGCCCCTGTTCGGAGGTTTCGAGAGCAACTTCGAAGAAGACGAAGACGACGCCATCCGCTCCAGCAAGGATCTCGATGCGGTCATAAACCAGCACTACCAGGAACTTGACGACATCTACAAGCAGTACAAAAAAGACACGAAAAAGAAGTTCGAGGGCCGTGTCATGCTGAAGTTCACCATCGCGGCAAGCGGGAACATCATCGACATCTCTATCGAGGGCACGACGACAGGCGAACTTGATTTTGACCAGCAAATCAAGGAGGCAGTCAGCAAATGGGACTTTGGCGAGATTCCGGGGAGCAACAACAAGACTCTGATTGTCCCGTTCGATTTCTCGGACGCTGCAGGCGATTCCGGCAAAAAAGGTGGACGTCGGGTCAAGGGCGACGGCGATAAGCTCGGCGGTTCCGCGAAGAACGGCAGCGGGGGTATCAGTGACGCGAATGTGGGCGGCCACGCGACTGCGCAGGAGAATGAAGTCAAGGCCAAGGGCCCCCGCTCGGCTGCCGACATCATGAAGGTCGTGAAGAATCGCACACCGGCGCTCAGGAACATCTACAACAGGTACAGGGAAAACGACCCGAGTTTCGAGGGCAGAGTCGTCCTGAAGTTTACGATTGGCCCGGAAGGCAAGGTCGTTTCTATGTCCATCAAGTCTTCTACGACGAACAATGCCAAGTTTGACGAAGAAATCAAGAAGAAAGTCAGTGAATGGAACTTTGGCGAGGCCGGTGCCGGCAACACCACGGTGACAATCCCGTTTGTCTTCTCGGAATAAACTTCGCGTTATGCATACAAAGTAAGGAGCCACAAATGCGACTTCTGACAACGATCTTTCTTTTGCTCGTATGCGCTTCGGGTGCATTCGCGACGCATGTCGCCGTGCTCGAGACGGGCGTAGACCCTGCGGTAAAGAAGAAGGTGACGCTCTCCGACAGGCAGTACCTCACGAACGTATTGCGCGAGGAGGCTGTCAAGCAACTCCCCGCAGAAGACGGCTACACCATCATGACGCGTGACAACATCAGTGCGATGCTCCCGCCGGGGAAGGCCATCGAGGACTGCGAGGGCACTTGCCTTGCGGAAACGGGCCGGAACATTTCCGCCGATTTCGTGTGCCAGGCACGCGTGAGCAGTTTCGGTTCAAAGCTTGCACTTTCGGCGGAACTTTACGAAACGGCGGGCAACAAACTTGTAGCGAGTTTCAACGGGAACGGCAAGAATGTGGAGGCTCTACTGAAGGTCATCAAGGAGAACGCTCCGGAATTCTTCGGCAAGGTGAAATCCAACAGGGATGCAGGTTCCGGCGGTATCGGCGATGCTCCCGTCAGTGGAAACGGGTCGCGGAACGGCGGACGCCGTGCACATGGTGCCGGGGGCATTGGCGATAACGACCTGGACTCTTCCGATGCCGATGCGGATAAGCTCGCAGTCACTCCCGCTAAGGATGTGCAGTTTGACGATGATGACGATGACATGCCCAGGTCGAACAAGCCCATCAACGAAGTCCCTGCGGTTAAGAACACCCAGAACAGGGTATGGATCCGTTGGGGGCTTATTGGTGGCGGAAGCGTTTTGCTCACTACGGGTATAGTGCTGGCAACTATGGGGAGCACTGACACCACGACCGAATATGATTACGAGACATTTGAGGAGAAAACCGTTGATAACGGCAATGGCACAAAACTCGGCATCGGGATTGCCTTGTCCATCATCGGAGCCGCCGGTATCGTCGTCGGATTCTGCTTCTAGCCGTGGTGCTTGTCGTGGTTGGGGCAGCCGCAGCCGCCCTTGCCGTCGCAGTTTTCCTTGTGGCCTTCGCCGCCGCATTCGCATTCATGGCCTTCCTCGCCGCAGTGGCACTCGTGCTCGCCTTCGCCCTTGCCGCCACAGCAGCAGTGGTGGCCTTGCGGGTTCAGTTCCTCTTCGGTGGCCTCGCGCACGCTCACGACCTCGATGGCGAAGTTCAGGTTCTTGCCCGCAAGTTCGTGGTTCGCGTCGATCACGGCCTTGTCGCCCGCGACGGACTTCACGCGGATGGGCATCGGGCCCATGGGCGTCTGAGCGTAGAACATCATGCCGGCCTCGACCTTCTCGACACCCTGGAAAGCGTCCATCGGGACTTCCTGCGTCATGCGCTCGTCGTATTCGCCGTAGCCTTCGGCGGGGATGACCTTCACATCGAACTTGTCGCCGACTTCGTGGCCGACCATCGCGTTTTCGAGCCCCACGACGATCATGTGTGCGCCCTGGATGTACTGGAGCGGTTCGCGGCCTTCGGAGGAATCAATGACGGCTCCTTCGTCGGAGGTGAGGGTGTAGTGCATCTGGACTACGGTCTTGTCGGCGATTTTCATGATGTTCCTTTGGCCCTGAGTCTGGGCGGTGAAAATTATAGGCGCAATATAGAAAAATTAGACCTTCTTGCGGTCGTGCCACACGCTCTCGTTGAAGAGCTGGCCTTCGGAAAGCCCGTATTTTTCTTCGACGCCGGCGAGGCGGATGGCCTCGTCGATGGATATTTTCCCGCGGATGGCCTGCGTGTAGATGAGCGCCTTCTTACGCACTGTTGCTGCGTCTTCCTGGAGCATTTCGAGGCGGAAATGGTTCACTCCGGCGGCGCGTAAATCCGGCAATAATTTCAGGGCGGATTGCGGTTTGCCTACGAACAGTGTGTTGCGGCATTCCGCGTCGCTCTGCAGAAAGTGACGTTCGCCCTTGTGGTCGAGAATTTCGACCTTGTGCTGGGTGCAAATCTTGCCGCATTCGGGGAATCGCCTGCCGGTAGTGAGCGCGCGGGCAAACGCGCAGTATTCGGAATGGAAGGCGGGCATGTACTGGTGGAGCGTGAGTTCCATGCGGCTCCCGTCGATATCATCCAGCAGGTCGAAAAGTTGAGTGGAGTTCAGGTCCCACGAGGGGTGGAGCGTCTGCAGCCCCTGCAAAAGCAACCAGTCGTAGCTCAGGCAGTTTGCTGCATTCAGGCTGTAGTCACCCGCGAGCGGAATGCCACTTTCCTTGAGGATGGAGAGCGCACCGAGGTTACGGACCAGCGCAAAGTCGGGGCATAGCCGCAGGATGTTCTTGAGGTAGTGGCTTTCGCCCGGCTTGTGGATACGGAGCGTGGCCATACCTGCCCTGAAACCGAGTTCGCGAATCTGTTCCTGCGGCTCGTCGTATTTTACGCCCCAGTCGAAATCCATGACAACGTTGTCTATGTCGAGGCCTTCGAGCGCAGGAATTTGCTCGGGGCTGCGGACGAGTACCGAAATAACCGGGCGCGCAGCAGTGGGCGCAACTTTCGTGCCAAACTTCACGCTGTTGAGCAGCGCGCGGCCCGCATTGGCGCTCGGGTTCAGTTCGTGCCATTTGCAGCGTTCGTTGTCAAGCGCTTCTATCGCCTTCTGGCGGAGCGTGCGGAGCATCTTTCCGGGGATGAAGGCTCCGCGTTCGACGTCAATTTCTAGATCCCTGAGGCTGTAGGCGGTCGCACTCAGGCCCGAAAGTTCCTTCTGTGCGAGGTCGCGCAGTTTATCGCCCATGTCACCGTTCTTCGCGGCTTCGAGCACCGTGTCACTTTCGATTTCAACGCGGTTGCGCGGTACATCGTAGACGGCGAGCTTGAGCACATTGCCGATGCTTCCCGAAAGTTCCATCTTCACGGGAATGCGCTTCGCCTGCTCGCGGTCGGTAAACGTCTTGCGCAGTTCCTTTTCCAGCGCAGGGGAATCATTCCTGTACACCTTCATCCCACGGGCGACCTGCCGCGTGTCGAAATCGCGCCCGAATTCCATTTTCAGGAGTTGTGGGCCGCAGCCGCGCGTAGATGGCTTGCCTTTGTACTCGTGCACGACTTGCGAGGCGTAGAGTCTCGCACCGGCGCTTTGAGCGAATCTCGGTTCCTCGAAGAGGATTCCGTCACCCGGCCGCGGCATCATATCCGCAAGAACATTTTCATCCAGTTCCACCACGACACACCCGCGCTCCACGCGTACGACCGTCCCGAGGAACATCCCGTGATGGTTGCTGAACGTGCCGTCCACGAGTTCCTGGTGGTTGTCCCCGTCGAGCCAGCCCGTGCGTAGTCCGCGGCTGAACAGCACTTCGAGCGGCGCCATGTCTTTGCCTTCGAGCGGGATGCGGCCAAGCGCCTTGCGGTAGGCGCTTGCGACCGCCGCTACGTATTCCGGGCTCTTGAGGCGGCCTTCCACCTTGAGCGAGCTCACGCCGATTTCTTCAAGTTCGCCGAGTCGCGGGAGGGCGCACAAATCGTGCGGACTGAACAGGTATTGCGCATCCGTATCGCGGTATTCCTTGCCGTCCACGAATATGCGATAGGGGAGCCTGCAGCTCTGGGCGCACTGCCCGCGGTTTGCGCTGCGACCGCCGAAATTCTCGCTGGTGAGGCACTGCCCCGAATAGCTCACGCATAGCGCGCCGTGAATGAACACTTCGAGCTCGAGCGGGGTCGCTTCCTTGATGCGGGCGATTTCCTTGAGCGAAAGTTCGCGGGCGAGCACGGCGCGGTTGAACCCCAGTTTTGCCGCCAGGTTCACGCTTTCGGCGCTCGCGAGCGTCATCTGCGTGCTCGCGTGAATTTCCTGCGTGGGCGCGATGGCGCGTATCAGGCGCGCAAGCCCGATATCCTGGATGATGAAGGCGTCCGGTTCCAGCGAAATCACCTTCGCGAGGAATTCCGGCAACTCTCGCAGTTCGCGCTCGAATACGAGAACGTTCATCGCAAGGAACGTGCGCACGCCGCGTACCCTCGCATACCGGATCATCTCGCCGACGTCTTCGAGCGAAAAGTCCTCGGTGCGCCCGCGCGCGTTCCAGTGCGGAACCCCGAAATAAACGGCATCGGCGCCGTTAGCGACGGCGGCCTCGAGCATCTCGCGCGTACCCACGGGCAAGAGAAGTTCCGGAGATGGCCTAGTATTCGAATTCATTTTATCAAAGATAGTTTTTTCATCTTCGCAGGGCGCTTTATGTCTACACGATATCTTCGAGCTTGTATCCGAATTTTACGACGGCTCCGGATTCGCGTACCATGAGGACCTTGCGGTGGGCGAGCCCCTCGAGGATAGCCTCGTCCAGCCGATCCTGGATGTCTTCGGGGCTGCCTTCGAACGAAATTTCCTCGATTCCGTTAGGGAAAACTTCTTCCGCCCAGTCGCGTGCTGCCTTGTTGCCCGCTTGCGTGATGACGGCCACTACGGTGTAATCCGGGTCCATCTCGTAGAGGGCTTCGTGGATGAATGTGTCGTCATCAGGTGTGTTTGCCTTGCTGGTGAACAATCTCGGCAGGCCAAAGGGGGGAACATTCGCATCTTTTACCGAAACGGAACCCTCGAAACCCTGAGCGACGAACCATGACCAGATTTTGTCAATCATAATACCCTTTTTTAAAGCTGATGGACTTTATTCTCTTTATTTATAATTAAATTTCGGCTATGAAAAAATTTTTCGCTATTTTGGCAATAACAGGTTGTTTTCTGGGACTTAGCGCTTGCGCTGATCAAGAAATGAACAATGAAATCGCACGGCTTACAGCGAACAAGGTCGAAATGGAACGCCAAATCCAGGCGATGCAGCAGGAACTTGATTCGCTGAAGCGTCAGAATGCGAAACTGGCGAGCGAACTATCCGCGCTGGACATGAACTAGCCCGGCGCAGAAGCCTTTAAGTTTTTTATTGCTCAATCCAGTTCATGCGGCCGGTAAAGCGCACTTCTTCGGGGACAACCTGGAAGGTGCAGCTGATTTCGACGGCGGCATTCTTCGGAAGCGCAGAAACACCCACGGCGGTACGCGCGTGCTTGCCGTTTTCACCGAGAATCTGGACGGCAAGTTCGCTTGCGCCGTTCAATACGGCGGGCTGTTCGTGGAAGTCGGCAGCGGACTGCACGAATCCCTGCATCTGCACTAGCTTGAGCGTTTCGCCGTGTTCGAGTTTCGTCATGGCGGCGGCGATGTTGTTGAGGAGGCAGACGCGTGCGGCCTCGGTCGCCTTTTCTGCAGAAAGTTCAGTCGGGACGGTACCCGTGTAGGCCGAAAAATCGCCCTTGACGCTCGGGAGCTGTCCTGAGACGACGATGGTGTCGCCGAAGCGAACGGCGGGAACGTATGCGGCAAGCGGTGCCGGGCATTGCGGGAGCGTAAGCGCCAGTTCTTCAATTCTCTTTTGAATATCCATTTTTTCTTCCTCTTGTCATCCCCGCAGAGGCGGAGATCTTTTTGTTAAACTTACTTCTTTTTAAACACCTTCGAGAAACAGAAGATGCATAGCCCGATGATGGCCGCCCACGAGGTGAGCATGAAAATGAGTCCGCCTGTCGTAAATTCTGCGTCCATGCTACTTCTCCTTTTTCTTCTTGTTTGCCAAGTGGTTGATGTATTCGTCCGACTTGCCGAGCGGCATCTTGTGGATGCTCGTGTCACGACCCATTTCGGCGGTGCCGCCCTTGCGCCAAGCATAGGCGATGGCGATATTCAGGAGCAGGACTATCAGGAGCATGAAGCCGCGGAAAGCCCAGGTGAAGTGGAGCTTCGAGAATTCTCCCCCGAGGAACGTCACTTTGGCATCGGCGGGAATGTTGCTCAGTGTGATGAGCGGGAGACCGTCGGTGAATGTGAACGAAACGAGCAGGATAATCAGGTAGGCCGGACAAACATACTGGATGATGGGCCTGAAGAAGCGGGGGAGCTTGAGCTGCGAGCCCTCGTTCATCAGGGCGAAAGCCACGGATTCGCCGGGCTGCACAATCTGGGACTTCTTGCGACCGAGCACGAACGAGAAGATGATGGCCTGGATGGCGCCGAATACCACCAGCAGGAACGTGCCGCCCCAGAAGTCGAGCTCGTCGACCGTCCCCGCGGCAAGGCCGAAGATGGCGGTGAGGCTGCCGATGAAGATGATGGTGCTGATGGTTGTGACGGACTTCTTGCGGCTGAACTTGAGATCGTCTTCGCAGAAACTGATGAGCGGTTGGATGATGGAAATGGCGCTGGTGATGCCTGCAAAGAACAGGAGCGCGAACCAGAGTGTCTGCAACGCACCGCCGAGCGGAAGCGTTCCGAACACGTATGGCATGGTCTGGAATCCGAGGCCGAAGGTGCCGAGCTTCGCGCATTCCTCGATGTTGGCGCCTGCGATGATGACCGCGATGGGGATGACAACCGTACCGCCGATAATGATTTCGGCAAATCCGTTCGTGGCGCTAGCGGTAAGGGAAGAGAGCACTAGGTCTTCCTTGGGCTTGAGGTAGCTCGCATAGCACCAGATAATGCCCATGCCGAGGCTCATGGTGAAGAACACCTGACCCGCCGCCGCCATCCATACCTTGGGGTTGGCGAGTTCGCTGAAGTTCGGGTTCCACATGAAGGCGAGGCCCTTGCCGATGCCCGGGAGCGTTAGCACGCGGATTACGAGGATAATGCCCAAGAAGAGCAGGATGGGCATGCAGATTTTGTTCACCCGCTCGATACCCTTGCGCACGCCCAGGGCGAGAACGGTCATGTTGCAGGCGAACGTGATGAGGAAGAAGATGATGGCAGACGGGATGGGGCCCACGCATGTCTTGAGCATGATGAAGTCGCCGAAGAACTGCGTGACTGCGGCGCTACCCTGGGACGTGACTTCCATGAGCTTGCCCGTGAGAGAGTAGTAGGCGAACGCAAGGATCCACGACTGGATGAACACGTAGTAGAAGACGATGAAAATCGGTGGCAGGAGCCCGATGGAGCCGAGGTGCTTTGCCCAGGGCTTCTTCTTGTCGAAGATGATGTGGAGCGTGCTCGGGGCGGTGCCGTAGTTGTGGCGGCCCGCGTAGCGTCCGAGTGTCCATTCCATCCAGGCGAGCGGGATGCCGAGGAAAATAAAGGCGATGAGGTAGGGAATGATGAATGCGCCACCGCCGTTGGTGGCCGCCTGTACGGGGAATCGAAGGAAGTTGCCGAGCCCGACTGCCGAACCTGCGACAGCGAGGATGACTCCTATCTTGGAGCCCCAGTTTTCACGATTGTTTTGCATGCCTTAAAATTAAGACATTCTATGCGGTATGGCAACCCGCTTTTAGCGCAAACGCAGTTTCTTTTGTGCGTAAATGCTCTTGCCGCCGTTGCACACGTAGGCTGCCGTGCAGACTACGAAGAATGCAGGGAGCAGGTCGAACCCGAAAATCTCCGCTCCGACGAGGATGGGGGCGAAGAGCGTGTTCGTGCCGGCTCCGAAAACAGCCGCGTAACCGAGGGCGGCGGCAATCGGGAGGGGGACGCCAACGATTGCGGCAAGTACCGTGCCGAGAGTCGCTCCGATGGTGAACAGCGGGGTGACTTCGCCGCCCTGGAACCCGACCGAGAGCGTGACGATGGTGAACAGCATCTTCAGAATCCAGTCGTAGGCGTAGATATCGCTGGCGGCAGATGTCGCGGAACCCGAAAAAATCATGTCGGTGAGGTTCGTGCCGAGTCCGGAATAGCGGCCCTGCCAGCAGAGCAGCAAGAGAGCGCTGAGAACCACGCCCATGATGGCGACGCGCTTCACGGGGTTCGGGAACTTTTCCGCAAAGAATTTCTTGGAAAGCGGGAGGAGTCTTGCAAACCCGCCGCCGACAATCCCGAAAATGGCGCCAAGGACAGCGAGCCTCAAGATAAAGTAAATGTCGAGCCCGCTGTCGTTCCAGAGAATTCTCGAGATGTCGCTCGGGAATATGTCGTTCATGGCGATGACGGTAGTTTCTCCGAACATCTGCGAAACCTTGCAAGCGGTAAAGGCGGCAACGGCGGCGGGAAGGAGCGCCGCCATTTCGAGGTGGCCCGCCAGGAGGATTTCGAGCGAGAGTGCGATGGCCGCAAGCGGTGTCTGGAATAGGCCCGCGAAACCTGCCGCCATGCCTGCGACTAGCAAAATGCGGGGAGCGTTCTCCACGTGGATCTTTGAGCTGATGTTGTGCCCGAGGGTAGCGCCAATCTGCATGGCCACGCCTTCGCGGCCTGAGCTACCCCCGAAGAGGTGCGTGACCCAAGTCGTTACCATGATGAGCGGGATGAGACGGAGCGGAATTTCCCTTTCCTTGCCGTGCGCGACGTCGAAAATGATTCCCATGCCGCGTTCGGAGCCCTTGCCGATTTTCATGTAAGTGAGCACGATGGCGACGCCACCGAGGGCGAGAGCTGGAATCCAGTACAGCGGGTTTGTGTCGCGAATGGCACCGACGCGGTCGAGTACCTGGCCGAAGAATGCGGTAAGCGTTCCGACGATGGCGCCGAGCACGAGCGCGACTGCAACGAGCACAGGCTGCGAAAACCAGCGGGCGAGCTTTTCCTTGATTTGTGCTTTGGCCATCTTCATGGCCTGCTCCTTCATCTCGGGGCTCATGTTCTTGTAGATTTCTTGCCAGTTCCTGTAATCCATCGCGTATCCTTTTTTCGCCGCCAAATTTAGAAAAAAGCCCCCGCTTTTGCGAGGGCTTATAAATGACTATTGACTTACGATTACTTATTGTTCGCGCGAATCAGGTTGAGGGCCGAACCCGCTTTGAACCATGCCCACTGCTGTTCGTTGTAGGTGTGGCAGAGCGCGATGTTATCGACCGAGCCGTCCTTGTGGTGGGCGACGAGGGTGAACTCGGAACCCGGGGCGAACTTGGTGAGACCGACGATATCGAACACGTCCTGTTCCTGGATTTTGTCGTAGTCGGCGGCATTCTTGAAGGTGAGGGCGAGCATGCCCTGCTTCTTGAGGTTTGTTTCGTGGATGCGGGCGAAGCTCTTCACAATCACGGCCTTCACGCCGAGGAAGCGCGGTTCCATGGCGGCATGTTCGCGGCTGGAGCCTTCACCGTAGTTTTCGTCACCGATGACGATGGAACCCGTGCCCTTGGCCTTGTAAATCTTGGCAAGTTCGGGGACTTCCTTGTATTCACCGCACTGGCAGAGAACCTTGTTGGTTTCGCCGTTGAAGGCGTTCACGGCGCCGATGAGCATGTTGTTCGAAATGTTTTCGAGGTGGCCGCGGTAGTTGAGCCACGGACCGGCCATGGAGATGTGGTCGGTGGTGCACTTGCCCTTGGCCTTGATGAGGAGCGGGGCACCGACGATGTCGTTACCGTCCCAGGCGGCGAACGGCGCGAGGGCCTGCAAACGCTTGCTTTCGGGGTTGATGGAAACGGTAATCTTGGAACCGTCTTCTGCCGGAGCCTGGTAGCCGGCATCCTTGACTTCGAAGCCCTTCGGCGGAAGTTCGCACTGTTCCGGCGGGTCGAGCTTCACGGCCTTGCCCTCATTGTTTACGAGGGTATCGGTCATCGGGTTGAAGCGGATGTCGCCGCTGAGCGCTGCAATCACGGCCATGAGCGGGGAGGCGACGAAGGCGTGAGTGTTCGGGTTGCCATCGGCGCGCTTTGCAAAGTTGCGGTTGAAGCTGTGGACGATGGTGTTGAGTTCCTTCTTGTCGCTTCCTGCGCGGTCCCAGCGGCCAATGCAAGGACCGCAGGCGTTCGTCATAATCGTTGCACCGAACTGCTTGAACAAGTCGATGAGGCCGTCGCGTTCGGCGGTGTAGCGCACCTGTTCGGAGCCCGGGTTGATGAGAAGCGGGCACTTCGGGGTAAGTCCCTTCGCGAGGGCCTGCTTGATCATGTTTGCTGCCATGAACAAATCTTCGTAGCTGGAGTTCGTGCAGCTACCGATGAGGGCGGCGCTTACGACCGGCGTAGATTCCGGCTTGGTTTCGGTGGCCTTGAGGCTTTCTGCCATGTCGGTCACGGCAAAAGCGCGGTCCGGGCTGAACGGGCCGTTGTAATGCGGGATGAGCGTGTTGAGATCGATTTCCACAACGCGGTCAAAGTACTTTCCCGGATTTGCTTCGACTTCGGGGTCGGCCTTGAGGTGTTCTGCAATCTTGTCGGCGGCGGCGGCAACGTCGGCGCGGCCGGTCACCTTGAGGTAGCGGCTCATGGAGTCGTCGTAGCTGAAGGTGGAGCAAGTTGCGCCCACTTCGGCACCCATGTTCGCAATCGTTGCCTTGCCTGTTGCGGAGAGGCTGCGTGCGCCTTCGCCGAAGTATTCGATAATGGCGTTGGTGCCGCCCTTCACGGTCAGGATGCCTGCGAGCTTGAGGATGATGTCTTTGGCGGTTGCGAAGCCCTGGAGTTTGCCGGTGAGTTTCACGCCGATCATCTTCGGGTACTTGAGTTCCCACGGGAGGCCGACCATGGCGTCAACAGCGTCTGCACCGCCCACGCCAATCGCGAGCATGCCGAGGCCACCTGCGTTCACGGTGTGGGAGTCGGTACCGATCATCATTCCACCCGGGAAGGCGTAGTTTTCGAGCACCACCTGGTGGATGATGCCTGCACCCGGGAGCCAGCAGTCAATGCCGTACTTGGCGGACACGGACTGGAGAAAATCGTAAACTTCCTTGCTTTCTTCCTTCGCGCGGGGGAGGTCCTTTTCGACACCTTCGCGAGCGATAATCAAGTGGTCGCAGTGTACGGAACTCGGCACTGCCACGCGGGCCTTGCCGGCGGTGGTGAACTGGAGGAGGGCCATCTGGGCGGTTGCATCCTGCATGGCCACGCGGTCGGGGTGGAATTCGGCAAAATCCTTGCCGCGCTCGTAAGTCCTGTTCTCGGCGCCATCGATCAGGTGGCTGTAGATAATCTTTTCGGCGAGGGTGAGCGGACGGCCCAGCTGCTTGCGGGCAGCTTCAACGCGGGCGGGAATGCGGGCATAGACGCCCTGGATCATGTCGAAATTGAAAAGCATAGTCTCTTTGGGTTATAGGTTGAATTTTCGGGCGTAAAGATAGAAAATTATCGGGTCACGATGCGGTGGGCGATGTTGTTCCACAGGTTGTCGATGTGGCCTTCGCCGAGCCGCAAGCGTTGTGGGAGCGTTGGCGTGCGGTCGTAGAGCATCTGGATGTATTCATCCTTCTGCCCGCCAAAATCAAGAATCTCGACGGTATAGACGCTCGGGATGCGCGGGCTTCGTGTATTGCGGATGGCAACGACAGTTCCCGTAACCTGCAAGGTGTACATCTTCTTCGATATGGTGAGGCTGATGGGCTCGCCTAGGTTCAGGATGTTCAGTTCGTCGGTAAAGATGTCCACTCCGTGTTCCGTCAACTTCGTGGTAATGCCCTCGATTTCGTGTCCGTCCTGCTTTTTCACCATCACGTTCTCGGCGGCAAGGACCTTCACTGGTTCGCTGTCGGAGTCGCGGCCCATCCCGAGGAACAAGCACATGGTGAGGTAGTAGGCGTTGCGGAAAAGCCAGAAGAGAACGGCGAGAATTTCGATGTATCCGAGTGCGATAATCATGTAGCCCATGTGGACGATACCCGCGAGAGTGAGTACGAGCAATACGGCAAACGGGGCGATAGTCTTCCCGTCGGCCTGCGGTCGGACTGCGCGCTTGTCTTTCTGGGTCACCTTGAACTTGGAAAGCGTCATACCCAGAGTCTCTTTGACGATGGGCAAAAGCAGGAACGGCATGACGGATGTCTCGTAAATGCCGCTCCAGCGGGCGCTAATCTTCCCGTGGCTTGTGAAGCGGAGGGCCCACATCGACATCAGGTGCATCGGGAGCCAGAAGAGGGCGAGGTCGATAAGCGTACATTTGAATATCGGTACGCAGAATACGGCGAACATCAGGGGCGAAAGCAGGTAGATCAGGTTCTTGACGGGGGAGAACCAGTAAAGTACGGAACTCAGGTAACTCAGTTTTTGCGAGATGTTCAACTTGCGATTGAACATAAACTTGAGCTGCTTTGTGGTCGCAATGACGCCGCGTCCCCAGCGGGTGCGCTGCTGGATGTGTTCCTTGAATGTCGAGGGCGCAATGCCCGATGCGAGCGGTTGCGAAAGACCGAGGCTCACAAAGCCTGCCGATTCGATCAGCATGCCAGTTGCAAAGTCTTCCGTGATGGATTTCGTGTAGAACCCGCCGATATCTTCGAGTGCCTTGCGCGAAATAATCGTGTTCGAACCGCCGTAAATCACGCTGTTTGTAGATGTCTTTGCCGCCTCGATGATGCCATAGAAGTAGTCCTGTTCGTTAGGGACCTTCGTTTCGGCGTAGAGGTTGTGCTGGAACACGTCGGGCGTGTAGAAACTTTGCGGTGTCTGGATAAACCCGAGCGGGCGGCGCGTTTCTTCGGGGAGGCTTGCGTTGATGCGTTCTGCATCCACAAAATAGGGGATAGTCCTGAGCAGGAACTTTCTCTGCGGAATCATGTCCGCGTCAAAAGTCACCACGTAGGGTGAACTCGTGCGGGCGAGTGCCGCGTTCAGGTTGCCCGCTTTCGCGCCATCGTTGTTCGGGCGGTCGAAGTAGTTTATCTCCAGTTCCTCGGCGAGTTTGCGCATTTCGCTACGGCGGTTATCGTCGCACAGGTAGATATGCACCTTCGACCTGTCGGGGTAATCCATGTGCTTGCAGCCGATAATCGTCTTGCGCAAAAGTTCGGGCGGTTCGTTATAAGTCGAAATGAAAATATCTACGTCGGGGTAATCCGCGTCGGCAATTTCGGGCAGGGGATGTTCCCGTAGCTTGAGCATTCCGCCGTAGTGTATGAGGGATTCGATAAAGCCGAGGACTTCTATGGCGAGCAGGATGCAGCTTCCGATGATGGCAATCCAGCCGTAGGCATACGGGATGGAACATGTAAAGCGCCAGCATAGATAAATTAACGTAAAGAAAGTGCTCAGGAAGAGAAACAGGTCGCCGAGTAATTGCTTTGCAGGCCTGGAAGTGAACTTTTTCGCATCTTCGTTCTGGCTGAATTTAAGAAGGTCGTCGTAGGTGCGGATTTTCTTGTTCCTGAATCTTTTCTTGATTTTCTGGAACAGGAATGTGATGACAAGCAATACAAATACGGGAGCGGCAAATATGGCCCACACAATATAGGGCTTCGTGCGGGCGAGAATCTTGAAACTCAATACGGGCTCGTAGATAAGCGGAATCTGGTTCAGGTCCTTGCCTTGGAAAAGAGCCCGCGCGTAAAGCCCCGAAAGGCTCAGGTCGCTTTCGGCAAGGGAATCCACTGCACGTGAATCGGCACGCACCATGGCGGATTCCTCTTCCTTGTTCGACATGCTCCAGATGGTGTAGCTCAGGTGCAGGGAATCCAGGGTGGCGTACCACAGCTTGACGCTTTCCAGGTCAATCTTTCCGTCGCCGCTCGCTTCGCAGAGTCCGCTTTCGGTAATGAAGATGGGGGTGCCGCCGCCTACGACTTCCTTGAGGAGCGCAAGCGATTCGCCCTTGTGAGAAGTGGCATAGAAGTGGAACGAATACATCACGTTGTCGAAGGCCACCGGGTCCTTTGCCGGCTCCTGGATTTCGCGGTCGTAATTCGGGGTGCCGATGAGAATCAGCGCGTCGGGCTTGTGCCTGCGGATAACGGGGATGATGATGTTCGCGTATTCCTTGATGTCTTCCCAGGTGCAGTCGCCGTTGGGCTCGTTGCAGATTTCAAAGATCACGTTTGGGACGTTCGCGTATTCCTTTGCCATCATGTTGAAGAAATTGATGGCTTCGGCAAGGTTCTCGTTCGGGTTGTTGTCGATGAGAATATGCCAGTCCACCATCACGTACATGTCGTTTTCGATGGCATACTGCACGCCTTTCCGCAGAATTTCAAGGTTCTTTTCGCGGTCTCCGTGCACGTAGTCGTTCGAATACATGGCTAGGCGGATCAGGTTCGTGTTCCATTCCATGCTGAGCTGGCGGAAAAGGTTGGTGTTTACGTATTGCGGGAACCAGGTGAGCCCGTGGGTACTCGCGCCCTTGATGACAACCTGGTTGCCATGTTCGTCGAAGAGGTTCGTGCCTTCTACATGGAGCTTGCCGTTTATGGAGGGTCGGGCGTTTATGACGCTGGTCGAGTCCGCGAAAGCCCATGCGGCAAGGAGAAAGACTACGGCTGTAATCAAACGTAATTTTTTTAGATAGAAGGTCATGATTAGAAATATACGAAAAGATTTTTCTTTGTTTTAAAGGGGAATATGGGAGGGGAGAGGGTTGACCGAGGGTGCTTTTTTCTATATTTATGCATAAAATTGAATAAGCGCATAAAAGAGGATGCGCTAAGAATGGCGGTTTGTGCTATGGAAAAGAAAATGACGCTACGCGAAGCTTTCGAAAGCAAGATGTTGCTGCTGGACGGCGGCATGGGTTCAGTCATCCAGACTTACGGGATCAAGGGCGCGAACAACGACATGCTCTCCATCGAGAAGCCGGAAATCATTCTCGATATCCAGCGCCGCTACGTGGATGCGGGCGTGGACTGCCTGACCACGAACACGTTCTCGAGCCAGCGCGTAAGCCAGCACGAATACCATCAGGAACACCGCATTGCCGAAATGAACCGCGCCGCCGTGAAGATTGCAAAGCAGGCCGCGGCAGAGGCCATGGAAAAGTATGGCCGTCAGGTGTACATCCTCGGTGACGTGGGCCCCACCAGCAAGATGCTCTCCATGAGCGAAGACGTGAACGACCCCGCGAGCCGTAGCATTACTTTCGACGAACTGGAAGACGCCTACCTGGAACAGATTCAGGTGCTGGTGGATGAAGGCGTCGACGCCATCCTGATTGAAACGATTTTCGATACGCTGAACGCGAAGGCCGCTGCAAGCGCATTTACCAAGGTGATGGAAAAACGCGCTGCCGACGCCGGTGACAAAGCCGCCGACCTCAAGTCAGTCGAAGTCATGTTCTCCATGACAGTGAGCGACGCTTCGGGCAGAACACTTTCGGGCCAGACGGTGGAAGCTTTCGCCGTGAGCGTGATGCACATGCACCCGCTTTCCATCGGCCTCAACTGCGGTCTCGGTGCCGATGGCATGGTGCCTTACCTGCGCCGCATGGGCAAGGTCGCTCCCTGCTACATTTCTTGCCACCCGAATGCGGGACTGCCAAACCAGTTCGGCGGTTACGACGACACGCCCGAAGACATGGTCAACAAGATGCATGTCTATCTGGACGACAAGCTGGTGAACATGATTGGCGGCTGCTGCGGTACCACACCGGAACACATCGCCGCCATGCGCAAGATGCTGGACGCCCTGCCGGCCGATTACGAACGCCGTAAGCCCGCGCCCAAGTATGCGACGAGCCCGCTACTCCGACTCGCCGGTCTCGAGCCGCTGTTCAAGGAACAGGTGCGCCCGAGCGACGGTGCTGACAGCTGCAACGCCGAAGACTTCGTGAAGGTGGGCGAACGCTGCAACGTAGCTGGCTCCAAGAAGTTCCTGCGGCTCATCAACGAAAAGAATTACGATGAGGCGCTCGACATTGCCCGCAAACAGGTCGAAGACGGCGCCGACGTGATTGACGTGAATATGGACGATGGTCTGCTGGACGCCACCGCCGAAATGCAGACCTTCCTGAACCTGATTGCCTCGGACCCGGCTGTGAGCCGCGTGCCCATCATGGTGGACTCTTCCCGATTCGAAGTCATCGAGGCGGGCCTCAAATGCATCCAGGGCAAGAGCATCGTGAACTCCATTTCCCTCAAGATGGGCGAACAGGCGTTTATCGAGCATGCGCTTACCATCAAACGCCTAGGTGCCGCCGTCATCGTGATGCTCTTCGACGAAGAAGGCCAGGCCACCAACTACGAGCGTCGCGTACAAATCGCCGCCCGCGCCTACGACATTCTGGTGAAGCAACTGGACTTTGCGCCATCGGACATCATCTTTGACCCGAATGTGCTGACGGTCGCGACCGGCATGGCCGAACACAACGCCTACGCCATCGACTTTATCCGCGCTGTCCGCTGGATTATGGACAACCTTCCCGGCGTACGCATTTCGGGCGGTCTTTCGAACCTTTCCTTCGCCTTCCGCGGCAATAACTACCTGCGCGAAGCGATGCATACCACCTTCCTGCATTACGCGATTCCGAACGGCATGGGCATGGCCATCATGAACCCCAGCGCGATTATCGAATACAAGACGATTCCGCTGGAACTCCGCATGGCCATAACCGAAGTACTGTTGAACACGGAACCGGACGCGAGCGAAGCGCTCATCGAAATTGCAAGCCGCATGACCGCAGCCGCCGCTGCCGCCAAGGAAGCGGGCACCAAGTACGACCCGAAGGCGATTTTCGCCATGAGCACGGGCGCGGGCAGTTCCGACGCGGGTAGCAACAGCGTCGCCGACTCCGCGCAGGCAAAAACCACGCCCGAGGAACGCCTGCAAGAAGCACTCCTCAAGGGAACTTCGACAACGCTTCAGCCCGACCTGATGGAACTCATCAACCGAGGCGATAGTCCCGTGGGAATTATTTCCGGCCCGCTCATGGACGGCATGAACGAAGTGGGCCGCCGCTTTGGTGAAGGCAAGATGTTCTTGCCGCAGGTGGTGAAGACTGCCCGCACCATGAAGAAGGCGGTAGAAATCTTGCAGCCCTACATCGAGGCGGGCAAGGACGCCAACGCTTCTAGCCGCGGAAAAATCGTAATCGCCACCGTGAAGGGCGACGTGCACGATATCGGCAAGAATATTGTCTCCGTGATTATGGCCTGTAACGGCTACGAGATGGTGGACCTCGGCGTGATGGTTCCCGAAGATGTCATCGTGAAGGCGGTCATCGAGAACAAAGCCGACATCTTGAGCCTTTCCGGGCTGATTACGCCTTCGCTGGAAGAAATGTGTACCGTGGCTAAAGCCATGCAAGACGCTGGCCAGCGCATTCCGATTATCGTCGGCGGCGCAACGACCTCGCCCACGCACACGGCCGTAAAGATTGCCCCGTGCTACGAAGGCCCCGTATTCCACGTGCGCGACGCCGCCAGTAATCCGGGCCTCGCGCAAAAGCTTCTGGACCCGGCGACTCGCGAACAAACGATTCAGGAAAACCGGGTCGAGCAGCAGCGCATTCGCGACAAGCAAAACGGCATCCAGACCGAAGCCGCAAGCGCCATGGCCGCAGCAGAGAAGACGCCCCTCGAACGCCGCTACCTTTGCGACTGGAGCAAGTACCAGCCGGTGGAGCCTCCGTTCATGGGCGAAAGCAAGCTCCCGCCGATTCCGCTGGAAAAAGTCATCCCGCTTATCAGCTGGGAATACTTCTTCTTTACCTGGAAGGTCAAGGCTGACCAGGAAGAAGCGCAAAAGCTCAAGGCCGATGCCGAAGCGCTCATCAAGTCGCTCACAAAGCCCGAATATGCGCTGCGTGCCGTGCAGGCGTTCTACCCTGCTGCCGGTACGGCAAATTCAGTCATCTTCAACACGGGCCGTACCGGCACCGACTCCGACCTTGTCGAAGTCGCCACGGCACGCCAGCAGAACCCCGAAGGCACTTGCCTCGCGCTCTGCGACTATGTAGCCCCTGCCAACGCAACGACAGCAAGCGTCTTTAACGCTCCCTCCGGCAAAGATGTTTTCCGCGACATCGTGGGCGCCTTCGCCGTCACCGTGAGCGACGCCTTCGTCAAGCGCCTCGAAAAGCTGAAAGCCGAACAGGGCGGCAGCGACTACGACGTTCTCTTGATGCAGACTGTCGCCGACCGCCTGGCCGAAGCTGGCGCCGAATACCTGAGCCAGGAACTTGCCCGCACCAAGGGCTGGAAGGGAATCCGCCCGGCCGTCGGCTACCCTGTGCTCCCGAACATCAAGGAAATCTTCAACGTCGCGAAACTCATCGATTTCGACAGTGTGGGCATCAGCCTCACCGAGAACGGCGCCATGTACCCGCAAGCTTCCGTGAGCGGCCTCTACATCAGTCACCCCGACGTTGACTATTTCCATGTAAAGGTTTAGATTCGAAAATTCTATATTTGTAGCAATGAAAGCCATCCTGATTATTGCTCATCATTGCATTTTGCCCGGAGCCTACAAGGGCTTCGAAGGTATTTTGGACAAACTTCATCATGATTTGCCCGGCACGCGAGTGGCAAGTACGAGCCTGTTGGATTTGGAAAACGACCTGCGCACGCTCCTCCGCGAGGATGTGGAATCGGTGACGCTCCTGCCTTTTTTGCTTTTGAACGGCCAGCATACGAAAAACGATGTTCCCCGTGTGGTCGCGAAATTGCAGGCGGAATACCCGCAGATTCCTATAACGCTTATGCCCTGCCTTGGTGACTGGAAGGAATTTGCAAGCATGGTCGTGGACGGCATCCGCAATGTCCAAAATGATCTTGCTCAAAGTGCCGCAGGTACGACCTCATACCCCAACGCTCCGCAGGAGCGCGCCCATAGCTCAAGCCTCTTCTCCATCGAACTGAATCTCGAAGGCAGGAACGTTCTTGTCGTGGGTGGGGGCCGCATCGCGCTGCGCAAGGTCAAGACGCTCCTCCCGACGGGAGCCCACATTACCGTGGTTGCCCCGCAGCTCGACCCCGAATTTACAACGATATCGTCTATCGTCTTGAAAAGCCGTCCCTATGAGCCGCTCGACCTTCGCGGGATCTTCATGGTCTTTATCTGCACCGACAAGCCCGCCGTCAACGCCCAGGTTTCTAACGATGCCCGTGCCCGCCGCATTCTGGTGAACAATGCCTGTGATTACCTCGACGGCGATTTCATCGTGCCCGCCCGCATGGATTTCGGCGAAAACATCGCCGTGACCGTCTCCACGCAGGGCCGCGCCCCCTCGCTTGCCAAGAAACTCAAGCAGAAAATCCAGGAGGATTGGGGCGAAAGCTTAGTGCAAGTCGAACGGGATTTTTTACATTAAACAATAATCATTCCACATCTAACATTCCACATTTCACACTTGATATGATTATCCGTCCTCGTCGCTTACGCAAGAATGAAACTATCCGCAACATGGTTGCGGAAACCGCAGTGAACCCCGATTCCCTCGTGTACCCGATGTTCGTGGTAGAGGGGGAGGGTGTCAAGGAAGAAATCCCCTCGATGCCCGGCCAGTTCCGGTTCTCTATCGATGAAATTCTCCAGGAACTTGAATCCTGCGTCATTGCGGGCATCAAGTCCATCCTCCTGTTCGGAATCCCCAATATCAAGGATGAGATGGCGACTTCGGCCTACGATGACGATGGCATCGTGCAGCGAGCGGTGCGCTCCATCAAGGCGAAGTTTCCCGACCTCTTCGTAATTACGGACGTATGTCTCTGCGAATATATGAGCCACGGCCATTGCGGAATCATCAAGGACGGCGACGTGGATAACGACCCGACGCTCGAACTCCTGGCGAAAACCGCTGTTTCGCATGCGCGCGCGGGGGCGAACATGATTGCTCCTTCCGACATGATGGACGGGCGTGTGGCGGCAATCCGCGCAAAGCTTGATGAGAATGGCTATGCGGATACTCCCATCATGGCCTACAGCGCGAAGTTTGCGAGCGCCTACTACGGCCCGTTCCGCGATGCTGCCGATTCCGCTCCGCATTTCGGGAACCGCAAGAGCTACCAGATGGACGTGCGCAACGGTCGCGAGGCCCAGCGCGAAGTGGAACTCGACATCGAAGAAGGTGCCGACATCGTGATGGTGAAGCCCGGGCTTGCCTTCCTCGACATCTTGCGCCAGACTGCTGAAATCAGCACTGTCCCCGTGGCCGTCTACAATGTGAGCGGCGAGTACTCGATGGTGAAGGCTGCCGCGAAGATGGGCTGGATTGACGAGAATGCGATTATCCGCGAGAACCTGCTTGCGATGAAACGCGCCGGTGCCGATATCATCATCACCTACCATGCGAAGGAAGCGCTCGAGAAGGGGCTGGTATGAACCGCACCTTGAGTGAAAAACTTTTTGCCGAAGCTAAGAACCTGATGCCGGGTGGCGTGAACAGCCCTGTTCGCGCATTCAGTAATGTAGGTGCGACGCCTCCGTTTATTGCCCGCGCGAAGGGCAGCCACATTTATGATGTGGACGGCAACGATTACATCGACTACGTGGGCAGCTGGGGCCCGATGCTCCTGGGACACGCTCACGACGCGGTAATCAGTGCTGTTGCAGAAACTGCGAAGAACGGCCTCAGTTTCGGGGCTCCGTGCGGGCTCGAATCCGAACTTGCGAAGCTCGTGATGAGCCTTGTGCCGAGTGTCGAGATGATTCGCATGGTGAACAGCGGGACCGAGGCGACGATGAGTGCCATCCGTGCGGCCCGCGGTTTTACTGGCCGCGACAAGATTGTGAAGTTTGAGGGCTGTTACCACGGACACAGCGATAGCCTCTTGATCAAGGCGGGTTCGGGCATGCTCACGACGGGCAAGCCGAGCAGCAAGGGTGTTCCGGCTGACCTCGCGAAATATACTCTTACACTCCAGTACAATGATGTTGCTGGCGTTAAGGAACTTTTCGACAAGATTGGCGACGAGATTGCGGGGGTCATCGTGGAGCCTGTGGCAGGGAATATGGGGGTCGTGCCCGCGAAGCCCGAGTTCCTGCAGACGCTTTCCGCAGAAACCAAGAAGCACGGTGCGCTCCTGATTGTGGACGAGGTCATGACGGGTTTCCGCGTGGGCATCCACTGTGCGCAAGGGCTTTATGGCATTAAGCCCGACCTCACGACATTTGGAAAAATCATCGGCGGCGGTATGCCCGTCGGTGCATACGGCGGCCGGCTCGACGTGATGCAGCAGATTGCGCCGCTCGGCGGAATCTACCAAGCGGGTACGCTTTCGGGGAACCCGGTCGCGATGGCGGCGGGGCTTTCCACTATGCGTGAACTGCATACTCACCCGGAGTACTACGTTCACGCCGAAGCGATGACGAAGCGCCTGATTGCGGGCCTCCAGGATGCGGCAAAGGCTGCAGGAATCCCGCTTGCTGCAAACCAGGTGGGTTCCATGGGCTGCATCTTCTTTACGGAAGGTCCGGTCACATGCTTTGCCGACGTACAGAAGTCCGATTTGGAACTCTTCCGCAGGTATTTCCTCGGAATGCTTGAAGAAGGATTCTACTTTGCTCCAAGCCAGTTCGAAGCGATTTTTGTGAGTGCTGCGCATACCGAAGACGAAATCGACCGCACAGTCGAGGCTGCGCACAAGGTTCTCAAGTCCCTCTAAAATTCTATATTTGGCGAAAAAGGTGGAATTTATGCAAATCGTAAAAGTTACTCCGAAGTCTGCTGAAATTGAACGCATTTGTGGGCGTGAAGTCGCCCCGTCCAAGGAAATTCACGACAAGGTAATGCAAATCCTTGCCGATATTAAGAAGGGTGGCATCGCCAAGGCGACGGAATACGCCCAGAAGTTTGACGGCCTTAAGGGCAAGAACATTCGCGTGCCGGCGTCTGCCATTGCGAAGTCTGCCGCCAAGTGCCCCAAGGAACTCCAGAAGGCCCTGAAGCAGGCGATCAAGAACGTTCGCGACTTCCACAAGAACCAGATGGAAGAATCCTGGCTCATGCAGGGTGCCGACGGCGTCGTGCTCGGCCAGCGTATCCGCCCGATGAAGCGCGTGGGCCTCTATGTGCCTGGCGGTGCGGGCATCTACCCGAGCACCGTCATCATGAATGCGGTTCCGGCTCTCGTTGCCGGCGTGGAAGACATCGTGGTCGTCACTCCCATCAAGGGTGAAATCAACCGCGCAGTTGCATTCGTGCTGCAGGAACTCGGCATTACCGAAGTCTACCACATCGGCGGCGCTCAGGCTATCGGCTTGCTCGCTTATGGTGCGAAGGATGCCAAGGGCAAGACCGTCGTGGAGCGCGTCGACAAGATTGTGGGACCGGGCAACGTTTTTGCGGCCATCGCCAAGAAGGAAGTCTTCGGCGTCGTGGACATCGACATGGTGGCAGGCCCCAGCGAAGTGCTCGTGATGGCGGACAACACCTGCGATCCGGACTTCGTGGCGGCAGACCTTTTGAGCCAGGCGGAACACGGTTCCGGCTTCGAGGCGGCCATCTGCATTACCGACAACATGGAAACCGCCCAGATGATTAGCGCCTGCGTGGATATCCAGGTGGAAAATTCCCCGAAGATGGAACTCCTCGAGAAGGTGCTCGGCAACTTCGGGCGCATCCTCGTGGTGAAGGACTGGTTCGACGGAGTGGAAATAGCGAACCGCATCGCTCCGGAACACCTCGAAGTTATGACCAGCGAAGCGGAATCTATGGCGGCGCAAATCGAAAATGCGGGTGCGGTGTTTATCGGCCCGTGGTCCTCTGAGCCGGTGGGCGACTACTTCGCGGGCCCGAACCACGTGCTGCCAACCAACGGCACGGGTCGCTTCTTCAGCCCGCTCGGCGTGTACGACTTCTTAAAGCGCATGAGCATCATCCGCTACAGCGAGAAAGCCATCAAGAAGAACGCGAAGGCCATTGCCGCCGTCGCTACTGAAGAAGGCTTTATCCACCACGCTGCCGCGGTTCTCAAGAGGCTGTAGAGTCTGTTTCGATAGAAATATGCAAAAGCAAAAAAGCCGGCATAGCCGGCTTTCTTTGTCTCTGTAGGAACCTTATTCGCCGAGGCAGTTGTCCATCGCGGCGATAATCTTCTTCTTGTCCATGTGCTGGCCGATGAAGACAAGGCGGATGATGCGGTCACCGTACTTTTCGTCCCACACCTTTACGAGGTCCGGATTCTCGCGCAGCAGGCGCTTCTGCTCTTCTTCGCTCTCGCTGGCGAACCAGGGACCGAAATTCTGTGCGGAAGCCTGCTTGCCGGCCTGCTCGAACAGGTAGCTGTTGCTGCGTTCGTCCTCGAACCACACGAGGCCCTTGGTGCGGATGATGCTCGTGGGGTAGTTGTCGAGGAACGTCTCGAACTTGTCGCGGACTAGCGGGCGGCGGCGTTCGTACACGAACGTGCTGATGCCGTATTCGTCGCCATGCGGATGGTCCTTGTCGTGGTGGTGGCCGCAGTGGCACACGCCGTGCTCGTGGTCGCAGTGGCTATGGTCTTCGTGGTCGTGCTCATCGTCATGGTCGTGATGGTGGTGATGCTCGTGTTCGTCGTGGCCATCATCGTCGTCTTCGGGCTTCGTCTCTTTCATGAGTTCCTTGGCCCAGGCGGCGGAGTTCCCGACCTTCTCGAAGTCGAACTGCTTGGTATCGAGGATGTCCTTCATCTCGACCTTGCCGTAGTTCGTCTCGATCATCTTGGCTTCGGGCTGGAGCGCGCGGACAACCGCCTTCACGTGTTCGAGGTCGTTCTTGCTGATGGAATCGACCTTGTTCATGATGATGGTGTTGCAGAACTCAATCTGCTGGATAAGGAGGTTCGCGATGTCCTCTTCTTCGAGGTCGTTCGAAAGCAACTTCTGGCCGCCCGCGAATTCGTCGGCGAGGCGTGCGACGTCCACCACGGATACGACGTTGTCGAGGTGGCAGGCGAGGGGGCGTCCGTCGCGGCTCTGCAGCTGGCTGCCCGCCATGCAGATGGTCTGCGCGATAGGCACGGGCTCGCAGATGCCGCTCGCTTCGATGAGGATGTAGTCGAACTTGTTCATCTCGAGGAGTTCGGCAATCTGTTCCAGGAGGTCGGTCTTGAGGCTGCAGCAGATGCAGCCGTTGCTGAGCGGCACCACCTTTCCGGAATCTTCCTTCGTGATGTTACCGCCCTTCTCGATGAGCGTCTGGTCGATGTTCACTTCGCCGATGTCGTTCACGATGACGGCGACGTGGTAACCCTGCTGGTTGTTGAGGACAAAGTTCAGGAGGGTCGTCTTTCCGGCTCCGAGGTAACCGGTGAGCAGCGTAATAGGTACAGATTTCATTTTCATATCCTTCGGATGAAAGTTTTTTTTTCTAAAAAACGCAGACTGTTCAGCCTGCGTAGTTCAATCGGAATGTCACCCTGGAGCCGTAGGCGATAGGGTCCAGAATGACTTTTTCCAGTTACAATTCCGGCTGCTTGCCGGTGAGGCGCACGAAGATTTCTTCGTACTTCGCGAGCGTGTTCTTCACGACGTCTGCCGGGATTTCCGGACCCGGGTAGGTCTTGCCCCAGTCGAGAGTTTCGAGCCAGTCACGCACGTACTGCTTGTCGAAGCTTTCCTGGTTTTTGCCCACCTGGTACTTGTCGGCCGGCCAGTAGCGGCTGGAATCCGGCGTGAGCACTTCATCGATGAGCACGGTTTCGCCGTCGATTTCACCGAATTCGAACTTGGTGTCGGCGAGGATGATTCCCTTGCTGGCAGCGTAGTCGCGGGCCTTCGTGTAGATGTCGAGGGACATGCTCTTGAGTTCGGTGGCGACCTTTTCGCCCACGATGTCGAAGGTCTGTTCGAAGCTGATGTTCTCGTCGTGGCCGACGTCGGGCTTGGTGCTCGGCGTGTAGAGCGGAGTCTCGAGCTTCTGGCAGAGCTGCAGGTTGGAGGGGAGCACGTGACCGCAGATGCGGCCCGTCTTCTGGTAGTCCTTCCAGCCGGAACCCACGATGTAGCCGCGCACGATGCATTCCACGGAGTGGCGCTTCGCCTTCTTCACGATCATGGAACGGCCGCGGAGGTAGTCGGCGTGCTTCTTGAGCACTTCGGGGTATTCGTTCACGTCGGCGGTGATGAGGTGGTTCTTCATGCCGAGGTGCTTGAACCAGAACAGCGAAAGCTGGTTGAGGATTTTGCCCTTACCAGGGATCGGGGTGGGGAGCACCACGTCAAAAGCGGAAAGACGGTCGCTGGCGACCATCAGGAAGCTGTCGCCCAGGTCGTACATGTCGCGTACTTTGCCCTGGTGGAACAGCGGAACTTCGGTAATGGGGGTATCAAATTTTAGACTCATAGTGTCCCCAAATATAGCAATTTACTCGACTTGCTATTCGACTTTTTCGGGCCAGGGGTGCTTGGGGTAGCGGCCTCGGAGTTCCTTCCGGACTTCGGCGTAGGTATTCTGCCAGAATCCGGTCAGGTCCCAGGTTTTCTGGATGGTGCGGAAATTCGGGGCGAGGATGTCGTAGCGGACTTTTAGCTTGCCATCGGCGATTCGGTGTTCGCCGCGGAGCTGCATCAGGTCTTCGATTCGGGCGGATATTTCGACCAGTACGCCGTCTACGCTCTGGACAGACTTCCCGTCTTCGCTATTGTTGACGGGCTGGTAGCTATAGCGTGCGCGTTTGCCGTTCGGGAGCATGTAGTGGTCAGGGAAGGTCTTGTTGAGCCAAGGCAACATGGATTTGCCGAAATAATCTTCCACGATACCCCGGTAGCGGTCCTCGTTGATATCGCGCAGCAGGAATTTCCCGCTGGTAAGTTCGTCGAATATCAGTTCCATGTCCTCGTCGTTGAATTCGGGAAGCCCGTATTCGGGGTATAGCTTCGCGGCGAGTCGCATTTTGGTGAGGAGAGTCTGGACATCCTCGGTGAGGTAGCGTCCGCTCCAATTTTCCTTTTCGATTTTTTCGCTCCAGGCGACGGCTGTAAGTTTTTTCAGTTCGTCGAGAACTTTCGGCGATGCTTCCTGCGTGAGGATTTCCTTGCGTGAAAGTTCGGTGCGGTCTCCGTCTGCGTTTGCCGTTTCGCGGATCTCGATTCCGATGAACCGTTCCTGCCCGTTTCTCCAAAGGAGCTCGTAGCGGGTGGAGGCGCTTTCGCCTTCGAGCATCTCCTTTGCGATGGGGGCGTAGAGGTTGACCTTGAGTTCGGACTTGGTGGTCCCGGTACGGAGCATGCAGAGGGCAAGGATCGCATAGGGCGGTTCTGCAACCTGTAAACGGATGACGCTCTGGTTTGCGAGTTTGTATGCACTTCCGCTTGGGGTGGCAAGTCTGTCGGGAAAGGCTTTCAGAAGCTGCTTGCAGACAAAGGAATGGTTCCCGTCTGCCGATTCCGACGGGGCTAAGGTGTCCCTGTAATCGCGCAACTGACGGAGCGTAAACATGACTTCGCGAGGTGCTGCCGCTGTCTTTGATAGCGTATCGGCTGCGAGCGTGAGAATGTCGTAGGCGATTTTGCTTTTTTGCAAAAATTCGGTGCCGGAATGAATCCAGGCGAGAGCGGCAAGCAACAAGTCGGGAAGTTCGCTCTTGCTTTTTGCGGAAGCGAGGAGCAATGCGAGCGGGATGTTTGAAACGGGAGTGCGGATGGCCTTGAGACCTAGTTCGGTAATGGCGCCGTCCTTGAGCATTCCGAAACCTTCGAGGAGCTTGGTCGCCACAATTTCTCGGGCTTCCGGAATCGCCGTCGGGAGCGTTATTCCTGTCCCTGCGGAGGAGGAAATCTCACGTTCTAGCGCCGCTTTTTGCAGCAACAGTTCCGTGGGCTCTATCTGAGTGACTTCGGGGACGATTCCGCGCGGCATGCGCTTTTCGCTTTCCTCGCTCCACAGGCGTATGGCGCATCCGTTCTGCGTGCGTCCGCTACGGCCGCTTCTCTGGATGGCGTTCTGCATCGAGATGGGTAGCGTGCGGAGAACATTTACCTTTTCGCTGTCGTCGTAGAGGCTCACTCGTTCGATACCGCTATCCACGACGCCCGATACGTTCGGGACGGTGATGGATGTTTCCGCGATGTTCGTTGTGAATATGACCCGCGGGCGTTCGGTCGTTTCGAAAATGCGGTCTTGCGTTTCGCGGTCCTGTCCGCCGTAGAGTTCCAGGAATTCGGCGCTGTTTTGTCCGAGCGCTTCTGCGGCGGCGCTGTGGCAGCGGGCGATTTCGGCCTTGCCCGGCAAGAACACCAGGGTGGTCTGCCAGATATGGTTGTGGTAAAGTGTCTTGAGCGCCCGCACCACTTCGGCGTCGATGCCCACGCCCGATGTAAGCGACGTTCCCGTGGCGGGGGCCTGGTGGATAATTTGCACGGGATAGAGCGGGTGGCCGAGCGTGAGGCATTTGACGCCGAGAACCGCTTCGAGTTCCTCGCGGTTCAGCGCCGCCGACATCACTGCAATCCTTGGCGCAGCCTTCTCCGGCTCTTGCTCTCGATTGACGGGGTTGGCCGGGGTCCTTCGATTGAAAAACGCGAACAGCAGGTCCATGTCGGCCTTGCGCTCGTGGTATTCGTCGAATACGATCCAGTCCGCATCCATTTTCCCGTGCAGGAGTTCCTGCAAGAAATTTCCGTAGGTCTGGAAGAGGATTCGCGTCTCCGCGCTCTTGCAGCTATCCTGCCTGAACTGGTAGCCGACGGTCTTTCCGCAGGGTTCTCCGTGCAGCTTCGCCGAAAATTGCGCCAAAGCTAACGCCGCAATCCTGCGCGGTTGCAAAACGACAACACGTCCTGTGCAGTGCTTGCTTAAAAAGTAGGGGATGAATAGCGATTTTCCCGATCCCGTGGGAGCTTCGACAAGCAGGTTGCGCGACTCCGCGAGGGCCGCTTCCAGCTTGCCTTCTTCTTCGGCGAGGGCGAGGTCTTTGTAGGTCATTCAGCTCTAGTCGAGAGAAATGGACCCATTACCTCGGGTACTTGAGCTTTTCGCCGGTGGCAACGTCCATGTAGGGCGGTTTGCCTTCGCGGAACTTCTGGTTGATGACCAGGTTTTCGATGCGGCGGCGCAGTCCCTGTTCCGTCTTGCAGAAGAAGTACACGACCTTGTTCGTGCCCGGCACGAGGAACATGGCGAGCTTGTACTTTTGCTTCACGGCGCGGCGGAAAAACATCATGTCTTCCTTTTTCGGCATCACGAGGTTGCTTCCTTCCTTTGTTTCGCAAATCATGTCGGCATCGGCGAGGAGGGCCTTCGACTTTTGCTTCAGGGCCGCGAAGTTCGGTGCGGTGTTTTTCTGGATGGTTTCAAGGTTGAATGCGCCGCCGCCTTCCTTGAGGGCCTTGCGGAGTCCGCGGAAAGCAAAAATGGCAAGAACGATGACAACGACTGCGATGAGCCAGGGCCAGTAGTTTGCAAGAAAATCAAGCATGGAAACCTCGGTGCTTCTCAAATTTTTGACGCTCCAAATATAGAAAAGGATAAGGCGTTTGGTGTGGGTTGCGGGCTTCGGAGAGGCGAATTTCTATATTTTGTAAGGTGAACCGAATTCGTAAAGTCGTATACATGGTCCTTTTCGCGCTTGTCTCGGCTGCATTTGCGGCTGCGGATTCGGCGTCTGCCGGTTGCGCGGATGGCCTGGTGGTCGCTTCGATCAACTTCGAAGGGCTCGTGCATACGAACTCCCGCGTGGTGGAGCGCGAACTCGTGAACCGCGTAGGGGAGCCTTTTGCTGCCGAAAAGTTCGAGGCTGAAAAGCTCCGCCTGCAGGACCTCGACCTGTTCACCGAGATTTCCGTTTCTTGCGAAAAGGCCGGTGAGCCTGCCGAACCGGGTCTTGTAAAACTCACATATTCCTTCAAGGAAATCTTCCGCTGGATTCCGGCACCCGCGGGCAAGAAGACCGACCGCGACGGTCTGATGCTCGGAGCCGCGCTTGCGAACATCAATGTGGCGGGCGAAGATATTCGGCTTGAGGTGCAGTACCGCACGACGGTGGACCCGTTCTTCGACAAGAACGAGGCCGCCTTCTATGCGAGTTCCCCCTACCTGTTCGGGCTTCCGCTCGGGTGGAACTTCGAATTCCTCTTGACCGACAGCTACGACAACATCCGGGGTTTCCAGGAAAAAAGCGTCTTGCTCGACCTGGATCTGGAATACAAGTTCTTGCCGCACCTGTCGATGCTGGGGACTGCCGCCTACCGCCGGTTGAGGGACTTTGCGAATCTTCCAGAATTTGGACTTGGCTTTGCTTTCGATTATCGTGACAGCAAGCTCGACACGCGCGATGGCGTGTATTTCGAATATATGCTTACGCATGTGGGTGCGGGTGAAGAATATGTTGCGTGTAGCGCCAATATCGAATCGGACGAATCAGGTGGACCGGTCGAAACGGAATCGCGCTTTTGCAACAGGGATAACGGCGAAAACTACTGGGAACTCCTGACCGATGCGCGTGCCTACAAGACCTTCGGGCGCTTTGTAACAGGTGCGACGGCGCTCGTGCGTTACCGTCCGGGCGAGGTGAAGTTCTATGATTATTACTACCATGGCGGTGCCAATACGTTCCGCGGGCACGAGGCCGACTCGGGCTCTCTCGGCGTCCACGAGGCACTCCTTACGTTCGAAGAAAGGTTCGTGCTTTTGGAACGCCGTTCCGCAAGTATTGCCGGCGTGAACTTCTTCTATGGGGTGCAACTTGTGGCCGGTCTCGACGGAAGCCTGCTCTGGGACAGGGGCCGCCCCGGCTGGGACGATTACGAGGGCGCCGTCTATGGCGGTGTGCATCTCGTGATTCCGGCACTCGACCGCATCCGCTTCGAGGTCGGCTACAGTCCCGACAGGGGAGAACCGGTGTTCTATTTCGGGCTGTTCGACAAGGTGACATCATCCAGGTGGCGCAGTCGGTAAATGGTTTTCTGCGAGCCGGAACACTTGACTATTTCATACATAAATGTTAAATTTGCGTTACTTTTTGAAGAATAAATAGAGAGTAAATAAAATCGGGCTCGACGTGGGCCTCTGGAGTATAAATGGCTATTAACTATCTCGATCTCCCTATCGGACGCAAGTATCCCTATGAAGTGGATTGCGTCGTGGAAATCGGCAAGGACACGAACCTCAAGTACGAGTACGATGAACGTCTGCATGTGTTCCGCCTGGACCGTTGCCTGCTCAGTTCGATGAGCTATCCTTGCACCTACGGATTTATCCCGAGCACTAAGGCCGACGACGGCGATGCGCTCGATATGCTCATCTACAGCCCTGCTTCCATGATGACGGGTTCCGTCTGCACCTGTCGCGTGATTGGCGCTCTCGACATGACCGATGGCGGCAAGAAGGACTACAAGGTGCTGGGCGTGCCGACATTCAACCCGCGCCCCATCAAGGATATCGGCGACGTGGACCAGATGTTCCTGCGCATTACGAAAAACTTCTTCCAGAACTACAAGGAACTGGAAGGCAAGGACGTGCAGATTGGGGAGTGGCAGGATGCCGCGTTCGCCCGTGAACGCGTGATTGCCGCGCACAGGGCCTATTTCCAGAATCAGGTCCAGATTCCCGAGACCTTCTACCAGGAACCGGAAAGCGCGGAACACCTCCCGCCCGACGAACTGATCTGATTGCGCTTGTATATAAAAATCGCCGGATTATTCCGGCGTTTTTTTTGAGGTGTCTTTTTGGATGCCTGGAGAGGGGCTTCGGTTGCATGTTGTTTTTTTCGGGTGTTTCTAGTCAAAAAAAATGGCGTTTTATCTAGTTTTTTTTCTATAGCCGTGCTTTTCAATGAAAAAAAAGTATATTTAGGCCATAGTTAACAGTAAACATAAACTCTTATGAAAGGAGAACAAATGAAAAAGTCCCTTCTTGCAGTTATTGCTGCAACGCTTGTGCTTTCGTCTGGTGCCTGGGCAGGATTCTCTGTCCATGTGGATAACAGGAAGTCTGAACGCCGTAGCGATCCTCCTCCTCCGCCGCCGCGCGAACGCCTGGAATGCCGCTTCGAGAAGCCGGACTGCCGTCCCCGTGACCGCGGTTTCCGTCTTGACTACCGCAACCGTCGCGTGATGGTTGAAGGCCGTTGTGACCGTGGCGATGCCGAAGGCCGTTTTGACTACTACTGCAATGACGGTACCCGCTGGATGATCGTTGACTTCCACCGCAACCGTCCGGAACGCGTCGACTGCCTCGATCCGCGCCGTGGCCGTATGTTCGCCGCACGCAACGTGCGTGAATGCGTCGACATCCACGACCGCTAGTCTATTCTAAATTTTATAGACGGCCCCTCCCGTACGGAGGGGCTTATTTTATTCAAAATGAAGGGGCGGCTACGGTGAAAAGGAGAAGGCCCCCGCGGTTGGCGGGAGCCTTCAAGTCGGGTATCTATAAGCCGGGTTCTGTACCCCTTGCGGGGCGATGACCATCTCTCTGGGCCAGTCGTTACCGACCGCCTCAAGCGACCTACCCGGATATCCAACAGCCGCGGGCCGCAGCCGGTCCTTGCGGACGGATTCCTGCTTGGTCTTGCACCGGATGAGGTTTACCGTGCCGTCCCTGTCACCAGGAACGCGGTGAGCTCTTACCTCGCCATTTCACCCTTACCTTGCTCAGGCTTGCGCCCGAACCTGGCGGTTTGCTTTCTGTTGCACTGTCTGTCGCGTTTCCGCGCCTGGACGTTATCCAGCATCCTGCCCTGTGGTGCCCGGACTTTCCTCCAGCATTGCTGCCGGCGGCCATCCGCTACCCGCAGGCAAATTTAGAAAAATGGCATGGTTCGTGCAAGATGCGTATTTTCTATATTGTGCGTGTGCGTTTCTTGATTGCTTTTTCATTTCTTTTACTGCTTGTGGCTTTTCCCGTGGCGGCCGAATTGCCGGTTGCGGATTCTACCTCCCTTTTTCATGTGGATAGCATCGTCTACGATATCGGCGATGCGTTCGACGATTCCAAGGTGCATACCAAGTACGATGCGCTTGCCTATCGCTTCTTGAACTGGATCCATATCGAGACCCGCGAGCACACGGTCCGCAAGCTCCTCCTTTTTAATCAGGGCGATTTGGCGAATCTCGACCTGATGCTTGAATCGGAACGCTTCCTGCGCGAGCAGCGTTTCTTGAGCGACGCCTCCATTACGGTCTCCGAGGATGGCGGGAAAAACATCGTGAATGTGCATACGAGCGACAACTGGACGCTGACGATTCCGGTTAGTTTCGGGTTCAGCGGCAGCGAATGGAGCTACGACAATTTCAACTGGGGTGTCGGCGTGCAGGAAAGCAACTTCCTCGGCCTCGGCCAGTTGCTCGGGTTCTATTTCGGGCATAACGAGTTTCGCGACATGTGGCAGGTGGAATACGGCGACCCGCATTTTATTTTCCGCTACAACCATCTCGATTTTCTCTACAGCTACAATACCGACGGCTACCTCGCGAGCTGGCAGATGTATGTGCCGTTCCTCAGCCGGAGTGTGAACCAGTGGGCCTACACGCTTGCAGGCCTCAAGAACGAGAGCTATTACTACGTTTATGGCAGTGGCGACATGCCTGCCGGGGCAGTTGAGTACCCGACGGACAAGCCGCTGGATTCCTTGCAGAAATATAACGGCAAGAAAACGGTCGAACTCATGCAGGTAAAGAAGTTCGTGAGCGACTCGCTGAGCTTCAGGATTAGCCGTTCCTTTGGCGGAACACAGCGCAAGATTTACCTCGGTGCGACTTACGACTACCGCAGGCTTACCGCGAGCAAGGGAGAACTTTCGCGGTACTTGTTCACCGATGGCGAAAAGTCCTATGCCATCGATTCGGCCTCGGCATGGAACGAATGGCTTCCGGAACGCAAGGATTCGAGGCTCGGCGCTTACGTTATGTATTCGAACCTGCGCTACGAGAAGATCCGCAACTTCCACAATGCGAAGTGGACCGAGGACGTGGATCGTGGCTGGACGGCGAAGGTGCAGGTTTCCAAGAACTACGAGCAGATCGGGGCTGCCGATAACGACATCCGGTTCGATTTCTGGATGAATCTCTACCTCGGTTTCGGCATGCACCACCTGACTCTTTCGTCGAATGCGCATTTTTACCTGGACCATGGCGAAAAGCACGACTTTTTCGGCCGGCTCAAGGGAGAATACATTTTCCACCCGAATGACCGGTTCTCGACGGTGCTGACCGGGCTTGCCGACTTCTATGACGATGCGCGCCTTGGCTACCAGCTTTCGCTGGGCGGCTCCGACGGCTTTGTTGGTTTCCCGACCGGATATTACACGGGACAGGCGAGGGTCTACGGCAGCCTTGAACAGCGCTGGTTCCCGCGATTCGAAATTCTCACGCTGGTTCCCGTTTTTGTCGGGTATGGAAGCATCGGCGAAACGGCGTGGAACTTCTCGGATATCAACCGCGACGACCTGGTCTATGTGCTTGGGCTAGGCGTTCGATTTGTACAGACTAAGTCCATCTCCAGGCTGGTGAACAAGGTCGACGTGAGTGTGCCCCTGAACGGGGAGCGCAAGGGGGATCTGCATTACTCCATTACGACGAGCTACTCGTTGTAGCGTCTCCCATCCTTTTGTATATTTTCGATTATGGATGAACAAAAACAAAACGAGGTCCGTTCCCTGGCGCGCAAGATAAAGTCCATGTTCCTGCGTGTAGAGGTCATCATCGGCTTTTTTGCGATGGTGGCGGGCATTGTCGTTACGGTGATGGTCTGGAACGAGGGCTACTTCGCGGGTGCGCTGATGATGGTACTTACGGGCATCCTCAACATGTTCCTCGCTGTCAAGGAACTGATTGCGCCGACGGACGGCATCCTGCATTGGCAGGCGGTGTTCTTCATGATAGTGCGCCGCGCCATGTTCTTCTTGAATATCGCGCTCCTTGCGCTTGTGCTCGGCACGTTCACCAATTTGATTTAATTGCTGCTCGAAACGCGCATACCTAGTGCACGCCGTCTTCGTTTGCGAATTCCTTTTCGCCGTACCAGGCCTGGATTTTCATGCGGGCGCTTTCGTCGAATGAACCCGAATCCTTCAGGATGTGTTCTGCCGTTTCGAGCGTCTGGCTGATGAGTTCCTGGTCGGCAATCCAGTCGAACCAGCGGAACACCCATGCGCCGCTCTGTTCGTTGCCTTCGAGGTTGCCTGCGCCGCGGTTTTGCAGGTCGAGTTCGGCGATCTCGAAGCCGTCTTCGGTTTGCGAGAACTGCGATAGCCGCTCCATGCTGGAATCCGCCGCGTCGCCCTCGGGAATCATCAGGAAGCACCATGCCTGGGCATCGCCCCGGCCTACACGGCCGCGCAGCTGGTGCAGCTGCGCCAGACCGAATCGGTCTGGCTGGTCGATGACCATGAGGTTCGCGGCGGGCACGTTCACGCCGACTTCGATGACGGTCGTCGCTACGAGAATGTGGATTTCGCCTTTCGCGAATCTTGCGATGATGGCGTCGCGCTGCGCCTCGTCCATCTGGCCGTGGACTCCCGCGACCTTGAGCGTTGCTCCTCCCGGGATGGCCCTGCCCGGCCCCGCGATGTAGTTCCTCAGTTCATCGACAATTTCGTCGACGCTCCGGGCGCTACCTTCCTCGTCCGTGCCGACGCGGCTCGCAATCCAGTAGCAGAGGTTCCCGCCGGCGGCTTCCGTGCAAATGAATTTCTTCATGTCGTCGCGCTTGCTTGCGTTTACGAGGCGCGTCTTGATGGGCTTCCGGCCTGCGGGCTTTTCCTTGATGCTTATGACCTTCAGGTCGCCATAGAGCGTCATCGCGAGACTTCGGGGAATGGGGGTGGCGCTCATCACGAGCATGTCGGGGTAGTCTCCCTTGGCAAGAAGCGCTTCGCGCTGGCCTACGCCGAAGCGGTGCTGTTCGTCGATGATGACGAACCCGAGCTTCGCGAATGTGACATCCTTGCTGAACAGCGCGTGCGTGCCGATGACGACGTTTGCAAGTCCCATCTGCAGTTCGCCGAGGATTGTCTTCTTTTCTGCGGCGGGGGTGGCGCCTACCAGCAGGCGCACGCTGAGCCCTGCCGCGTCAAAAAACGGCTTGAGGCTCTTGAAGTGCTGTCGCGCGAGGATGTCGGTCGGGACCATGAGGGCGCATTGTTCGCCCGCGCCGCATACGGCCATTATCGCAAGCATCGCTACAACTGTCTTTCCGCAGCCGACGTCGCCCTGCAAAAGCGCGTGGAACTGCTTTTTGCCGTTGAGCCCCGCGACAATCGTGTCGAGAGCCTCTTCCTGTCCGCGCGTGAGCGAGAACGGCAACCTTGCTTTTGCGGCCATTACCGTCCCGAGGTCGATTTGGCGCTCGTGACCGCGCAGTTTCTGGTTCTCGCGGCGCTTGACCATGCGCAGGCAGAACGGCAGTAGCTCGAGTACCTTGAGTTCGCGTTTCGCCTTGTAGATCGACGGGAAATCCTGCGGCTGGTGCAGCGTGCGGAGATTCGCCATGACGGGCGCGAAATGCAGGTAGTCGGTCAGTTCCCTGGGGCATAGCCCGGAGAGCGTGAGTCCCGGGAAGTTGAAAACCGTCTTGTAGAGACCGCGGAAGAACTTCTGTTCCATCCGGGCTTCGCGGCAGGCTTCGCTGATGGGGTAGATGGGCTGGATGCAGCCGTTGAATTCTTCTCCTTCGTCGATAGGCTGCAGGTCGGGATGCGTTATTTGCAGTCCGCGGTATTCACCGACCTGGCCCGTGACGAGCCAGCGGGTGCCGTTCTTGATTTTCCTGGCCCAGAAACTCGTGCCTCGGAAAAAAAGCAGCTGGATTTCGCCGGAGCCGTCGGTGAGGGTGGCGATAAATCTGGAACTGCGCCCCCGCACGATTCCGGAACGGCTGATGGTGCCGATAAGCACGACCTTTTCGCCCGGATGGCAGTTGCCGATGGTTGAAACCTTGGTCTGGTCGAGGTAGGTGCGCGGTATATTGTAGAGGAGGTCCGCGATGGAGACTAGCCCCGATTTACGGAGAGCCTCGACGCGTTTGGGGCCGAGTCCTGGAAGCTGTGAAATTTCCATGGGTGGAGCCTTCTTGCTTGCGCGTTACTCGCTCTCGGCGGGGCCGGAATCCGGAAGGCTTTCTCCTTTTTCGGCACGGAGTTTCGCCTTTTCGCGGGCTGTCTTGCCGATAAGGTTCGTGTTCTTCCAGGTGAAGAGCCTGACTTCTTTGCCCTGGTCGTCGTACATCTTGACGCCCTTCGTGTCGATGGCGGCGATGAGCGCCTGCGTCTTCTTGACAAGGTCGTTCGCGCGGTCGACGAGGTCCTTCGTGTTCAGGAGCTTGTCCACGGCGGGGGTGCTCTCGATGGTTGCGATAATCTGTTCGGCCTTCTTCGTGCCTTCGGTGATGGCGTGGATGGCGCTGTCGGCCTGCGCAATTTTCTCGTTGAGGGCGTCCGTTGTCACCTTGACGGTCGTGTCCACCTGGTTTGCCATGTCGGCTACGGAATTCGCCGCTTGGTTCAGCTGTCCTACAAGCTGTTTGATGGCGGGGGAGAGCTTGTCGAGAGTCTTGTCGGCATTGTCGAGGATCCCTTCGGTCGTCTGCATCACGGTCTCGTAGATTTCCTTTACGGACTTGTGGGTGGAGTCGCCCTCGGTAATGAGCGTGATGACCTCGCGCACGTGGTTAAGCTGTTCGTTGACGTCTTCCATGTAGCGGAGCGCCTCGGCGATGCCGGGCTCGAAGTTGCCCTGGTGGATAAAGTCTTCGGGGAGGACCTTGCCGTTCTTGTTCGGGACGATTTCGAGCCTGCGCTGGCCCATGATGGCGTAGTTCACGTTGTTGAACTTCGTGCCCTCGCGGATGGTGCGGGGCTCGTCGAACTTGATTTCCACGCGGGCGCGGTCGCCCAGCCATGTTACCTTGCCGATTGTGCCCACGGTGTAGCCGCGGATGACCACCGGGTCTTCGGGCTGTAGCGACCCGAGCTCCTTGAAGTCGACGTAGGCCTTGTAGGTGACCTTTTCGTGTGCCTCGAACATGCCGTAGGCGATGCCCGCGAACAGCCCAAGTAGGGCGAGTAGCGAAAAGTAGCCGATAGCCTTGTCCGAAATTTTCATGTGGTGAAATTTAACAAAAAAACGAGAAAAAGGCGTGATTCGCGCCCGAAAAAACATATATTCCTATGTAGTGAGGTGTGCTCTATGGGTACAGGAAAATGTCTTTGGCGTTCAGTTTCGATTTTGGCTTTCGCGTGCACGGTTGCCTTTGCCGAGGAATCCCCGCGCGATACCTTCGGCATAGAGAAGTTCTATCCCACGAAGTCGGGTACTGTCGAATGGAATTCGGCGCACTGGGCTAACGGCCATGCGCGCGGTATCGAATGGGATGGCGATGCCGACGATCCGCTGGAATGGACGGACAACCGTAGCGCGGGCGACGCGTCTCCCTTCTTCAAGATAGACGGCAAGGGTGTCATGCAGATGATGAGTTCCGGCCCGCGGTTCCACATCAACAGTCAGACGTCTTGGGCCGCAAAGAAGCAGTTCTATCGCGACGTGGAGTTTACCGCCTACTACCGCAGGGGCGAGGCTTCCGCAAACGGCCCCGACTACGGCGGCATGGTGATGGGCGTGCGGAGCGGCGCGCTTGGGCATGCGAGCGGCGGGGGCAACAACTGCGACGCGAACACGTACTACGCAAGGTTCCGGCACGACGGCAAGTGGGATTTCGAGAAGGAATGGAAACACCCCGGCAGCTACTACCAGAGCGAGGGCGTGATGGGCAAGCAGACGCCTCTCTGGGGCGGCGCGAAGCTCCCGACGGGGCGCTGGATCGGCATGAAGTTTATTGTGTACAACATAACGGATGCATCCGTGAAGCTCGAACTCTACATCGATTCCACCTCGAACGGCGAGCCCGCTAACGCGAAATGGGAGAAGGTCGGCGAGGCGCTCGACGAGGGGAAGGACTGGTCCGGGGCTTCGGGCGGGGCCGCGAAAATCGACGGCTGCAAGGATTATAACGGTCTCGAGGACGCCCTCGCGCCTATCGTCGAGGGCGGGGGAATAGCCCTGATGCGCACCGACGGCAACCAGAGCAACGTGGTCCAGGGCGAATATAAATATGTAAGTATCCGCGAAATCGACCCGGAGGGCTCGTTCGGGGATGGTCCGACCTCCATCCGCCGTTCCCCCTACACGTACAGGGGCGTTTTTCCCTCGAAAGCGGCCAAGTTCGACCTCAAGGGCCGGTCCGTGTTGACAAAAAGGCCTCGTTTTCTATATTTGCCGCACCGATTTTAGTCGGAACCCTCCCGGAGCCAATGTCGGTAGCCGGGCGATAGACCAAAGGGACTCATTATGAGACAATACGAAACGATGGTTATCATCGACGCTATGATCTCTGACGACGCCATCAACGCTGAAGTCGAGAACATCGGTGCCATGATCACCAACGGCGGCGGTGAAATTCTCCGTCGCGACGACTGGGGCAAGCGCAAGCTCGCCTACACCATCAACAAGCGCCAGCACGGCTACTACGTGATTTTCTACTACAAGGCCGAAGCCTCTGTGGTGGCGAACATGGAAGCTGCCCTCAAGCTGAACGAGAACGCTCTCCGCTGGATGACCCTCGCTGATTATCCGATGAGCGAAATCGTCTACAACCAGGATATGGCTCAGTCCACCGAGGAAATCATCCCGGTCGACGCAGAAGAAGGGGAGGCTGAATAATGGCTTTTGAAGACAAGAAACAGGCTCCGCGTATCCGCCGCAAGAAGACTTGCTGGTTCACGGAAAACAATGTCAAGTTCATTGACTACAAGGACGAGAAGACTCTCCGTCGCTTCATCTCTGAACGTGGCAAGATTATCCCGCGTCGCATCTCCGGCACGTCCGCCAAGTACCAGCGTATGCTGAACGAGGCTATCAAGCGCGCCCGCCAGATGGCCATTCTCCCATTCGTTTCGGACAGCCTGCGCTAAGGAGGAACTAGACTATGGAAATTATTCTTAAAGCCAATGTTCCCCACTTGGGCAAGATGCTCGACGTCGTGAAGGTGAAGGACGGCTATGCCCGTAACTTCCTCTTCCCGCGCAAGCTCGCCGTCCGTGCTACCAAGGAAGCCAAGGCCCAGATCGAAAGCAACCGCGCCGCCCTCGAGGCCCAGTTCCAGAAGGAACTCGCCGCCGCCGGTGACGTCGCTGCCAAGCTCTCCCAGGTTTCTGTCAACCTCGAACGCCGCGTCGTGGAAGGCGAACGTCTGTACGGTTCTGTGACCGCTGCCGACATCGCCGATGCCATCACCAAGCAGGGTGTCAAGGTCAGCCGTGCTCAGGTTGCCCTCGAAGAGCCCATCAAGCAGCTCGGTGTCTACACTGTCACCATCAAGGTGTTCAGCGACGTAGAAGCTCAGGTCAAGGTTTGGGTGGTCGCTGAGAAGTAATAGCGCCAACAAGGTAAAACTTGAAAAGGCCGTTCCCGATTCGGGAGCGGCTTTTTCTATAACCTCTAATTTGCTATTTGCGCTCAAAACAATGTATATTAAGGGGGAGGTGAAAGGAAAAATGCGACATACATCGAAAATCATCTTGGCAGTCGGTATTGCGCTAAGCCTCCTTTCTTGCGGCGAAGAAGGAACGTCGGAACCTCTTGAGTATCCTGAAGAATCCTCCGCTGAGATTTGTTCATCCAGCGAAAATGCTCCTATATCAGTTTCTTCGGATTCCGAAGGTTTTTCTTCTAGCGAAGATTTGGTTGTTTCGAGTTCATCTGACAACCTGGTCTCGTCATCTGTTGAAATTGGTTCGAGTTCTTCGTCGATTGAAAGTTCTTCAAGTTCCTTACCTAATATTTGGTATATATCTTATGGTGAGATGATGGACGAACGTGATGGACGGGTTTATAAGACAATGACTATTGAAATTTCAAACCCTAATTGGACAAATGTACCTCGTCAAACCTGGATGGTGGAAAATCTGAAATATGCCTATATCCAGCCAACGGCGGAATTAGATTCGTCTAGCTGGTGTTATGATAACAATCCAGATAATTGTGAAAGATATGGTCGGTTGTATTTGTGGTCCGCTGTGATGGATAGCGCGGCTTTGTTCAGTGATGAAGGTAAAGGGTGTGGCTATTACTTGTCGAAAAATGAGTGGCATAAATGTTTGGGATATAACGAATTTTACAAAACAATTCGTGGAGTATGCCCAGAAGGATGGCATGTGCCATCTTATGATGAACACGTCAAGACTGTTAAATATTTCGATTGCTTTGTGGATTACGGTTGCGATGATTTTGATTCAGAAAAGTTGGTTGCTGGATATTATGATTCGGAAGAAAAATATTTTTGGGGGCAGGGTGGCGTTTCGGGTGCGTCGTTGTGGTTGTCTTCGGATTATTATTGCGATGAAGCTTATGTTAATGCTTATCACCCACTCATATTATATGATGGGTGGCGAGATGAATTTGCTGTTGTTTTGTGGAGCAAAAAAATTGCAGCGGCACTCCGTTGCGTAAAAGACGTGCCGGATTGATTGAATCTTCGCAAATGATTAGTTTATAAAAAAATCCAACCCGGTGTAGGGTTGAATTCGATATGTTCAAAGGGAAGTAGAGCAGTCTCTATTTCATCTTTTCCTTCATCTCGCGGACCATATACAGGGGAACGCCCGTATTCCGGGCGACCTTTTCCTCGGAAACGCCATCTTTCAGGAAATTTCTCGCGATTTCTTCCTGCTTGTTAAAAACTTCGAGCGCTGTGTCAATCATCTTCATTTCCTCCGTCATGAGGTATCTAGAACTGAAATTACATAATTTTGCCTCGTTTTGCAATACCCTGAACACGGGGTCCTCCGCAAACTCGCTGAAATCAGCTTCGTGGTTTAGCGCATCGATGGCACGGAGCCACTGGGCAAGGCGGCTATGGTCATCTACGAAGACATCGGAATGGTCGTGAAACTTCTGCACCTCGACAACCGTGATGACCTGCTTGTCGAAATAAAGCTGCATGTCCTGGTTCCGAAGCTGTACCGTGTGGCGGTATTGATGTGAGACCTTCCACGGAAATGCATTGAAAAACTGGAAAGCCAGCAGGTTCAGATTCTCCAAAATAGGGGGTTCGTTCTTTTTCACCATGTTGCTAGTGTGCCGTGCTACATAAAGTATGACGCGGTTTTTGAAAAGCGTGCGATCCTTGTGCTGAATTTCGATGGAGATGCGGTCGCGCGGGCGGTCGTCGCCGCGATCGTGGATTAGCAGAAGGTCTGGTTCTGAATTTCGGTAGCCAACTTCGCCGGGAATGAACGGATTCACGAGCTTTGGGTTCTCGATGCGGTTGGCGCCCTCAAGATTCAATGCTGCGTTCACGAGGTCCGTCGTCAAGGCTATGTTCTTCTCGCTTGCGAAAATCTTCTTGAAGCAGGCGTCGTTGTATATGTACACGTTTTCATTTTCATGCTCCTTGATGATAGCATCGAGATCTTTGCCTTGCTTTTCGGCCTCCTTGAGCATGTCGAGAAAAACTGAGTATTCATTTCTAGTCAATTCTGACTCCTTTGTGTTCCAGACAGGAGAACGCTCCCTATCTATTACTAAAAACGACCGAAACGGGAAAATGAGCCAAATTGACCCTGAAATTTTTATTTACATGTGCCCTTTTGCAAATGGGCAGCTTGGACAGGTGTTTTCGTGTGGCGCTGTTTTTGCTATTTTAAGGCTATATGCGTAAGTTCGCTCTTTCATTTGTGGCCTGCGTGGCCAGTGTCTTTGTGGGCCAGTCCCTTGCCCAGCCCCGCGACCTGTTCGCGGAGTTCGAGGCCGAAAACGAGGCTGCCCAGGAAGTTTCCAGTTCCTCGGTGGTGTTATCCTCGTCGAGTGTCGCCGTTTCTTCTAGCGCGGTTGCCTCGTCTTCCAGCGTACCCGTTTCGCCGTCGAGCGCCCCGCTCTCGTCTTCTGCCGAACAGCCTGCCGCTCCGGCTGATTCTGCTGCCCCCGCGGTTGCCGACACGACCGCCCCCGCTGTGGCGGACACGGCTGCTCCTGCCGATACGGCGGTTGCCGACTCCGCTGCCGGCGATTCCGCGATGCAGATGACTCCCGAAGAAGCCTACGCCGCGGAGATGAAGAGGCTTTCCGAAGAGAACCGTATCCGCGATTCGCTTGCTGCCCTCAGCTCCAGTAGTTCCGAACAGCCGGCTCCGGACATCTCTTCCAGTTCCATGAGCCGCCGCGACCTTCTCGGTCCGGTGAAGGTGTCCAAGGTCTACGGCATTGACGAACTCAAGGGCCGTTACAAGAGCCCGCGCAAGGCGCTGTTCATGTCGCTCGTGGTTCCTGGTTCGGGCCAGCTCTACGTGGGCGGGTCCACGTTCACCTATGTCCGCGGTGGCGCCTACCTCGCGCTCGAGGCCGCCCTTTGGACCAGCTGGGGCTATTTCTCGGTCTACAAGTATAACGACCAGGTCGACAAGTACAAGAAGTTCGCGAAGAAGCACTATTCCATTGGCCGCTACGAGGCCGGCATGCGCGAACTTTACGGCCAGCTCTCGGACGAGACGGAAGAATCGCGCTTCGAGACCCGCTACATGAACAGCCGCGAGGCGTTCTGCGAGGCCATCTATGGCGATGCGGGCAACTCGGGATGTTACACGGCGGGAAGGCTCTTCTATAAGGACAAGGCGCATACGGACCGGTTCTCCGTCTCGAACGCGTCGGCGCTGGAAGATGCTTCGCTTGGCGATGAGACCAAGGCGGTGGGCGCATTCTTCGATGCTTCCGCCCTGTTCCAGCAGATTTCTGACAAGACCTATGTGCTCGGCTGGGACGATGTGGAAGACCCGGCGGTGGCCATCAACCTTGGGCTCGAGGACGACGAACTGGAAGACGGAATCGTCCCGCTGGGAAAGTCGTCCAACATGGACAAGTACCGTTCCATGCGCAACAAGGCGAACGACTACGCCGATTTGCAGGTGTGGTTCTTTGGAGGTCTTATCCTCAACCATATTATCTCGGCGGTTGACGCTGCGTTTACGGCCAATGCGCACAACAAGGCGCTCTATTCCGAAGAACTTTCGTGGTACGACCATCTCCACTTCGACAGCTACGTGAACATATTCAACGGACTCGACGTGGGCGTGCAGGCTAGCTGGGGATTCTGATGCGGCTAATCCTGTCGGTTCTCCTGGGAGTCCTCGTTGCCTCGTCTGCCGCTTTTTCGCAGGTCGTGATTTCGGTCGACGAGAGCGTGAGCAAGAACCAGGACAAGAGTCTGTGGTTGGCGTTGGGCGCATCTGCTCTCTTGCCAGGCATGGGCGAACTTTACCTGGGCGAGAAGTCTCTTGTGCGGCCTTTTGTATGGACTGATGCGGCCCTCTGGCTTACGACTTTCGGTTCGTATTTTATTGGCGAAAAATACATCGCTTCGGCGCATTCCTATGCTGTCCGGTATGCGGGACTCACGAGTTCTAGCAAGAAAATCTCGATGCTCAATACGGTGGGCGACTACCGGAGCCGTGGTGGCGTTGCGGGGCAGAATTCCTCGCCCGACATGGACGAGGACTACAACCAGGCGATGATCCGCGCGGGCAAGGATGTCAACAGCGAACTCGACGAGAGCATCCAGTGGGACTGGGGTAGTTCTGACAATCCCGAGACGACGGAACATATCGACGAGTTCAAGAGTCGTTTGCGCCATTACCGTGTTAGCCGCATTATTTTCCAGGTGTCGGTGGGGGCGCTGGTGCTGAACCGCGTCGTCTCCATGCTCGATGCCATGCGCATCTACCGCGCGACGTCCTCCAAATCGTTCACGGAGCGCTTCAAGGTGACCCCCGAGTTCTATGAAGACGGCAGCGGGCTTCTTTTCAATGTGAAATTTTGACCGGGGAATTTCATTTAAATGCAACCATTAGTACCCGATATGCATCTAAATCGCGTGAAAAAGTTTATTGTATTCGTTTTTGTAGCCCTTTTCCTTGCCGCCTGCGGTGGCGAAGATTCCGCTGCGAGCGGTGCGAAGGGTGCCGGTGCTTCGGGCAAGGGGGGCCCGAGCGGGAAAGGCGGACCGGGAGGCAGGCCTGCACGCGAGATTGCTGTGGAAGGCTATATTGCCGAAGCCCACGAGGGCGGCAAGACGTTCTCTGCGATGGCGACGCTCGAACCCCTCAACAGTGTGGAACTGACTGCGGCAACGTCCGGCAGGCTCACGAACCTTTACGCGAAGGATGGCGCCCAGGTGCAGAAGGGCACGCTCCTTGCAAAGATTGACGATTCCGAACTCAGGGCGCAGCTCAAGCAGGCGGAATCGAACAAGCAGCTCGCCCAGCAGAAGTACGACCGCGCGAAGGGGCTCTACGAGAAGGATGGTGCGACGAAGGCCGACATGGAAGCGGCGGAAGCGTCGCTCAAGTCTGCGGAAGCGTCGGTGGAACTCATCAGGGCGCAGATTGCGAAGACCGAAGTGCGGGCCCCGTTTGCAGGCAAGCTCGGTTTCGTGAACATTTCGGTGGGCGCGTGGCTCACGACCGGGACCTCGGTCGCAACTCTCAGCGAAGTGAAGAAGTTGAAGGCGAAATTCGCCCTCCCGCAGCGCTATGCATCGGCCCTCAAGCCGGGCGATGCCGTGGAACTCAAGGACGAGGAACGCAATATTTCTGCAAACGGCAAGGTGAAGGCCCTGGAAGCGGGACTTTCGGAAAGTAGCCGTACCCGCCAGGTGCTGGTGGAAGTCAATAACGCAGGGGGCGAACTCCTTGCAGGTTCTTACGCAAAAGTGAACGTGACTATGCAGGCGGGAGTCGCAAAGAGCATCCCGATTCCGGCCGAGGCGTTCACGCTGGACAAGGACGGCGCCTACGTGTTCGTGGCTACGGGCGGGAAGGCGAAAATCAAGCACGTACAGACCGGGCTCCGCACGCCGATTACGGTCGATGTGACCGGAGGGCTCGACGAGGGCGATACCGTGATTACTTCGGGCCTCATTAGCCTGCGCGAAGGCATTTCTGTGCGCATTCGTGAAATCCGCCACAACGCCGATTACGAAGTGGAGTAAACGCGGATGAGTGTCGCGAACCTTTCCGTACGTCGCCCGGTACTCATGACGGTGATGGCGCTTGTCATCATCTTGCTCGGTGCGTTTGGCGCAAGCAACCTGGGCGTGCGCGAATACCCGAATGTCGACTATCCCTTGATTCAGGTGCGTACCTCGTACCCGGGCGCTAACGCCGCGGTGGTGGAGGCCGAAGTCACCGAAATCTTGGAAGCATCCATCAACAGCGCATCGGGCATCAAGGCGCTTACCTCCACGAGCCGAGACGGCTTCTCTTTCATCAACATCGAGTTTGAAACGGGAATGGACTTGGAGGCGGCCGCGAACGAAATACGCGACCGCGTGAGCCGCGTGCGCCGCAGGCTTCCGGACGATGTCGATGAACCGACGGTCTACAAGTCCGATAGCGACAACGACCCGATATTGATGGTGAGCCTCGTGAGCGACAAACTCGACCCGATGGAAGTTTCCGAAATCGCGAACAACTTTGTGAAGGAACGCCTGCAGACCATCAACGGTGTGTCGGAAGTTGCCATCTGGGGCGAAAAGCGCCCGACGGTGCGCCTGTGGATTGACCCGGTGCGCCTGCAGGCACTTGGCGTTTCGGGAGCCGAGATGTCGGCGGCGCTCAAACGCGGCAACCTGGAACTGCCCTCCGGTTCTATCGAGGGTAGCGAGACAACGCTTTCTATCCGCACACTGGGCCGCATTCTGGACCCGAAAGCGTTCGAGAATATCGCGGTAAAGACGGCTGCCGACGGGACCGTCATCCGCATTTCCGATGTGGCGGATATCCATTACGAACCGAAGGATACGCGTACCGGGTTCCGCCGTAACGGCAAGAACTCCATCACGCTCGCCCTGATGGCGCAGCCGGGTAGTAACCACGTGGAAATCGCGAACGAGTTCTACAGGCGCGTGGAGGATATCCGCCGCGAGATTCCCGAGGGCGTGCAGGTGCTTTACGGGCGTGATACCTCCATCAACATCCGCGCTTCCATCAAGGAAGTGGTAGAGACCATCTTTATCGCGTTCCTGCTGGTGATTGCGATTATCTTTGCCTTCCTGCGGCAGGCCCGCACGACGCTCATCCCGATGGTGGTGGTGCCGGTGGCCGTTATCGGAAGCTTCTTCGTGCTGTATCTGTGCGGGTTCAGTATCAACGTGCTGACCTTGCTTGCGATGGTCTTGGCGATTGGCCTTGTGGTGGACGATGCCATCGTGATTGTGGAAAACATCTACCACAAGATTGAACGCGGCATGACTCCCAAACAGGCGGCGGTCGCGGGTACAAACGAAATCTTCTTCGCGGTGATTGCGACATCTGTGGTGCTCATGGCCGTGTTTGTGCCGGTGCTTGCGCTGGGCGGTACTACGGGCCTCCTGTTCCGCGAGTTTGTCGCGGTGATGATCGGGACTGTTTTCCTCTCGACGCTCTGTGCGCTTACGCTCTCGCCGATGCTCTGTTCCAAGTTCCTGAGCCGCCAAAAACAGGGTTGGTTCTTCCGCGTTACCGAGCCGTTCTTTGACTGGCTCAACCGCATTTACGCTGTGCTTCTCGGTGGGTTCCTCAAGTTGCGATTCTTGCTTTTCCCGGTAGTGGCGGGCCTCCTGGCTATTGCGTACCTCTGCTTCAACAACATGAGTAGCGAGATGGCCCCGACGGAAGACTCCAACGCGGTCATGGTGAACCTGAACATGCCCGAAGGCGTGACGCTCACGCGCACCAAGCGCATGGCCGATGCCTTTGCCGAAGAAGTCATCGCGCTCATGGATACCAACGAGTATACCGAAATTCAGGCGGGCGCTTGGAACGCGGGCAACTCCAGAATGCGCATATTCCTGAACGCTGACAAGAAGGCGCGCCGCCCGCAGAGCGAAATCGCCCGCAGCATCCAAGTGCTCGGTAATGAGTACCCCGATTTGCGCGTGATGGTTTTTGAACCGCAGAGCATCAGCACGCAGCGCGGCGGGCTCCCGGTGCAGTTCGTGTTGCAGGCCCCGAATATCGAGATTCTCCGCACGCTCGTGCCCAAGTTCGAGGAAGAGGCGAGCAAGAGCCCGGTGTTCAGCGTGGTGAATACGAACCTGAGGTTCACGAAGCCCGAACTGCATATCGAGATTTTGCGAGACAAGGCGAACGAGGAAGGCGTTTCGGTGAACGACATCGCCCAGGCGGTGCAACTTGCGATAAGCGACCAGAGCTATGGCGAATTTTACAAGGACGGACGCCAGTACGATATTATCGGTGCGGTGGGTTACCAGTACAGGAGCATGCCCGAGAACATCGCGATGCTCACGGTCAAGAACGCGAAGGGCGAACTTGTGAGTCTCGATAACTTCATCACGTTCAGCGAGCAGTCCGCATCGCCGTCGCTCCCGCGATTCAACCGATTCAGCGCTGCCACCATCCAGGCGGGCCTTGTGCCCGGCAAGACGATTGGCGACGGCGTGGAAGAGATGCGCCGGATTGCGAAGCACTTGCTGAAGGATTACCCGAGCGTGAGTACCGCATTGAGCGGCTCCTCCAAGGAGTTCGAGGAAAGTTCCAGCGGTCTCTATATCGTGTTCCTGCTTGCGCTTGCGCTTGTGTTCCTGGTGCTTGCGGGGCAATTCGAAAGTTTCCGCGCTCCCTTCGTGATTTTCTTTACGGTGCCTCTCGCACTTGCGGGCGCGCTCGCCTGCCTGTTCATTACCGGCCAGACGCTCAATATCTTTAGCGAGATTGCGCTCATCTTGCTTATCGCGCTCGTGACGAAGAACGGCATATTGATTGTGGAATTTGCAAACCAGATTGCGGCGAATACCGGGTGCTCTAAGCTCGAGGCGGCTCGGCTAGCGGCAGAACGCCGCTTCCGCCCAATCCTGATGACAAGCCTGTCAACAGTATTGGGCGCGGTGCCGCTCATCATGACCGGCACGCCCAGCCGCATCGCGATGGGCATCGCCATTGCGGGTGGCCTCACGTTTGCCACGTTCCTCTCGCTGTTTATTGTGCCTGCGGCCTACAGCTTCTTTGCGGGCAAGGTCGATGCGTCGAATGCAACCGACGCATCGAAGATGGCTTAGGGAAAGCTATTCCTTACAGTCGGTCCTGATCTTGAATGCCATGATGGCGAATGCGCCCGCGACGTTCATGCTCGCCTTGCGGCCTGCCATCGGGATGGTCACCTTCATCGTCGCTTCGGCCATGAGCTCGGGGGCGATTCCCAGTTCTTCGTTTCCGAGGAGGATGAGTCCCTTTTTGGGCCACTTCACATCGTTGATGCTCGGGATGTCTTCGCCGGTTTCGAGCGCGATGATTTCGTAGCCGTTGTCCTTGTGCCACTTGACGCAGTCGAAGGGGGAGTCCCAGCGCTTGATGGGAATCCATGCCTGGCATCCGCGGGCGGCGCTTTTTACCGTCACGTGGTCGGGTCCGCAGCTGTAACCGCTCAGGTGGACTCCTTCGAGCCCAAAACAGTCGGTGCTCCGGATGATGGATCCCACGTTAAAGGCGCTGCGCAAGTTGTGGACGAGCACCGCGAAGGGGAGGGGCTTTTCGTTCGGGGTTTCGCGGTCCCCCGGTTCCTGTTCCAGGTAGACGTCGCGTTCGAATCCGAGGCCTGCCCTTGTGCGGAACGTCTTGTACAGGTCAATCATCTGGGCCTGGTTTTTGCCTACGAGACGCTCTGTTTCGGGGAGCTTCATCCATCCGGCGTAGGTCTCGAATTCGCGCCTTGCGCGGGCCACGTCGTCGCCCAGTTGGAGTATGATGACGCGCAGGAGTTCCGCCATGCGTTTTGCCTTGGAGGTCTCCTTCATTGCGAGGAATTTCGGTTTGGTATACATCACGTAAAAAGCTAGAAAAATATGCTGATTTTTCCTTAAAATTTCCTGTTTTTTCTATATTTCCGATGACATGCAGAACACGCAAAAACCACGCGTCCTCATCTCGAACGATGACGGGATAAAAAGCGGCTATATGCTTGCTTTGGCGAATGCTCTTGTGCCCATAGCGGAGGTTTACGTGTTTGCTCCCGAAGAAGAACAGAGCGGTGTCTCGCATGCCTTTACGGTACGTCGCGGGCTCTCGGTAAAAAAGGTGAACCTGGGGAAGGATTGTTCCTCTGTTGAAGCCTATTCGATGTCCGGGACTCCTGCTGATTGTGTGAAATTTGCCCTCGGGCATTTTGCCTCCCATGGTCTTTCTACCGAGGGGGCCGGTCCGGGGCCCTTTGACGTGTGTTTTTCGGGTGTGAACCAGGGTGAAAATTCCGGAGTCTCCTCGCTTTACTCGGGGACGGTTGCCGGTGCGCGCGAGGCTGCTCTCTGGGGGGTTCCTGGCATTGCGCTTTCGCTGCACGGGGTGACGCCGAACATGCTTGAATTTGCAAAGGTGTTTGCGGAGCGGGTCGTCCAAAATCGCCTGTTTGAAAAAATCCCCGCAGGAGTCTTCTGGAACGTGAATTTTCCAAAGGCCACTGCCGAAACATTCAGGGGTTTCAGGGAAGCAAGAATGGCCCTTGGAATGTTTACGGACCACTACTCGCATGAGGGTGGACTTTGGCAACTGGATGGCGACAAGTTGTGGGAAAAACAGCCCGAGGATAGCGACGATTACTTGCTCCATCAGGGCTACGCGACGATTACGCCGCATCGCATCGACCAGACCGATGAAAAAAGTTTAGAAGTGATAAATAAAATGCTTGCCGGGAACGGCTAGGCAATAACTAGAGGATAGAGAATGTCAGAAGAATTGGTTCCAGGATCGCAGTTCAAGAGCCTGATTGAACAGGACATGCAGGATAGCTATCTGCGCTATTCCATGAGCGTGATTGTCGCGCGTGCGCTTCCCGATGCACGAGACGGCTTCAAGCCGGTGCATCGCCGCGTGATGTTCAGCATGCACAAGCTGGGCGTGGTCCCGAACAAGTCGACGGTGAAGAGCGCCCGTATCGTGGGTGATGTCATCGGCAAATACCACCCGCATGGCGACTCGGCTGTCTACGAAACCTTGGTCCGCATGGCCCAGGACTTCTCGCTGCGCTACCCGCTGGTGTTCGGCCAGGGAAACTTCGGCAACATCGACGGTGATGGCGCAGCCGCCATGCGTTACACCGAAGCGAAGATGAACAACGTGGGTGCCCTGATGCTCGAGGATCTCGAAAAGGATACCGTCGACATGGGCCCGAACTTCGACGAAACCCTCGAAGAACCGCTGGTGCTGCCTTCCGCGCTTCCGAACATGCTCGTGAACGGAACGACGGGTATCGCCGTGGGTATGGCGACCTCGATGGCTCCGCACAACCTGCGCGAAATCGCCGCTGCAATCCATGCGGTTGCCGAAAATCCCGAAATCCCGGGCGAAGATCTGCTCCAGTACGTGAAGGGTCCGGACTTCCCGACGGGCGCCATCATCTGCGGTCGTTCCGGTTTCCGCGAAGCTTACCTCACGGGTCATGGCCGCGTGCGCGTGCGCGCCCGTACCGAAATCGAAACCGATTCCAAGGGCAAGCCGCGCATCATTGTGACCGAAATCCCGTACATGGTGAACAAGTCCGAACTCTGCAAGAAGATTGCGGACCTCGTTCGCGAAAAGCGCGTGGACGGCATTACCGACATCCGTGATGAATCGGCGAAGGATGTGCGCATCGTGATTGAACTCAGGCGCGACGCGGTGGGTGAGGTTGTCCTGAATAATTTGTTCAAATACACGCAGTTGCAGACGACCTTCAGCATCTACAACCTCGCGCTCGTGAATAACCTGCCGAAGCTTTTGACCCTCAAGGATCTCGTCCAGATTTATATCGATCACCGCATGGACGTGGTGACCCGTGCTACGCAGTTCGATTTGAACAAGGCGAAGGCTCGCCTGCACATCATCGAGGGACTTCGCATCGCGACCCAGAATATCGACGAGGTCGTGCAGATTATCAAGTCGAGCAAGACGACCGAAATCGCGAAGCAGAGCTTGCAGGATCGCTTTAATCTCGACGAAATCCAGTCGCAGGCGATTGTCGATATGCGACTCTCCCAGCTTACGGGCCTCAACCTCGAAAAGTTGGAAGCGGAATACAACGAACTCATCGCGACGGTTGCCGACTTGGAAGATATCCTTGCCAAGCGCGAACGCCGCATTGCGATTATCCTCAAGCGCCTCGATGAAATTGTCGACAAGTACGGTGACGAACGCCGCACCACGATTGGCGAATCTGTGGACGATAGCGACTACGAAGACCTGATTGCCGAAGAGGAACAGGTGATTACCCTGAGCAAGGAAGGCTACATCAAGCGTCTTCCGATCGATACGTTCAAGGCCCAGAACCGCGGCGGCAAGGGCATCATCGGTGCCACCCTCAAGGAAGAAGACAACGTGGATCAGATTTTCACGGCGTCTACCCACAGCTACCTGCTTGTATTCACCAACAAGGGGCGCGCCTACTGGACCAAGGTTTATCGCCTGCCCGAAGGCACGCGTAACGGCAAGGGCCGCCCGATAGTTAACTTCGTGGGACTTGTCGAGGGCGAGAAGGTACAGGCGATTGTTCCGGTGCGCAAGTTCGGAGGCTATTTCTGCCTCGTGTTTGCGACCAAGAAGGGCGTTATCAACAAGATGGATTTGACGCTGTTCAGCCGTCCGCGCAAGGCGGGCGTGAACGCCATCAGCCTCGACGAAGGCGACGAACTCGTGAAGGTTCAGCTCGTTGGCATGTCCGAAGAAGAATATAAGGCTTCCTTGAATGCCGGTGAAGGCGACGATAACGCGCCCGAAGCCGAAGTCACCGATGCGCCGGAAGTCGAAGGCGACGACGCCGACGATTTGGAAGCCCGACCGATTCCTAAGGACTTGCTGATGCTTGCGACCCGCAATGGTCAGGCCGTTACATTCCCGATTAGCTGCTTCCGCGCCATGGGCCGCGGCACGCACGGCGTGAAGGGCATTACTTTGGCCGAAGGCGACGAAGTGATTTCTCTCCTGTGGCTCAAGGCCGGCAACAAGATTGTGACCATCACCGAAAATGGCTACGGCAAGCGCAGCGAACCTTCGACCTACCGCATTACCCGTCGCGGTAGCAAGGGTGTGCGCAACTTGAACGTGACCGACAAGGTGGGCGCCGCCGTGTTCGTTGAAAGCGTTGCAGACGACTACGACTTGATCATTACCAGCCGCGAAGGCCAGGTGATTCGAATCAAGGCTGCCGATATCCGCCTCACGGGCCGTAACGCCCAGGGCGTCAAGGCGATTAGCCTCCGCGATGGTGACGTGGTGCAAGATGCGACTGCGCTCCCGAGCGTGGAAGACATCGAGCAGGATAGCGCCGAGGCGAAGGAAACCTTCGATCACGTGGAGGGTGTCGAAGTCGACGACGACTCCGTCGAGAAGGTTGACCCCGCCGATGCCGCTCCCGAAGTTCCCGTCGAAGAATAACTCCGGCAATACATGTAACATATATTAACAAAGGCGCCTCCGGGCGCCTTTTGTCGTGAAATAAGTTTACAAAAACTGCCCGAATTTTGACAAATTCGGCGTTGAAATTTACAACAACGCTTTGTATATCTTGTGTAAAAGAAAAGAACGTTTTCAATATAAATTACAGATAAGGGATCGCGTCGATTCTTTATAGGAGTAATTATGAAGAAATGTTCTTTGGCCGGTATCGGCCTTGCCATGACGCTGGGGTTAGCGGTATCGGCTTTCGCTGCTGATGCCTGCAACGACAACATGGGTCATACAGGAAACGGCTCACAAGTGAGCGGCAACAGGGTGGGTTCTATCAATGGGACCCCTTGGGGCTTTGAACAGTGGTATCAGGGTGGCAACGCCTCGATGACCTACTACAGCAATGGTACGTTCAAGGCCAACTGGAGTGGTTCTAGCGACTACCTGACTCGCGTGGGCTACCAGTACAACGGCAACGGCATCAGCCACAAAACAAAGAACTTTGCGGTCGACTACAAGTACACCAAGAGCGGTAACGCCCAGTACGGTTACATCGGCGTTTACGGCTGGACCAAGAACCCGGAAACGGAATACTACATCGTGGACGACTGGTTCAGTAAGCCGAGCGAACAGTATGTGGGTGAAAAGTTCGGCGAAATCACGGTGGATGGCGCCAAGTACTCCATCCACGCGTTCCTCCGCCAGCAGGAACCCTCCAAGTCGGGCACTTCTACGTTCGTGCAGTTCTTCAGCATTCGCGAGACTCCGCGTCAGTGTGGCCATATCGACATTTCTGCCCACTTCAAGAAGTGGGATGAACTCTTCACCGGCCAGCAGAAGCAGCTTCGCGGTTCGAAGGGCGGTGGATCTGCTTCGCTCAAGTTCGGTAACGTGACCGAAGTGATGCTCATGACCGAAGCGGGTGGCAATGCTACGGGTTCCGTGGACTACACATACTTTAATATGGTCGACAATGCTACGCCGTCGCCGACTTCTAGCGCCTCGTCGAAGTCTAGTTCCTCCGTGGCAAAGTCTAGCTCTTCTAAGGGTGGGACTGCAGTTTCGGGCACCATCGACGCCTGCAAGGACGCTATGGGCCATGAAGGCCAGAGCAAGACGGACAATGGCCGCAATAACTCAAGCTCTACGGGCAATATCGGCTCCACTGGTTACCATTACGAAATCTGGTACCAGGGTGGCAACAACTCCATGACCTATTACGACAACGGAACCTACACCGCCAAATGGAGCGGCACAAACGATTTCCTTGCCCGCGTAGGCTTCAAGTATGATGAAAAGCAGACTTATGAACAAGTTGGTCCCATCGATGCTTACTACAAGTGGAGCCACCAGGGCAGCGCAGGCGGTTACAACTACATCGGTATCTACGGCTGGACAGTTGACCCGCTCGTAGAATACTACATCGTGGACGACTGGTTCAACAAGCCGGGCGCAAACCTCCTCGGCCAGAGAAAGGGTGAATTCACGGTTGACGGCGATACCTACGAAATTTACCAGAATACCCGCTACAACGCCCCCTCTATCAAGGGCGACCAGACCTTCCCGCAGTACTTCAGCGTGCGTAAGAGTGCCCGTCAGTGTGGCCATATCGACATTACGGCTCACTTCAAGAAGTGGGAATCCCTCGGCATGAAGATGGGCAAGATGTACGAAGCCAAGGTACTCGTAGAAGCGGGTGGTGGAACGGGTTCGTTCGACGTGACCTACTTCAAGATGACCGACGCCAAGCATCCGCTCCCGCAGCCGGAACCGGAATCTAGCTCCAACGTGGCCAAGTCCAGCTCCAGCGGTAGCGCAAAATCCAGTTCTAGCCGTGGCGGGTGGAACTGGGGCCGCAGCAGTAGCTCTACGGATGCTATCCCGTTCATGACCCAGGCTCTCGCGACTATGGATGGCCAGTTCATGGTGTTCGACATGCAGGGCCGCTCTCTTGGCGCAATCGACGTGCCGGCCGGTTCTACGGTTGCTTCTGCCATCAAGGCGAAGTTCAAGAATACGGGCATCTACCTCGTGAAGCAGGGCAAGACCTTCCTCCGCGTGAAGGTGACTCCGTAAAAAACGCTTAATCTTCAGATACTCCTGAACGAGATTCCCTGCGAAAGTGGGGAATTTTCGCTAAAAACGGCAATTTTTTGCACGTTGCGCGTTGTTTTTTGCAACAACGCCTTTTTGTTGGTTGTATTCCAGTTTGGAGTGTTCCGATATATCTTTAGGGCAGAAACCTAAACATTCAGGAGTTAGAAAATGAATAGGAGTATTGCAAAAATTGCAAAGATGGGGATTGCCATAGCCGCAATTTCGTCATCCATTTCTTGGGGGCAGACCACCCTTAACTGCTCTAATGGCCAATCCCAGAAAATGGGTAGCGGCGCTGGCTATGATTACGAACTCTGGAGCCAGAATGGTGCCGGCAACGCAACTATGACGCTTAACCCGAGCACCGAAAATGGTGGTGCATTCTCCGTTGAATGGAGTGGTACTATCAACATGTTGGCCCGTTCCGGAAAGCGTTGGGGGTCTAACTCCACTGTTACCGTACAGAATGTGGGTAATATTACCTCCGAATTTGAAGTGGAATGGAGCTCCACCGACAACGTGAAGTATGTCAGTGTCTATGGCTGGGGCTATTACGACCAGCAGGACATTCCCAGTGGTTTCAGCAACGAAATTGAATACTACATTGTCCAGGATCGCGGAAGCTACAATCCTACCCAGGGCGGTAAAAAGTTCGGTTCTGCAGTTATCGATGGTATTAGCTACGATTTCTATACGACCGACCGTATTCAGCAACCTTCTCTTTCGGGTACCAGCACCTTTAAGCAGTATTGGTCCATCCCGTCGAATACGAGCCAGCATCGCACCAAGGGCACCATTTCTATTTCCAAGCACTTCAGCGAATGGGCTAAAGTGGGTATGAAGATGGGTAGACTGTATGAAGTTGCTTCCATGAAAATTGAATCCTACACTGGAAATACGGGCACTGCAAAAGGTCATGCTACCGTTAAGAAGAACCTGCTGAAAATCGGTGGCAGTGCCGATGAACTTGCCCTCAATGTAACTGCATCTCCGGCTGCTGCAGGTACTGTGACAAAGAGCCCGAACGCTAACTATTATGCTCCCAAGACAACTGTTCAGCTCACCGCCAAAGCCAACGAAGGCTGGAAATTTGTGGGTTGGGAAGGTGCTGTTACCGGCTCTACCGAAACCATTTCTGTAACCATGGACAAGGAAAAGGATGTGGTCGCCAAGTTTGAATTGGTCGGCGAAACCACAGTGAACCTTCTTAAGGATGGTGATTTCCCGAGCAGCAGCGTGATTTCTACAAACCAAGATGCATCTTGGTTCCTGGGTCAGGGTTCAAACTGGGGTAACTCTGCTGCTAAGACTTCTGTTTCTGGTGGCACGGCTACGGTTAACGTTACCACTATTGGTTCAGAACCTTACCAGCCGCAGCTTGTTCAGTACAATCTGGCTCTTGATAAGGACATGACGTACAAGCTGTCCTTTAAGGCTAGCGCTGATGTAGATCGCAAGATTGAAGCTACTTTCCAGCAATCCGTAGACCCCTGGGGTGCATACGCCACTAAGGAATTTGACATCACCACTACGGAAAAGGAATACTCATTCATCTTTACTATGGAAGAAGCTTCTGATGATGCCGCTCAGTTTGCCTTCAACTTGGGACAAGCTACAGGTTCGGTCAAGTTTAGTGACGTCAAGCTGGTCTTCACCACTGCTAAACCGGGTTCCGAAAACGGTCCGGGAGACGATACGACGACTGTTATTGCCCAGCAGCTCCGCATGGACTATGCGCAGACGGTCAGTGTCTTTGACATGCAGGGCAAGTTCATGGGCAAGGTGGAACTCTCTGCGGGCACGTCGCTCAAGGATGCCGTCGCTGCAAAGTTCCAGAAGTCCGGCATCTACATGGTGAAGGGCGCCATGGGCGTCCAGAAGGTCCGTGTGGTGAACCGCTAGTTTATAGCATACTCCCTCTTTCTTTTGAAAATCCCTGCCTTCGGGCGGGGATTTTTAAGATTATGGGGGATGCCTTTTATTTTCAATGATTAGCTATTGACGGCAAGTAAAAAAAAACTTAAATTCAGAATAGCTTTATACCCTTTTCGAAAGAGGCGTGTATGAAAAAAATATCGACTTGTTTCCTGGCGTTGCTGGTGACGCTCGTTTTCGCTGTTGCAGGCTTTGCCTACGATCTCACGGGCGGCGGATACGGCCAGGTCCAGAAGAATCGTCCTTCCATTGCGTTCGTTCTCACCACGTGGGAAAAGAAGGGAATCGCCATTTCCAAGACGACAACCCAGGATACCAAGGTCCAGGGCTCCCGCGAGGAAGCTTCCGAGGAGGGATTCGACGGCTCCAGGACCGATATCGAGACGAACAATCGTACCCAGACCGATGTCACGATTGGAGTCTTTACCGAAGATATCTGGAAGAAGATTCCTGATGCTCAGATTGTCGACAAGTTCCAGCAGCAGTTCGTGAAGCAGCAGTTCAACGTGAAGGCTTCCGATCTCGCTCGCAACATCGCGCTTGCGCCCTCGCTTGCCAAGACGGGGGTGGATCCTTCGGACCGAGCCGCCGTTCGCAAGCTTGCCGAGAAGGAAGGTGTGAATTTCGTGGCCCGTGGCGAAGTGGCGGTCATCAGCTACCAGCGCGCATCGGGCAACAAGATCAAGGCATCGCTCCAGATTGGCGTCGAAGTGGTCAATGTGAATTCCGGTGAAATCGTGGCCACGTTCTCCAATGCGGTGCACACGGTCGCATCTACCATGGAAGTTGCCCGTAACGGCGGCATCAACAAGGCGGCAGTCGTCGCTGCCCGCACTCTTTCCGAACAGGTCCTGGAGGCCTGGATTAGTGCCGCGGACAATGGCTCGCAGTACACGGTCGAACTTCGCAACATGAAGTCGGCCCGCAGCCAGAGGATGCCGTTTGAAAAGGCTCTCAAGGGTATCGCGACGCTCAACTCGCAGACGCAGCCTCAAAAGGATATCGTGACCTACGCCGTGACGTTCAGGGGCTCCAAGAGCGACCTCGGCATGGCGATTCTTGAAGCGATTGGCGACAAGCCCGGCTTCGACGAAAAGTCCTTCGAGGGTCCGAACGACGACGAAGGCAAGATTGTATTTGAATTCCTAAAATAACGGAGTATCCTCAGAATGAAAAAGACATGGCTAGCCCTGCTCTCTGCAGCCACATTTGCTCTCATATCTTGCGCCGCGACAGGTCCGCACGTAGATGCTTTCAACCGTGCCCAGAAGGCGTATAATGATGGCAAGGACGACAAGGCTATCGAAGAGGCTCTCAAGTCCTTGAAAATCAAGCCCGACTATCAGCCTGCTATTGACTTCCTCAACAAGACGTTTGACGATGTGGTTTCTGCGAAGAACGACACGATTGCGATGTTCAAGAAGCGCGATGACCCGAACCCGAAGCGCTGGGACAAGATTGTTCACATGGAAGAGCAGAAGGCGGAATACGCAAAGCAGATCAAGCTGATTGCCCGCCGCAACGAGAAAATCAAGTTGAGCGTGGACTTCAACCCGAGGGATCTTAAGGTTGCAAAGGATAGTGCCGCTGCTTCGCACTATGCTGCGGGTCTCGAAAAGATGAACGGCCGTAACAAGTCCGACCAGCAGCAGGCCGCCATCCATTTCCGCAAGGCGTTTACCTACCACGATGATTACGAGGATTCCAAGAGGCTCTATGCGGAATGCAAGAAGCGCGGAACCGTACGTGTGGTCGTGGACCCGTTCAAGAACGACTACAGCGGCCGCATGGACGCAGCCCTTATTTCGGAACTCCAGAAGAACAAGGAAGCTTCCGAGTTCCTGCTGTTCCTCACGCGAGCCGACCTCGATCGCCTGCTCGACGAACAGAACCTGAGTTCTTCGGCAGATTTCCAGGATAGCGAAGGCGAGGAGATGATGGGCAAGCTCCGCAGTGCCGAATACCTCATCGCGGGTTCCATTGAGAAACACGTCTGTTCCGATGATGAACGCGACGTGGAACGCGACCGCGAAGAGAAAGAAAACACCGCGCGCGTCCAGTATGGCAGCCACCAGGAATGTGAAACTCTGAAGAGCGGCAAGCGCCGTTGCTACAACGTGCCCGACTACAAGACGGTCTATGCGCACATCGTTATCGACTCCCTGACCAAGAAGGCTTCGACCTCCGGCTTTATCCAGATTCTCGATTTCGCGACGGGTGAAATCAAGAAAAAGTCAGACATTCGCGTGGGCGTGCTCTCGTCGGGAATCGTTGCCGGTTGCACGGGTGCGCCTGAAGCGTACAAGCCGGTGTGCAAGCATACGACGATTACGCTCCGCGCTTGCAGCGAGATGAACGACCAGATGACAATCGACTTCGCGCGCAAGTCCGTGAACGAGATTGCGAAATTTACGAAAGAATTCAAAAAGTAACATTGGTTCCGAACAACCTTTTTCTAAATTTTACATTCAACAACAATACCCCCCCTTTAAGGAGAGATCATTATGAAGAAGATGTTCCTGTTCCTTGCTGCCGCAAGCCTTGTTAGCGCGACGGCATTTGCTCAGGATGACTATGACTACGGCGAGGACTACGGTTCTTCTGAATCCGCACCGGCGTCTGAAGACGGCTATACTGACATGGGTAGCAGCGACGAATCGACCTCCGACAATTCCGGTTCTGACGTCGAATACAAGAGCATGGACGACGAGAGCAAGAAGACCAGCCGCACCGAAGGCGAAGGCGGCTCCGTTTTCGATAAGCCCTACAACCTCGGCTGGAATGTCGGTGTCGGTTTTAGCGGCTTCTTCAGCACGGAAGTTTGCATTCCCAATATTCCGGGCTCCTGCGATGACTACGGTGGAGACCTCTTCGGTGGCGCTATGGAGTTCGGTGGATCTTTGAACTACCACTTCAACAACAACCTCAGCTTGATTGCCGAAGCGAACATCGACATTCGCTTCTACATGGCCAACCTCGGTCAGTTCCGCATCTCTGGCTATGACGATTACGGATATTATGGCTCCTACTACAGCGACGTGACTGTGGATGCCTTTGTCTTTGGTCTCCAGGTCCCGGTGCTTGCCCGCTACAATTTCACCCCGACCATCTATGCCGAAGCCGGTCTGCAGTTGGAACTCAACCTCGGCACGAGCATCAGCTTCTCCGACGAAGACGGCACGGAAGTGACTGGCATGACGGAAGAGATGATGGGTGACAAGTGGATCTACAATTACTTCGATGCCCAGTCCTTCGTGGCTTCGATTGTCATCGGTGGCGGTACCACGATCGATATCGGCAAGTTCTATACCGATGTTGGCGTCCGCGTCATCATCGACTTCCTGCCTTACATCAAGCTTGATGACATGTTCATTAACGCTGGTTACGAAGAAAGCTCCGCCAAGTCCTGGCAGATCCAGTTCTACATGAACCCCTGGTTCAAGTAATCGGCTGACGATTCAGGAATTCGGCCCCGCTTCGGCGGGGCCTTTTCGTTTGCTGTTGCGATGGTTATTGCTGCAATAAAAAACACCCTCGCGAGGGCGAGGGTGTAAATATTTGCCTTGAAGCGGCCGCTTACTTCTTGTTCTTCTTGGGCGGGTGCGCGGCAATCTTCTTTGTGCCCTTGGCCTTGGCTGCCTTTTCGCCGGCTTCGTAAACGGCCTGAGCCTGACGGAGAGCGTCGGTCGGGTCGATTTCGATAGCTTCGGAAGCCTCGTCCACGAGTTCGGCGAATTCGTCGTACCAGTCGGCGAAGATTTCCACTTCGAGGTGGTCGACGCCCGGAACCGTGAGGCGTGCGCCGCAGGCTTCGCCGATGCGGTCGAGGAACTTGGCCATCTGCGGCTTCAACAGCGTGAGGTCAAGACCGTCGAGGTCCTCGGGTTCAAAGTACACAGCATCGACATCGCTGTCGTCGTCCTTGGCCTTCTTTTTGCCCTTGCCGCACTTGCAGTTTTCGCCGCACTGGCATTCCACGTTCTCGTTGCCGTAGAGTGCCATGTATTCGTCGTCGTCCATGCCGCTGTCGTAGTAGAACTCGTCGTCTTCGAGGTAGAGTTCTTCAACGAACACGCCCTTGGCGCCAAGCAGTTTTGCGGCTGCGATGAATTCCTTGAGGTCGCCGCCGAAGTAGCGGGTCGTTTCCGCTTCCTCGTTCAGGGTCTGGACGGGAATGGGGGAGAGCTTCTGCTTCTTGAGGTAGTCGCAGATTTCGTCAGTAATGGATTTCTGAATCTTAGCCATGGGGCCTCCTATACGTGATACTTCTTCAGGCTTTCGGCCTTTTCGTTGATGAGCTTCATGATGCGGGCCACGGCTTCGTCACCGCGGGCGGTATCCTTCACGCTGGTCATCGGCTGGAAGAGCGGGCTGTTGAACATCGTTCCTAGCGGAATCGGGTTCTTGCGGCAGAAGGTCGCTTCCACGTAGTCGCGGGCGGCGTCCTGCAGGTCGTCGCACTTCTGGAACTCGCCCTTCTGGAAGGCCTTGTACAGGTCTACGAAAATCTTTGCCGCTTCGGGGATGTTCGCCGTTGCGCTCACGAGGCCCGTGCCGCCCATTTCGAGCATGTCGATGAAGAATCCGTCTTCACCGCTGAGCACTGCGAAGTCGTTGTTCTTCGTCTCGTTAATCACGCGCTTCGTGTCTTCATGGAACTTTTCGCCAATGCGGAAATCGACCGCCTGCTTGAGTCCGATGATGTTCTTGTCTTCGGAAAGGGCGATGAGGGTGTCGGGGTGGACGTAGCTGGCGGTACGGCCCGGCACGTTGTAGATGATAATCTTCGCGCCCGTTTCGGAGCTCAGCGTCTTGAAGTGCTTCTCGATGCCTTCCTGCGAGGGGTTGTTGTAGTAACCCGTGACGCAGAGGACCGGGACTTCCGCAATCTTCAACACTTCTTCGATCATCTCGACGGATTCGCGGGTGCAGTTGCTGCCTGCGCCTGCGATCACGGGAACACGGCCGTCCACGTAGTCGAGCGTGAACTTGATGATGTCGAGGTGCTGCTTGTGGGTGACTGTCGCACTCTGACCCGTGGTACCCACAGGGAGAATGCCGGAAACGCCGGAAGCGATAAGGTCGTCAATCATCTTTTCCATCTTCTTGTAGTCGACGGAGTTGCGGAGACACTTGGGATCGTCGTCCATCAGCGGGGTGAACAACGCGGGGAAAACACCAGTAAGTTGAGAAGCTTTTGTAATCTGCATAGTGTCATAAATATACTAAAAGGCGAGAGTCGCGGCAAAAGCTATTTTGTTTTTGATATGGATGGCCGCGAAAAAAACTATATTTGTCGCCTGATTACAATAACGGGCTTTTGAACCATGAACGCAGAAATTGAGAAACGCCGCACCTTCGCCATTGTCAGCCACCCGGACGCGGGTAAGACCACCATCACCGAGAAGTTCCTGTGGTACGGGAACGTGATTCGCGAGGCGGGCCACGTTCGCGCGAAGGCCAACCGCAGCTACACCGTGAGTGACTGGATGAAGATCGAACAGCAGCGCGGTATTTCGGTCTCGAGTTCCGTTTTGAATTTCCCGTTCGAAGGTTGCATGTTCAACCTCGTCGATACCCCGGGGCACCAGGACTTCTGTGAAGACACCTACCGCGCCCTGACCGCTGTGGATGCGGCCCTCGTGCTTATCGATAGCGTGAACGGCGTGGAAAAGCAGACCATCAAGCTCATGGACGTGTGTCGCATGCGCCACACCCCGATTATCACGTTCATCAACAAGATGGACCTCGACGGTCGCCATGTGCTCGACCTGCTCGACCAGATTGAAAATGTCTTGCACATCAAGACGGCCCCGTTTACGCTCCCGATTGGCGTGGGCAAGCTTTTCAAGGGCGTGTATTCCATTGCCGAGAATACGTTCCATACCTTCAACAAGGAAGAAGGCCACCAGGAAATCATCCAGATGGAAGGCCCGGACGATCCGCGCCTCGTGGAAATGTGCGGCGAGAACTGGGTGAACCAGTTCAAGGAAGAATACGAGATGGTCACGGGCGGTATGGATCCGTTCGACCACGAGAAGTTCCTGAAGGGCGAGATGTGCCCCGTGTTCTTCGGTTCTGCGGTGAACAACTTCGGTGTGCGTCAGCTTTTGAACGCTTTCGCAAAGCTTGCGCCGCCCCCGATGGTGCGCGAGACCGACAAGCGCCCGGTGAGCCCCGACGAGGATGCCTTCAGCGCATTTGTGTTCAAGATTCAGGCCAACATGGACCCCAAGCACCGCGACCGTACGGCCTTCCTGCGAATTTGTTCGGGAAGCTTTACCCGCGGGGAGAAGGTTTTCCATGTGCGCACGGGCCGCGAAATCCGCCTGGCCGCCCCGACGGCGTTCCTCGCGAAGGACAAGGAAGTCATCGACCACGCCTGGGCGGGCGATATCGTGGGTATCAACGACCCGGGACTGTTCCGCATCGGCGACACGCTCACGGACGGCGAAAAGATGAACTTCACGGGCATTCCTGACTTCGCTCCGGAACACTTTGCCCGCGTTACTTTGTTGAACCCGCTCAAGTCGAAGCAGATGGCGAAGGGCCTTGCCGAACTTAGCGAAGAAGGCGCAACTCAGTTGTATGAACCGCTCAAGTCCGCGATTCCGGTTATCGGCGTGGTGGGCGAGCTGCAGTTCGACGTGCTCAAGTTCCGCCTGCAGAGCGAATACGGCGCCGACGTTTCGCTCGACCGCGTCCCGGCCCACGGCATCCGCTGGGTGTCGGGCCCCGAGAAGGATGTCGGCAAGTTTGCCGAGGAATACGCGATGGACTGCATGATGGACAAGGAAAGGAACCTCGTGTGCCTTTTCCCGAACGAGTATCGTCTGAACCTCGCGATGAAGAATTACGAGAATTTGAAGTTTGCCGAGACGTCGCAGGGTTAACCCTTGCGGGTTCCGGTGGTCTAGAGCCGCTGTTCTTTACTATATTGTTGGGTGATTGGTTTAAATAAAGGAGTTCTCTATGAAATTGAGATTTTTTGCAGCGGGCGTAGCCGTTACGGCGGTTGCCCTGCTGTCTGGTTGTGCCGGAAGCGTAAATGCGACACGGTCGATTGAATATGCATCTGCCAATAAGGCGATTGCCGAGGAGGCGAAAGCGGATCCCGCACAGGTCGAATCGACAAATGCGAAACTCGATTCCGCAAAGGCCTTGCAGGCAAGTGGAGAAGACGAGCAGGCTGCCGCCCTTGCCGAACAGAGTGCCCTTGAATACAGGCTTGCCGTTGCGACGGCCGAGCGCGATGCGGCAAAGAAGGAAGATGAACGCGTCGAGAAGGAACTTCGTGGCGATGTCGAACGCAAGCTCATCTACCAGAACATTCTTGACCAGGAAACGAAAAAGGCGGAGGCGAAGTAATGAAGACAAGGAATCTGTTTGTTATTACGGCCCTGGTGGCATCCGCTTGCTTTGCTGCCGAAGAAGCCAAGGCCGAAGCTCCTGCTGTTGAAGCCCCTGCAGCCGAAGCCCCCGCTGCAGAACCGAATGCCGTTGAGGCGTGCAAGGCGTCTATCGATGCGGCGTCCAAGGATGTTCCCGCAAATGCCGTTTCTGCAAAGTATTCTCTCGCAGCCGCAAAGGCTACTCTCGCCGACCTGGAAGCGGCGTTCAATGATGACCCCGAATCCGATGGCGTAAAGGCTCTTGCGAACAAATGCGACATGACGGCGAAAATTGCTGCGGTCCAGGCCGAAACGCAGGCTCTTCGCAACCATACCGCCGAGAACTGGGAAAAGCGTGCAGCGACAGCGCGCTCCATTGAAGCCATTCAGGAACAGATTGGCCAGGCCCGTAGCGGTAAGGTAAACGACCTTGAGGCTGAAAAGGCCAAGATGAAGGACCAGGAAGCCCGCCTCCAGGCCGAAATGCAGCAGAATCAGGAAAAGTTCCAGGCTGAAGCAGCCGCCAAGGAAGCGGCTCTTAAGGCCGCCAGCGAGCGCGAAGCCAACCTCCAGAAGCAGCAGGCTGCCTTGCAGCAACAGCTTGAAGCTGAGAAGAAGGCCCTTGCCGAGGAGCGCGCGAAGGCCGAAGCCCGCCAGGCCGAAGCCATGAACAAGCTGAACGAACTCCAGTCCAAGCTCATCCAGGTGACGAAGGACGCCCGCGGTATTATCCTTTCCATGTCCGACATCCTGTTCGACGTGAACAAGGCATCCCTCAAGGCCGACCTCAAGACGAGCCTCGCGAAGGTTGCGGGAATCCTCTCCGTGTACCAGCAGTTCAACGTGTCTATCGAGGGGAACACGGATAACACGGGTTCTGCCGAGCATAACATGAAGCTCTCGCAGCAGCGTGCCGACAACGTGAAGAACTTCCTCGTGGAACAGGGCATTGACGCTGGCCGCCTTACTGCCAAGGGGCTCGGGATGACCATGCCCATTGCCGACAACAAGACGAAGGAAGGTCGCCAGAAGAATCGCCGCGTGGACCTCGTCATTCAGGACAAGGCCCTGCAGAATGCTGAACCTGTGGCTGAACCCGCCGCTCCTGCCGAAGGTGCCGCTCCGGCCGCTGAACCTGCAAAGAAGTAAGGTTCCGTATGGCAAAGACAGTCACCGCCATGGAGGCGAGGCAAAACTTCGGCAACTTGCTGAACCAGGTCTCGCTCTCGCAAGAAGAAATCGTGATTGAACGTGCGGGCAAGCCGCTTGCGCGCCTCGTGAACGTTTCATCTTCGCGTTCCGGCGGTGAACTGGACTTTCGCGATATCGGCAAGCTCCCGAACGGCATCTGGGAGGAACGCTAGATTGCGGGCGTCTCGAAACAGCCCCTTGCCACGTAGCCTAAAACTTTGTATATTCTATAGCATGAGAAAGATCCTTAACCTTCGACTTCTACTTGGCATCGCCCACGGAGCGAGGTTTTAGGCTATTTCGTTTTAAATAGGAATTAACTTAAAGGGCCCGCTTCCGTGACGAAGCGGGTTCTTTTTTATGGCAAAATGCTATTTTTGAACAGGAAAAAGAACTTTGCGGCGCATGGAAGCCGGCAAGGAGATGAAAAATGAGCAATGTAAGTGCCGATATGGCGAACAGACAACCCTTCTTTTACGATGTCACCCTGCGTGACGGCAACCAGGCTCTTCCGAAGCCCTGGAACAACGCCCAGAAAAAGGACGTATACCTGCAGCTCTTGAAGCTCGGCGTGCAGGGTGCTGAAGTCGGCTTCCCGGCTTCGAGCGAGATGGATTTTGAATCGTGCAAGGAACTGGCGCAGCTCACCGCGAAGATGGCCGAAGAAGGCGACGAGGTGGCAAAGCGCGTGGTTGTCTCGGGCCTGGCCCGCTGTGTGGAAAGCGATATCCAGCGTTGCTGGGAGGCGGTTCAGTTTGCGCCGCACCCGCGCATCCATACCTTCCTTGCGACAAGCCCGCTCTCGATGGAGCACGTGCTGCACCTGACCCCCGAACAGGTCAAGGAGAAAGCGGTTCATTGCGTGAAGTTTGCCAAGTCGCTCGTTGGCGACAAGGGCGATGTGGAGTTCAGCGCCGAGCATTTCGGTGACTGTCTCGAAAACATGGATTTCGTGATTGACGTGCTGAAGGCCGTGGTCGAAGCCGGTGCGACGACCATCAATCTGCCGAATACGGTGGAACGCTACCGTCCGTTCCTGTATGTGAACCAGATCAAGCAGGTGTACGAGGCGCTCCCGAAGGACGTCACGATTTCGGTGCACTGCCATAATGACCTTGGCATGGCGACGGCTGCGACGGTCGAAAGCTTCTTCGTGGGAGCAACCCAGCTGGAAGTCGCACTGAACGGCCTGGGCGAACGCTGCGGCAACACGAATTTCTACGAAGTCGCGGTCGCGCTGCACAACTCCGGCGTGAATACGGGCCTGCACATGGAGCGCATTTACGAAACGGCCATCCTGATTTCCCAGTGGTCGGGTATCAGTATTTACAGCCGCGCCCCGCTGATTGGCGCCGAAGCCATCGTGCACCGTAGCGGCATCCACCAGGATGGCGCCTCCAAGACGAAGGACATGAAGAAGGGCGCCTACCGCCCGATTGACTACTCCATCATCGGCCGCCACCAGAACGACGCCCTGAGTTTCACGAGCCAGAGCGGCCGCACCGCCGTGTACGAGATTATCACGAAGTTCGGTTACAAGATGACGCTCGCCGAAGCCGCCGAACTGCAACCGATCCTGAAGGCCTACAGCGAAAAGGAAGGCGAACTCAGCGCCGAGCGCGTGCTGGACGTGTTCCGCGAGCAGCGCGTGAACGTGAACGGCCGCCTGGTGTTCAACAACATCGAGGTCATCCCCGACGAGAACCGCTTCATTTTCCACTTCAAGAAGGATGGTGAACCGCTGGTGAGGTCCATTACGGCAGAAGGCCCGATCGAGGCCGCCCTCATGCTCATGCGCGAAATCGGCATGCCGGTAGAACTCGTCAAATACCGCCAGCTCGTCGTTCCCGAGAAGGACAAGTTGTGGGCGGGCCGCGGGCTTAGCCGCATGCTCCTGAAGGCGGGCGATGTCGAGGTCGAAGGCCGCGGCGTCTCTAGCGATACGCTCAAGGCCAACATGCGTGCCCTCTTCGGCGGCGTGAACCTGCTGTATAAGAAGTAATTCGGAGGCCCCATGCTCGAACAACTCAAGCGCCCTTTCAAGAGACACTACGAAAAGTACCGCTCCAAGCTGGACGGCTTTGTAGGCCCGGTTAAGGAATCGGCGTCTAAGTTGCTCGCGATGCTCCCGAAGATGGAAGCCTTTGCGGGTTCCGAGGACTTGGGCCAGGAATCCGACGGCTCCACCTCGGGCGGCAAGCCCGGCCTGCTAGCCAAACTCAAGGATTTCAAGAAGTCCATCAAGGGTCTCTCCGACTTCCAAAAGCTCATCCTGTTGACCATCGCCGTCGTGCTCCCCGCGGGTATCCTCATCGCGGTGGCGTTGGCTGGCATCCTGCGCCGTAAGAAGTAGTTTTTTTGTAAAGAGGAGGAGAAAAAATGAAGTCGGTTTCAAGGTTGTCTTTGTGGAAGTTGCTGGCCCCAGTCGGGGCTTTTGCTTGCACAATGCTTGTCGCTTGCGGAGACGATGGAAGCGATGTCTTCCTGACGCGCTCTGACACGGAGTCTTCGGATGTTTCGTCATCTTCCGCCCAATCATCCTCGTCTTCGGACAGGTATTCTTCGAGCGTGAGGTCTAGCAGCGCTCGCTCCAGCAGTAGTATAAGCGTGGCTTACGCGGAACCTTGTAGAGACGAGTACTTTGATGATTGCGAATACGGAACCCTGGTTGACGAACGTGATGGGCAATCCTACAAGACCGTAAAAATCGGTGACCAGTGGTGGATGGCCGAGAATTTGAATTTTGCCTACCTGCAGCCGACCGAAACTCGAGATTCCTCCAGTTTTTGCTACGATGACGATGCTTTGAATTGTGAAAAATATGGTCGCTTGTATTTATGGGGCGCAGCGATGGACAGTGCCGCTATTTATAGCGATGACGGCATAGGATGCGGGTATATTCACGATTGCAATCCCGCTGAGAGGGTGCAGGGTGTTTGCCCTCAGGGTTGGCATGTGCCTACAAGGGCTGAATTCATGGTTCTTTATGAATCCGTAGGCGGTTATGACGATAATGTTGTTGCAAAGAAAAAATTGATGGCGGTCGATGAATGGCGCGACTGCGGTGCTGGGTGTACAGACTCCTACGGGTTCACTGTTCTGCCCGTAGGCTATTTCGATGAAAAGTATGAGGACTTGGGCAGCAATGCGCTTTTCTGGAGTTCTACTCCATATGATGAGGGGTCTTCTACTGATAACGCCTACTATATGTATGTCAATTTTTATATGGGTTTTGGTACTGCTGACAAAGATGATGCCAACTCTGCGAAATCGGTCCGTTGCTTAAAGGACTAAACTTGATGCTCTCTTCCCGTTTGCCTAAAGATCTTTCTCCGTCGCCGTTTTTTGTGTTCTGTCTAGCTATTTGTTCCATTGTCGGAATAAAGTAACGCTCAGTAGTGAACTTATTGTATATTTACGGAAAAAAGGAGGATTTTGTGAAAAAAAGTCTTTTGCTACTTGGAACCGGCATCTTCTTGACGGCGCTTTTCTCCGCTTGCGGCGATAACGGTTCGTCTACGGATGTTGACGATTCGTCTTCCAGTGTCGCAGACGACAACGGATATTCGTCATCTTCCGTTTGGGCATGGGATACCCTTCCAGCGGCACTGCAATATATGGCAGATTCGCTACCCGAAATGAATCCGACGACGCCACCTTGCAAGACGGATAGCACGGATACTTGCGAATATGGATCCTTGACTGACGATCGTGATGGTCAAATTTACAAGACCGTAAAAATTGGTGACCAGGTCTGGATGGCGCAAAACCTGAACTTCGAAACGGGGAACAGCGTTTGCTTTGGAGACGCCGATTCCAATTGCGTTGAGTACGGGCGCTTCTATACATGGGCGGAGGCGATGGATAGCGCCGCCGTTTTCAGTACGAATGGTGAGGGTTGCGGGCATGAGCATGAATGTTCGCCGACTTACCCCGTACAGGGCATTTGCCCCGAAGGTTGGCATTTGCCTACAAGGGATGAATGGTGGATTTTGCTTCGAGCTGTGGTTGACACGAGTTTTAGAGGTAATCAGTTGGATACCGCTGGTTCCATGGCAGGAATGGTGTTAAAATCAACGAGTGGCTGGAACGCTAGCGAATATGGCGGATGGTACATCCCCTGTAATGATTCGATTTTTTGTTTTGTTCCTAGTGGAAACGGAACGGATGAATATGGGTTCACGGCATTGCCTGTAAGCAAACAGTCTTTGTTGGGGGAATGGGAATATGGTGATGATGCCTCCTTCTGGAGTTCTTCGGAGTCTGATGAAATTCCTGGTTGTGCTGGTGTAATGGGGCTGACAGGTGCGTATTTTAAGGCTTCGCTGTTCGACTCTAGAATGTATAATCGAAAGAGTATTCGTTGCCTTAAGGACTAGCTATTAATCACTTCCTATGCTTTCTTCCCGCTTGCCTAAAGATCTTTCCCCATCGCCGTTCTTTGCCGAATTGGAACGCGCGAAGGCCGATGTGTGTGCGGAATGTGCAGGCTCAAACGCGCTCCCGTTTATCGACATGACGGTAAGCAGCCCGGTCAAGGCTGGCTTGCCGATTGACTTGGATGCAGCGGTGGAGGAGACGCGCAAGGATTTCGGTTGCTGGAATCCGGATGCGGCGGGGTGGAAGTCTGCACGCGAGGCGGTGGTGGAGTACTATCGCGAACGCGGCGGTAACTTTACCGCAGGCCAGATTATTCTGACTGCTAGTACGAGCGAAGCATACTCTGTTTTGTTCAAGACATTCTGCGATCCGGGCGATGTAATCCTCACGCCGATGCCGGGCTATCCGCTGCTCGATACGCTTGCCCAGCTGGAACATCTGGAATGTGCACCGTACTTTTTAAAATTGCAACGGGAGAAGAAAAAAAAGATCCCCGCCTGCGCGGGGATGACATCGGGCGTGGATTTTCGATTCATACTCGATACCGACAGCCTGTTGGCAGCTCCTGAGAAAGCGAAAATCCTGCTGCTGGTCTCTCCGCACAACCCGACGGGGCATTGCGTGTCGCGCGAGGAATGGAATGCGGCGGTTCGTTTTTGCGAAGAGAACGACATGATTCTCGTGGTGGACGAGGTTTTCGGCGATTACGGTTTTTCGCCGGAGGTCCGCCGTAGTTGGGAATACCTGATGGGCGGAAAGAGAGATTCCCGCCTGCGCGGGAATGACTGTGGGCGAGAGTCTCTTTGGGATGCGGGCGGCGGCGATTTCATCAACCTTCCCGAAGACGGCCCCAAGTGCCCCATATTCTGGCTGAACGGCTTAAGCAAGGCTGTAGGTTCCCCGCAGCTCAAGCTCGGTTGGATGGTTTTCTACGCGCCCCGCGAACGCTTTGAAGAAATCCGCGCGGCACTCGAATTCGTGGAAGACGCCTACCTGAGCGTGTCCGCCCCGGCGCAGGCTCTCGGCACCGCGCTCCTCAAGCAGTCCGCCGCCTACGAATCGCGCGTCAAGGGACGCCTTTTGCAGAACTGGCAGACCCTTCGTGAAGCCTTCCCGTCCAAGTACTGCCCCGAGGTCCTCGGCGGCTGGTATGCGGTTATCCGCCTGGGCGAAGACGACGAGGAACTCACACTCCGTTTACTCCGCGAAAAGCACGTGCTGGTGCAGCCCGGGTTCTTCTTCGACTTTGACGAAGATGGCTGGGTGGTTATCTCGCTCCTGCAGGAACCGGCGCTGTTTAAGGAAGCAGTAGCGAGGATGCGCTCGCTTGCGGATTCCTAGTACCTGAAAATTTGTATATTACACGCGGAAATTGAACAGGTCGTAACGTGGAAAAGAAAAAGATTTTGCTTATCAACTGGCGCGATATCAAGAACCCGGAAGCGGGTGGCGCCGAACTGTACTTTCACGAGATTTTCAAGCGCATCAACGCCCGCAACTACGAGGTGACAGTCCTTTCGCATAGCGTGAAGGGCCTGCCCGACGAAGAGGTGGTCGACGGCATGCGCACCATCCGCACGGGCAACAAGTTCCTGTTCAACTACACGGCGCACCGCTACGCCCGCAAGCACCAGCACGAATACGACCTCATCGTGGAGGACTTGAACAAGATTCCGTTCTTCACGCCGTGCAACACGAAAGTCAAGCGCCTTCACATGGTGATGCACTTTTTCCGCAAGTCGATTTTCCGCGAGGCGTTCTTCCCGATGGCGCTTTACGTGTACCTGATGGAACGTGCGGTGGCGCTCTTCTACAAGAACGAGAACTTCCTCGCCATTTCGCAGAGCACTGCCGACGAGATTGCCGACATGGGTATCAAGGCCAAGTGGATCGAGGTGGTGGAGCCGGGCATCGATACGGAATACTTCCACCCGACCGAGAAGAAGGCCGACCCTCCGGTGATTTCTTACGTGGGTCGCCTCATGAAGTACAAGAACGCGCAGTTCGTGATCAACGCCATGCCGCGCCTCCGCGAACTGGTGCCGGGCGTCGTACTTGAGGTCGCGGGTGGCGGGGACTACCGCGCCGAACTCGAAAAGTTGGTGGACAAGCTTGGCGTGCGCGATTCCGTGAAGTTCCTCGGGCGCGTCTCCGAAGACGAGAAACGCGACCTCCTGAGCCGCTCCTCCCTGTTCATCAACCCCTCGTTCAAGGAAGGCTGGGGCATCAACAACATCGAGGCGAACCTCTGCGGCACGATCTCGATGAGCAACAACGTCGCTGGCCTCAAGGATTCCGTGGTGGACGGTGTGACCGGCCTCTTGTACGAGAATGACGACCCCGAGGGCTTCTGCGAGAAGGCCGCGGCCGTTCTGCATGACAAGGCCCGCCTTGCCGAACTCGAAAAGAACGCCCGCGAGCGTGCCCTGACCATGAGTTGGGACGCAATGGCCGAAAAAATGGAAAAAGTTGTTGAAAAAGCGTTTGTATAACGTTTTTTGACACAAAATTTTGTTAAATTTCCGCCCGTGATTGCCCCCTGCGGTTCATCGCTGCGGCGAAAACCGCCCTGCTCCAGATTCCTGAGCCGGACTCAAGTCCGCTGGATAGGAGCCCCTGGCCGTCAAGCTTCCCTAGAAGCGCTATTAAGATGGCCCTAAACTACACACACTCGCAATCACCCCTGCGGCGGGTCTTTTCCAGCCTTCCGTTGTGGCTTAACCCTTATTTATGAGGTGCCCAGATGGAAACATACATCGCAATTGCTCTGTCGCTCGTCGCAGTGATTCTGAGCATCGTTATCCTGACTAAGGTTAACAAGGTTCTCGACAATCTCCATACTCCGATTGTTAAAAAGCTCACCCCGGACATGAACTTGAAGCCGAATTCCCGTCGCCCCGTAAGCGCACAGGACATGGCTCAGCGCGGTGACCGCAACAACAAGGACCATGGCAAGGATCGTCAGAACAACAAGGAAGCTCGCGGTGACAAGCAGGCCCAGCCCGCCCAGAACCGTGACCGCAACGAACAGCGCTCCGACCGTGGCCCGCGCCGTGACCGCCGTGAAGGCCGTCCCGACCGTCCGCGTCGTGAATTCAACAAGCCGGCTGCCGAAGTCGCAGCTCCTGCCGAGGCCGTCCAGGCTCCGGCCGCCGAAGCTGCCGCTCCCGTTGCAACCGAAGCCCGCCGTCCGCTCGCTCCGCGCATCCCGGTTGAAACTCCGGCTGCCCCTGCCGCTCCGGCTGTCGAAGCTCCTGTGGCCGCTCCCGCAGCCGCCGAAGCTCCGGTGATTGCCACTCCGACCGAGTTCGACCCGAACAAGGTCCGCTATGGCCGTCGCAACGTGATTAAGAAGCTCCCTGAGCTCGCTGACGAAGCATAATCGCGGTAGCCAAGCGCACAACAGGCGAAAAGCTTGAAAAAAGTCCCCTGGTCCTAGACCGGGGGACTTTTAGTTTGTGCGAAATACGGTGGTGTAGGCTACAGGCGCCTGCAGGCCTGCGCGTTAGAATTTTTCGTCGTAGCGGTCGCTGTAGCCGTCGTCGTAGCCGTCTTCATAATCGTCGTCGTCCGGGAATCCCGATTCGAGTTCCGTGAAGCTCGGTTCTTCGATGGAGACGACCTCCACCTCGAAGGTGAGGTCCTTGCCCGCAAAGGGGTGGTTCCCGTCTACGAGTACGGAATCGCGGTAGATTTCCTTGACGATGAAGATGCCGTCGCTTTCGTCGCTGTCGAGGTTGAGGTCTTCAACGAATTCGTCGGCGGTATCGGGCAACTGGAATTCGCGGATGTCGTTGTCCATGAACATCTCGAGCTCCATCCCGAGCCAGAGTTCACCCACGTCCTGGAGTTCTGCCTTGGGCACCTTCATGATGAGGTCGTCGCGGTAGGGGCCGTACCCGAGGTTTGCGGGAATGTCGACAGAAAACCTTTCGCCGAGCTTTCGACCGGCAAGAGCGGATTCGAGCCCCGGGATGATGTTGTTGTACCCGTGAATGTAGACAAAGGGGTAGGAGGCGGGAATTTCTTCGAGAATACGTCCCTTTTCCTTGAGTACATAGGCGATACTGACCTTTGTCCTGTCTTCGATAACTTCCATACGCGCGCAAATATAGATTTTTTTGCTACATTGCTGCCATGCTTTACGGAATTTGCTCTGACATTCATTCCAACGCGACGGCGTTCGAGGCGGTGCTTCAGTCCATGGAAGAAAACGGGGTCGAAAGGCGCGTCTGCCTGGGCGACCTGGTGGGCTACGGTGCAGACCCTGACGAATGTGTAAAACTCGCTCGCGAAAACATGGATATCTGCCTTATCGGAAATCACGATAGCGTGGCCATCAAGTACGAATCGAGCGTCGGGTTCAACCCTTATGCGAAACAGGCAATCGACTGGACACAGGCGCACCTGAGCGAAGAATCGGCGGATTACTTGAAGGCGCTTCCTTATATCCGTGAAGAAAATGACATCACGTTTGTGCACGCCTCTCCGCTTTCGCCTGCGGACTGGGTCTACGTGACCGACCTCGAGGAGGCGCTTGAGGCGTTTGACCATTTCCGTGGCACCTACTGCTTTATTGGCCACACGCACAGCCCTGTGATTGTCGCGAGCCGCCCGATGGCCATCCCCAAGATTTTGGACGAGTACGAATACACCATCGTGAATACGGAGCGTCTGCTCGTAAACGTGGGAAGTGTCGGGCAACCGCGCGACCGCGACTGCCGCGCCTGCTGGTGCCTTCTCGATACCGAGACCAAGTGCGTGAGGCTCATCCGCGTAGAATACGATGTGTTCCAGACGCAGGAACGCATGCGCAAGGCGGGAATGCCGAGCTTCCTCATCGACCGCCTGAGCGTGGGCCGCTAGCGCCATGAAATGGGTCCTCGCTGTTTTCGGTAAGGCCGGTTCGCCGTTTATCGCGGACGAGGTGGACAAGTACGTGAAGCGCTTGCGGGGCGGCATGTTTCCGCTCGAGGTCGTGGAACTCAAGGAATCAAAACTCGATGACCGCGTGCAGTCGCTTGCGCAGGAGGCCGCGCTATTCGAGAAAAAGTTCCCGAAGTCGGAATACCGCCGCGTCATCCTTTCCGAAGAGGGCAAACTCATGGATACGGTAAAGCTTTCGGACACGCTCCGTGACCGCTTCTCGGGCAATATCGTGTTCTTGATTGGGTCCGCCTACGGGATCGACGAGAGCCTGAAAAAGACGGCGGACCTGCTGCTGTCGCTTTCGCCTCTGACGTTCACGCACGACCATGCCCGTGTGATTATGGCAGAACAGCTCTACCGCGTGCAGATGGTGATGCAGAACCACCCGTACCATCACCGATGATACGGGCTTGATACACTTGCTACACTTTGATATTTTTATAAAACACTTCTGTTTTTTCTTGTAAACGAAAAAAGGCATTTTATAGGGTGAACGTTGGTTTCCACAATCTATATTGTGCTAAAAAAGAGGTTTACTATGGATTTTTCGAAGACTGCGACTGCCCTGGCTCTCTCTGCCGCTTTTCTTGCTGCGCCCTCGATGGCGAAGAACGTGCTGAGCAACGGCGATATGGAATATGGAGACGGGGGCTGGTACCTGTGGAACAATCCCGACGGTCCGGCGAAGGTTGAGATGCAGCTTGCCAAGCCCGGCCTTGGATTCGACGGCTCGCAGGGCGTTAAGGTGGTGGTGAAGGATCTTCCTAAAATTTGGTGGGGACTCCAGCTGCAGCCGCCCCAGTGGCTGGCCGATTCAGCCTATTACACGCTCACCTTCAAGGCGAAGGGCAACATGCCTATCAATGCGGTGGTGCAGGGCGGGCCGCCCGACTATCGTCAAAAAGAAAGCGGGAGCTTCCAGCTTACCGACAAGTGGCAGACGTTCTCGATGACCTTCCTTGCCGACCAGAAGGGTTATGGCCTCAACAATGTGACGTTCCATGTAGGCCTGCAAAAGGGCTGGCTGCAGATGGACGATGTGGAAATCGAGAAGTCCGAGGCCATGGATACGGCCTGGTACAATAATGCGGAAACCCGCATCGATAGCCTGCGCAAGGCGGACTTCACGGTGAAGGCGGCTCCCGGTTCCCAGGTGTCCGTAAAGCTTGTCGAACATGCGTTCCCGTTCGGAACCGCCCTCAACATTACCACGAGCGACAAGAGTGACAGCATCGAGAACTGGTACAAGGGCGAAGCGAAAAAGCTCTTTTGGCATGCGGTGAGCGAGAACCAGTTCAAGTGGCCGGAATACGAACCCAAGAAGGGCAAGATTCTGAAGGACGAGATGTACCGCTACGTGGATTTCACCAGGGAAAACGGCTGGAAGCTGCGTGGACATGCGCTCATGTGGGGCCACCAGGGCTATGGTTTCGACAAGCACTACTCCAACCCCAAGAATGCGAAACAGTGCAAGGATTTCGCGAAGTTCCTCAAGGCCCGTATCGAGCGCGACCTCAAGGAATACAAGGGGAAAATTACGGAATATGACGTGTGGAACGAACCTCTGCATGAATCTTACACGTTCAATACTTGCGGCTGGGGCATCCTTGACAGTGCGTTTGTCTGGGCGCACCGTGCCGACCCGGACGCGAAACTCTACATCAACGAGTATAATGTCGTCGCGGCAGGGGAGACGGACCGCTACGTGAGCCTCATCAAGGGAATGCTCGCCCGTAAGGTCCCTGTCCATGGAATCGGCGTGCAGTGCCATTTTGGCCTGCGTCCGGTTGTGCCGGGTCTCATCAAGGAACGTCTCGACAAGCTTGCGAGCCTCGGGCTTCCGATCAAGGTGACCGAATTTGACGTTGGCGACTGGCAGGTAGGCATGAATGACCCCGAAGAAGTGCAGGCAGAAAAGTTCGAGACCTTCATCCGTACTGCGTTTAGCCACCCCGCTATCAACGGAATTGTGCTCTGGGGATTCTGGGACAACCGCCACTGGGTCAAGAACGGAGGCATCGTCGCCGCTGACGGCCGCGAAAAACCAGCCGCCAAGCGTGTCTACGACCTGTGGCACAAGGTGTGGACTACCGAGGCGACGGTGAAGGCCGGTGCGGACGGTGTCGCGAAGTTTCGCGGGTTCAAGGGCAGGTACAAGGTAACTGCCGACGGCAAGACGTTCGATTTGGAAGTGAAGTGACATCGCTTCATTTGCGGAAAAACTATATTGTGGGGCATGAAGCATCTTCCCGGCATTCTCTTTCTGCTCGCCATGCCCTGCTCGGTTTTCCTGTTTATCAAGGTTTCCGACAAGACTGGTTCCGATATCCTGGCCCTTGTTTCGGCGGTGGCGTTCTACGTTCTTGTCGGGCTCCTGGTTGCATTGGTCATGAACCGTAAATCTTCGGACAAGGAGTAGCCATGTCTATCGAAGAACGTTCCACGCTCGTTTTTGCGACCGGGGTCGGCCGCGTCAAGGAAGAAAAGCCGAAGGTCGAGCGCCCGCAGGGCGACGGCGTCGTGCGCATTCAGTTAAAGCGCCTCGGGGGCGGCAAGATGGCAAGCGTCGTCTCCGGAATTCCGCTCGATGAAGACGAACTCAAGGATCTGGCTCGCGGTCTCAAGCAAAAATGCGGTGTCGGAGGCTCCGTGAAGGACTTCAACATCGAAATCCAGGGCGACAAACGTAATATTTTGAAAACAGAACTGGAGAAAAAGGGCTTTACGGTCAAGCTCTCCGGTGGCTAAACACGCTGTTTTTGCTCTGCTTTGCTCTTTTTCGGGGAAAGTTGTCTATATTTTATTCCTGTAAAGGAATTAAAAGATGACAAAGACCTTTTTAAAAGTTTGTGTTGCCCTGGCTGCGGTTGTCGCTGCGGCACAGGCACAACAATTCAGCTCGAAGTATTTTGACTGCTGGATGGAGAATGTCGCGCACGTGAATGCGGACGAAATCCAGCGCCTTGGAATCAAGACCTATGGCGATGCGTGGATTTGCGGTTGCTTCAATGTCGAGGACACCGAAGGCGAGGACTGGCAGGAGGGCGAAGTGCTCACGAAGGTGAACAAGGTCTGGGACCTGCCGCCGTTCGAAATTTATCCCTGCCGCGCGAAGGACTGCAGCGATACGAGCGAGACCTACAACAAGAGTCTCGACCTCTGCGTCGACCACCTGAACAACAGCAGCTTCAAGCTGTCCGATTTCAAGGAGGGCGGCAAGGTTCATGATGCAATCGCTCAAAAATTCCCCGAGTCCAAGAAAAAGGCGAAGAAGGGGGAGGATTCCAATCTTACCGATTTCGGCAAGTATCTCGATGAACGCAAGGACCGTTCCGATAGCGTCCTCTGCTTTTTCCAGTATCATGAACGTCCGGGGACGGAACGTTTTCTGGACTGGGACAAGAAGGGGGTGTTCAGCATCTCCGGGCTCCCCGAAAAGCTGCTGCCCGAATCCATCGGGAGTTTCCCGGACTACAGCGATGTGCGCTGCAAGGACGGAAACGAATGGTCGGGATTCCTCGTGAACGGCTACATTGAGAACGTGATGCACGTGGATGCCGAAGGCAAGTTCCACGGTCGCGAGACGGGTTACGGCAACGACCTTACGCTCCCGGCGCGTCAGGGCAAGGATTTTGGCAAGGTCCTCTATACGGTGGACTATGTCCACGGAGTCAAGAACGGTACGGCCAAGTTCTACCGCTACAGCGCGATGGACAATCTTAGCGTGACTGACAAGAAACTCCATAAGAAGCTTGAAAAGTATTACTTCCTCCATCTCGAAGTGCCTTACCGCAAGGGCGCTGTACATGGCGTAGTCAACATGTTTTCGCACAAGGGCTTCCTCATGGCCGAAATCCCCTACTGGGATAACACGATTCATGGCAGGGTCGTGGTCCACTACCCGTTTGTCGAAGACGTGAAGGCGATTGAAGCTGCCGACAAGAAGGAACTGAAGCGCATTTCCAAGATCAAGAAGAAGAAAGACAAGGAAGAGGCCATGGAAGCCTTCAACAAGATGAAGGAAGAGCGCGAGAAGAACAAGCCCAAGGACAAGGTGACCATCGATTACAAGAAGGGCAAGCTCAATGGCCCGAACGACCTCGGATACTCCTTCGGCAACTACCGCGACGGTAAACTCGATGGCAAGTACATGACCTTTACCGTCAAGGAAACTTGCTATGAATGGATTCCGGTAAACGGGGTTGAGGGAATCGACCCCGAAACGACCAACAAGGTTTGCTTGACTGAGAAACAGGACAAAAAGAGCTGGGGCACGTTCCGCAACGGCGAACTCCAGGGCCTTATCGAATGTGCGAACGGAATCAAGGGCAAGGAGAACGTCGACTGCGACCACGCGTACTAGGCGAACTTTCGCCCCGATGACAAATCTGGCTCTTTTAGTTATATTTGTCGCGAACTTGAAGAACCGCATGGTTCTAAGGTTGCATGCCTGGTTAGTTTAACAGGATAAAACGCGTCCCTCCTAAGGATGAGCTCCGCGTTCGAGTCGCGGACCGGGTATTACGCTGGTGGTTGATTCCACCAGCGTTTTTGTTGTCATCCCCGCTATACGATACTTGGCAACTTGTTGCCATAGTAGAGTTATCCTCTTTGGGGAGAAGGCGGGCGGACAGCACTTAGAGCTATGCTCTTTAGTGCGCGTGGCCACCATGGTGGGGATCTCGCAAATTTTTTTTCTAACTTTACATCGTGAAGAAAGTTTATCTCGTTATCGTAGTTCTATTTGCTTTGTTGTTGCTGCTGCCGTTTACGGTGCAGACCGTTGCGGATTTGCGTGGCGATAAACGGTTTGTTTCTCTCGATATTTTCAAAGATGTTCTTTATACGCCGTTCGTGCGCGAGTCGCGCATGGAGATGCTTTCGGCAAGGCTCGATAGCACCTGGAGGACCGCCCGTGAATCCATTGCTGCTGGTTCGGAAACCGCGGACGCTTTGGAACCGGTCATCGGTGCGCTTTCGGACTTGGAGGCGGTCGCGCTGACCGTCAACGCGTATGCGTCGCTCGATACCGCGGAGGCGGGCTACAAGTTGCTCAAGCAGGCGGACACGCTGCTGGCAAGCCTCGAGGATGAGCCCGAAAGTTTCAAGGTCGTCGATTCGACTCTCAAGGCGGTGGTGGGCGAGTTCGGGCATTTCTCGGTTGTGCGGGCAATTTCGGGTGTCAAGCATTACGGCGTATGGACGAGCCGCTACCTGCGGGCTTTCGAGAAGAAGGTTGAAGACGAGAATGCGCTGGTGCTTGCGGTGCGCCCGCGTTACCAGCTCGCGGTGTGGAATATCTTTAACGATCCGGGCGAGAAGGTGGTTCTCGGTGCGGGGGAAGACCGCTGGCTATTCTACCGGCAGGACGTGGAATTCCTGGTGCAGCCGTCCCCGCTGGATGTGCGCAGTGCAAAACTGGATAACCCGATTGCAGCGATTGAAAAATTCCGCGACCAGCTGAAGGCGAAGGGCGTGGAACTCCTGGTGGTGATTACTCCGGGCAAGCCGAGCATCTATCCCGAAAGGCTGACCGGCGCATCCCCGGTCGCAGGCTTTAACAGCACAGGCCACGGCAAGGCGATTCTCGATTCGCTCGCACGGCTCGGGCTCCATACGGTGGATTTGTACACGCCGCTCCTTGCCGCGAAGGCTGACGATGCTAAATTTGGACCGCTCTACCTGAACGACGACACGCACTGGACTCCGCGCGGAGCTGAACTTGCGGCAGGCGTGATTGCGGGCAAGGTGAGCGAGATGGCGGACGCGGGCATCGTAGATATTGGCGAACCGTCTATGGAATACGTCGCATCTGATTCCGTTGCCGACCGCATGGGCGATATCGGCGAGATGAGCGGACTCAACAAGTTCGGCGTGTTCAAAGTGCAGAAGGTAATCGGGCATGTGGTTTCCGATTCTTCACATATCCCCTTCAAGGACGATTTCCGCAAGGCAAAGATTTTGATTCTCGGAGACAGTTTCAGCCGCATTTACCAGACCGATTCGCCGGTGAACGCCGGATGGATTGCGCACTTTGCGAAGAATATGAACCGCCCGGTAGCGAGCATTGTGAGTGATGGCGGCGCTTCGACCTTGGTGCGCGAGAAACTTGCCCGCAAGGCCGGCGTACTCAAGGGCAAGAAATTGTTAATTTGGGAATTCGTGGAACGCGACCTCCGCTTCGGTGCGGAAGGTTGGAAAGACGTGGAATTATAGAGGTCTTTATGGCAAGGCATGGAACCCCCACTCCGGGGCAGGCTATTCTGGAAGGTATCGAGTGGCTCAAGATGGACAAGGCCGAATTCGCGCGCCGCATCGGGGTGCCGATGGAAACGCTTGAAGGCTTGATTGCGGGAACGGTGGAAATCACCCGCGAACTTGCCGAATCGCTCGAATCCGTGACGGGTAGCCCTGCGGCCTACTGGCGCATGCTTGCGTCTAAAGCAAAGAGGAATGCATAATGAATATTACCGATGCCGTTTCTTGTATGTGCGATCTCGCGATGGGCGAGGCGGAACAGTTTGACATTATCGCTTCGAATTCGCATTCCGAAGGCTTGTCCGTTTTCCAGGGGCAGGTGCAGAATACCGAAATTTCCGATTCCGTAGGGCTTGGCCTCCGCGTGATTAAGGATGGTCGCCCCGGCTACGCGCATACCGAACGCCTCACGAAAGAGGCAATTGCGCAGACCATCAGGGATGCCGTATGCCATACGCAATGGACCGAGCCCGTGAATATCAAGCTTCCTTCGCCCGCCAAGATTCCGGAAGGAAACCCAAACTACAATCCTGCGCTCGAAAAGCTTTCGCTTGCAGAGCTCAAGGATTTTTGCATTGAGCTGGAAAAGGAAACATTTGCACGTTCCAAGGAAATCGTGAACATCCCTTATCTGGGGGCGGACTTGAACCGCGAAATCTCGATAGTGGCGAACAGCAACGGGCTTTTCTACACCGACAGGGATAATTCGGTTTCGGTCGGGGCGGGGGCCGTAGCCATACGCGACGGCATAAGCAAACTTGGCAATTTCGTAAAGAGCAGCCGCGACTGGAACGAAATCTCGATGAAGGAAATCGCCGACAGGGCTGCGACGTATGCAACGGAACTTTTCGGGGCAAAAAAGATAGAAGGCGGCAAGATTCCGGTAGTGTTCTCGGAACGTATTGCGGGACGCTTTATGAACATGTATGCGTCTCCGTTTATTGCGGAATCCATGCAGAAGGGAACTTCGCGCCTTGCGGACAAGGAAGGCTTGAAAATTGCTTCGGACAAGTTTTCTCTGTGGAGCGATCCGAATTCCGAAAACTTCTGCAACAAGGTCTACTTCGATTCCGAAGGCTCGCTCACGCGCCGTGTGGAAGTCGTGAAGAACGGTATTTTTAACGAGGCCCTCTACAATCTTGAAACCGCAGCCAAGGCGGGTCGGTCTTCGAGCGGGAACGCTGCGCGCGGTTTTGGTTCCAAGATGGGCACGACTTTTTGGAACATGTTTGTCCCTGCGGGTGAGGCCTCGACGGCGGAACTCCTCAAGATGTTCCCGAAGTGCCTTCTGGTCGTGCGTCTCGAAGGTGGATCCGGCTGCAGCGCCGTTTCCGGCGAGCTCAGCATCGGGGCGCACGGGTTCTGGTGCGAAAATGGCGTCGTTCAGCACCCGGTTGATGGGGTGACGCTTTCCGGGAACTTCTTCGACATTATCCAGAATGTCGTTGGAGTCGGGAACGAGTATTATGACCGTTTCTCCGGAATCAAGGTCCCCGCTCTCGCCATTTCGGAACTGGCGGTTAGCTGCTAGATTGTCGTTTTTGACTGTCGGTTTAATTTTTTAAATTTACTCTCGTATGCAAATTCTTGAAAGTATGGATTATTGGTTTTGGTCCCCGCTTCTTTTTTGGGTCGGGCTTTATTTCTGGTTTTATCGAGTTTCCTACCCGACTTATCTCAAAAAGCAGATGAAAAAGGGTCACAAGTGGGCGTTCGTGCCCGAATGGAAGGGCTATTGGTTTGTCTTGGATGTCGTGTGGACATTGCTTGCTGCGCTAGCGTCTGTCCTTCCGGTCGCATGGGGACTGGTGAAACTGGGCGATTTGCCGTGGTTCTACGGCTTTGCTTCCGTCCCCCTGTTTTTGCTCTTGGGCTTAGTCCTTTGCGGCATGGCAAAACGCCGGACGGGGGAGCTTTTCCAGTCTGCATATTTCCTTGAATACCGCAAGGTGCGCTACGAGACCGAAATCAAGGGCAATTTCCGCAGCGAGGCCGATGTCCACAACCGTACCATCTGGAGCTTTACCAAGAAGCTCAAGAATGCGGAAGCGCACGGACGTCTTTGGAAATATGTGAACGCCATGGCGAAAACCAAAAAGATTCCGCCCGACGTATATGCGGAGACCACCTATGTCTAAGAATATTTTGGACACGCTCGGAATGGGCGAGGAAGTTTTGGACGGGAAAAAGGCCTGGCAATATGCCGAGGAAATTTTGCTTCTCGTATCGAGGACGTTTGCGCTCAACATCAACGTGTTGAAGGGAAAACTCCACAAGAGCATCCTGCTTGCCTACCTTTACCTCCGCATTGCCGATACGGTGGAAGACGACCCCGACATGAACGCATCCGAGAAGGAAGAATTGCTCGGGCTGTTTGCCGACATTTTCCGCACTCCCGACTTGAAGGAGGAGGCTGTTATCGCATTCGAGGCGGCGCTCCCCGAAAGCTGGCGCAAGTCCGAACACCCCTACATGAACCTCTGTCTGCATACGCATGTGGTGGTGCCTCTGTTGAAGGAATTGCCGGAGGTCTATGCGGCTCCGGTCCGCGATGTCACTATCGAGATGTGCCGCGGCATGGCGAAGTTTGCCTTGCGTCAGGAGGCGGCGCTGAGCTCGGGATGGTTTACGCTCGAAAGCGTCGCCGATCTGGACGAATACTGCTACTATGTGGCGGGTATCGTCGGAAAGCTGCTCACGAACTTGTTCGCTGCGGATACGTGCCTGATTGGAGACGCCCGCAAGGCTCGAATGCAAAAGCTCGATGTGAGCTTCGGGCTTGCGCTCCAGGTCGCAAACATCGTGAAGGACTGCGTGGAGGATTCTGCACGTCGCGTGTGCTTTGTTCCCGAAGAAATCTGCCGCCGTCATGGCTTTGCGCATTCATACGAGATGTTTGTTGCTCCGGCCGGTGTTTCTGAGGAAGTGAGGGCCGATTTTGATGCACGCCGCGCTGCCGTGATGGGCGAACTTGTCAAGAAGGCGTGGAAGCATCTGGACGATGCGATTGCCTATACGAAACTTGTGCCGAACTTGAAGATGCGCACGAGGCTCTTCTGCCTTTGGCCGCTGTTCATGGCTGCCGAAAACATGAAGCTCATTGGTGACGGCTCGGGGCTTTTCGTTTCTGACAAGAAGATGAAGATTTCGCGAGATACGGTGAAGAAGATTATCAAGTCTACTTCGACGCATTTTTATTCGGACGGGTGGATTGAAAAATCCTACAGCAACTTGAAGAAGGAGGCGGGCGTCTAGTCGCCCGGTGTATTGATGAAGTTCTATAACAAGTGGCCGTTCCATATTGGTGTAATCGTTTTTAGCATTGTTGCCGACCAGTTGACAAAACTCTGGACTCTCGCTCGCTTTACGAACGAGACGGGCGCACCGAACCACGACATCATCAACGTGATTGGCGAATTCGTGCGCTTCCAGCTGGTCTTTAACAAGGGTGCCGCATTCAGCAGCCGCCCGCAGGACCTGATGCCGTTCTTGCCTCCTTGGCTGTTCTTCTTGCTGATTTCGGTTGTCGCGACTGTTGTACTTTTATGGTTTTACAAGTCCATCGACAAGCGCGACTGGATGAGTCGCTTGGGCGTGGTGATGATTCTCGGCGGAGCCGTCGGAAACTTCATCGACCGCATGCGCCTCGGCATGGTTGTCGATTTTATCGATTGCGACTTGCCCGACTTTATCATGACACGTTTCCCGACGTTCAACGTCGCGGATTCCTTCGTTACGGTAGGTGTTGCCATCGTGATTCTGTCGCCTGTTGTTTTGAAGAAACTGCATAAGCAGATCAAGGAAGAAAAGGAAATAGAGAAACAGAAACTTGCCGATTCCAAGGCGCCCGAAGCTAACCAGGAATCGCAGGAGTCTGATGCAACCGAGCCGAAGGATTAGGCATGAACTACCTCGTACAAGAAAAACATTCCGGAGAACGTATCGACAAGTTCCTTGTCGGCGTCATGGAGAACGTTTCCCGTACCGACGTGCAGAAGTTGATTGCCGCGGGGGAGGTGAAAGTCGGCGGTGCTCCGGCTTCCAAGAATTTCCGCGTGGAGACCGGCATGGTCGTCGTCGTGGAAAAACTTATCGAGAAGCCTTCGAGTACGCTCGAACCCGAGGATATCCCGCTAGACATCGTGTACGAGGACGAGGACATTGTCGTGCTGAACAAGCCGCGCAACCTGGTGGTGCATCCGGGGAGCGGTGTGAGCAAGGGAACGCTTGCCGCAGGGCTCCTGCATCATTTCAAGGACAATCTTTCGGCAGTCAACGGCCCGCTTCGTCCAGGTATCGTGCACCGCCTGGACAAGGATACGCCGGGCCTCATGGTGGTGGCTAAAAACGACGCCGCCCACAGGCATTTGGCGCACCAGCTCGAAACCCGCACGCTGCACCGCACCTACAATGCGCTTGTGTGGGGCTGCCCGCGCGATTTGGAAGGCTGCATTGATGCCCCTATCGGTCGCAACCCGAAAAATCGCCTGAAGATGGCTGTGGTGAAGGGTGGCAAGGAAAGCCGTACGCATTTTGTTGCAAAGCAGTTCTTTGCGATTGCTACTTTGCTCGAACTGCAGCTCGAATCGGGCCGCACGCACCAGATTCGCGTGCATACCCGCTATACGGGCCACCCGGTGGTGGGCGACCCGCTGTATGACGGCCGCGAGGAAAGCTTGAATCGTGTGCCGCCCCTGATGAAGGAAATCGCGGAGAAAATGTTGGAAATAGCTCCGGCGCAGCTCCTGCAGGCGGTGAAGATTGAACTCATCCACCCGCGCACGGGCAAGAAGATGAAGTTTAAGGTTCCGATGGAAGAACCTTTCGCGAAGGTGCTGAAACTCCTGAAAAAGGAATGCCCGGCAGATGCGCCCGTGTTCGACGAGGAAGAAGGATTCCATGAGTTTGATGCGGACATCCGCTTTGACGAAGGTTTCGATGACGAACTCGATGAGGAATCGCTCGACAAGTTCGATGAATGCGTCTTCCCGGAACTGAAGGAGCGTAAAACCCGCGCCCAGCGTCACGCAGAGAAGGCTGCCACGGCCGCGCACCGCAGGGCGAAAGCGGCTGAACGCAAACTCATCAGGCAGATGAAGTCCGCGCGTCGTAAAGGGATTTCTGCCGAGGACTTCGTGGAACCCGGTTACGAACCCACGATTGACCCGGATTTGCTTTAGTTTTTAAGGTCTTGGACGATGACTGATTCATATTTCTTTATCGGTGTTGCGGGCGTGGGCATGAGTGCCATCGCGCAGTACTTGGCGGGCAAGGGAGTCGCGGTGAGCGGGTCCGACCGTCAGTTCGGTGAATTCCTTGCGGGCAAGTGCGAAAAGCCGCTCGTGATGGGTCAGCTCGAAGATTGCGGAATCAAGTGCTTTGCGCAGGATGGCTCGGGCATTGTCGCGGGCCTCTCTGCCGTGGTGGTGAGTACCGCCATCGAGGATACGAACCCCGACTTGAAGCGCGCGAAGGAACTCGGCGTTCCTGTTATGCACCGTAGTGAAATGCTCGCGAAGATTTCGAAGGAAGCCCGCACGATTGCGGTGAGCGGGACGAGCGGTAAAAGCACCGTGACCGCGATGATTTACCACATCCTGGAATACGCCGGATTGCAGCCTTCCGTGATGACGGGCGCTGGTCTCGTGAACCTGCAGGCGCAGGGGAAGATTGGCAATGCCGTCAGTGGCAAGGGCGAATGGCTTGTGGTGGAAGCTGACGAGAGCGATGGAACGCTCGTGCGCTATGAGCCGGAAATCGGCTTGATTTTGAATGTGGACAAGGACCACAAGGAAATGGATGAACTGCAGGAAATCTTCCTCAAGTTCAGCCACAATATTCTGGACAATGGAAAGATTTTGATTGTGAACGATGCGCACCCGCTGGCAAAGAAGTTCAGCGCGGGCCGCGAATTCGATTTCGGGTTCGAGAACTACGTGGGCGTGCAGGGCACGGACTTCAAGACCGCGGGTACGCATATCAAGTTCCGCGTGCGCCACAAGGCGGAACTCGTGAATTTCGAGGTACCGCTCCCGGGCAAGCACAACATGGAAAATGCGCTTGCGGCGACCGCCGCCGCGCTTCGCGCCGGAGTGTCGCTCCATACGTGTGCCGATGCGCTGGCAACTTTCCCGGGCGTGTTCCGCCGCCACCAGATATTGGGAACGTTCAATGGCGTTACCCTCGTGGATGACTTCGCGCATAACCCGGCAAAGATTGCGGCAAGCATCAGGAGTGCGCAGGACTTTACCGAGGGCCGCGTGATTGCCTGGTTCCAGCCGCATGGCTTTGGGCCCACGCGCTTCTTGCGGCATGACCTCGTGGAATTTATCGCGAAGACGCTCCGCCCGAAGGATTTTGACTTCGACCGCGACAACGACATGATGTTCTTCAGCGAAATCTACTATGCGGGCGGTACCGTCACGCGCGATATAAGTGCGGGCGACCTTGCAGACGACCTGTTGCTGAAGGGCTGCGAAGCAATCTACATCGAGAACCGCGACGAGTGCGCGAAAAAGATGGTGGAATGCGCCCAGCCCGGCGATACCATCTTGCTGATGGGCGCGCGTGACCCGAGCTTGCAGGCGTATGCGCAATCGGTACAGAAACTCCTTGAAAACAAATAAAGATCTCCGCCTTGGTGGCCACGCGCACTAAGCAACAAGTTGCCAAGTGCTGTCCGCCCGCTTGCGCGGGGATGACATTCAATGAACTGAAGCTTTGGCGGCTCTTTTTTCGATTACAGTAAATTGAACTTGCCGCCGCCGAGATTCTGACAGACGCGGTTCCTTCCGTTTTCTTTTGCCTGGTAGACGGCCTGGTCGGCGCGTTCGATGAGGCTTGCGACGGTGTCCCCGTCAACGCGTTCGGCAAAGCCGATGCTCACCGTAACAGGGATGACGTTTCCGTCGGGGAGCACCACGCTCATGTTTTCCATGTTGCTGCGGATGCGTTCGGCGATAACCTTCGCGTTTTTGGTCGTGGTTCCGGGGAGGAATACGGTAAATTCTTCGCCGCCGTAGCGCACGGGCATGTCGGAGGGGCGGAGGCTGTGCACTAGGGTCCTTGCTACAGAGATAAGCACCTGGTCACCGGCGAGGTGGCCGTAGGTGTCGTTCACGTTCTTGAAGTGGTCGACATCGATCATGAACGCGGTGAGCGAGAAGTTGCCAATGTTGCTGCGGTTGATTTCGCGCGTGTACATCTCTTCGAGCCAGCGGCGGTTGTGGAGCCCGGTCATGGGGTCGATCTTCGCGAATTCTTCCATGCAGCGGATGTGGTACTGTTCCTCGCAGACGACCTTGTTGTTGTTGCGGAGCCTCTGGCTCAGGATATGCAGGAAGTTCAGGCAAAGTTGGTGTGATGCGTGGACCATGACCGTTGCCACGTCTGCCGGGATGATAAGGAGCTTGCTTTTTTCCTTGGCGCTTACGGTTGCGCTAGGCTTGATGTCGTCGAAGATGGACATTTCCCCGGCGCAGTGTCCGGGTTTGATGGTGTCGGTGAATTCTCCGCCCTGGGATTCGAGCTTGACTTCGAGAAGGCCTTCCAGGAGGATAATCAGGCGTTGATTCTCGAGTTCCGGGTAGATGAGCTTGGTTCCCGGTTCGACAATTTCAGTCGAGCAGGAAAGGAGAAAGCCCGCCAGTTTTTCGAACTGCACGTTCTTGAAGATATCCAGATTGTAGAAGGTATTTCTGGAAATGGGTAGTGTTTCGAGTTCGTCGTAGTTCATAGGATTATTATATATTTTATTTTGCGATATAGAATAGCATGGTATATAAAAATAGGCTTTAAATTGAAAAAAATACTTTTGAAATCGGCCCTGGTCGAGACGGAATGCGATAAAACGTCGCGAAAGGACATTGTTATAGGGGACGGGCGGTTCCTGAAAATAGCGGATGCGGCTGCTCCGGCAGATGCCGATGGGGCCGAAATTGTCGATTGCTCGCATTTTGCCGTGCTCCCGGCGTTTTACAACGGGCACACGCATGCGGCCATGACCCTTTTGCGCGGGTATGCCGACGATATGCCGCTCCAGAAGTGGCTGCAGGAATACATCTGGCCGTTCGAGGCCAAACTTACGGGTGACGATATCGACGTGGCTTGTCGACTTGCCCTTCTCGAGATGATTAAGTCGGGTACGGTTTTCTTTGCCGACATGTACTGGCATCGCGAACGTACCATCAAGGTTGTCGGGGAGATGGGCATACGCGCGGCGGTGGGCGTGACGTTTGCGGAATCGCTCATGACGGCAGAACAGATAGAGGGCAATTTTAAGTTCTTGGCTGCCCATACGGGTGAATCGGATCGCATAAGCCTTACGGTTGCTCCGCATTCCGTTTATACGGTGGGCGAGACGCTGCTGAAGCGCTGTGCCGACTTTGCCCGTTCCGAAAATTTCATAGTCCATACGCACCTCTCCGAAACGAAAAAGGAACTGGAAGATTGCGAAAGACAGTACGGGTGCAGTCCGGTCCGCCTGTTGGAACGTGCGGGAATGCTCGGTTCGAACCTCGCTGCGGCGCATTGCGTTCATCTCTCGGATGACGACATGAAGGCTTTCGTGGATTCGGGCGCGACGGCGGTATTGAACCCGAATTCGAACTTGAAACTTGCAAGCGGTATCCCGCCGATTGACCGCCTGTTGCGTGCCGGTGCAAATGTCGCCCTCGGTACGGACGGCGATTCTTCGAACAACAACCTCGACATGCACGAGGAGATGAAGCTTGCGGCGTTGCTTGCGAAGGTGCAGGGTGGCGCGGAAACTTTGCCTGCGCACGACGCGCTTAGAATGGCGACGGTGAACTCTGCGCGCGCCTACGGGCTAATGGATGCCGGCGAAATCAAGGAAGGCTACCTCGCGGATTGCCTGCTGGTCGACCTGAAGAACGAGCGGATGGTGCCCGGCCACAACCTGGTAAGTAACTGGGTGTACGCTGCCGACAGCAGTTGCATCGATTCGGTTGTCTGTAACGGAAAGTTCGTAATGCGTGGCCGCCACGTGGATGGCGAAGAAGAAATTGTGCGTGAAGCCGAAGCCTGTGCGAAACGGCTAGCCTATTAAGGCATGCCGCTTACTTGTCCGCCTTTTCCTTGACCTTGGAAACGGCGGAGTCTTTTTTTGCGTCAATCTTCTTGACTAGGGAATCCTTCTTTTCTTCGATTGCTTTTACGGCGGCTTCCTTGGCCTGCTCTGCGGCCTGGACGGAGGATTCCTTGACCTTTTCGACGGCTTTGTTCGTTAATTCGTTGCTGAGCTTCTTTGCCCTTTCTTCGGCCATTCCCACGAGGTCAACTTCCTTGGACGAGAATCCGAACAATTCGATGTTCCTTTTGTAAAGGCTGTAGGCGATAGCGTCGTTGCGAGCCTCGCGCAGGTCGCCGGAAACGGGCAGGATGTGGAGGATGGTCAGCAATACGAAACAGATGAGCCATCCCTTGCATAAACCCAGGATGCCGCCAAGGATGCGGTTTGCTTTTCCGAGCGAGGTGTCCTTGATTTTTTTTTCGAAGAAATGCCCGACGACGAACAAGGTGAGAAACGGGATGAGGAACCCGAGGCAGATGCAGACAATCCTGACGGTGAAACTGCCGATTTGCAGGTTGGACGCAATGGTGTTTCCCAGGAGGTCGTACGAGAAATATGCGCCGGCGATGGCGGTGGCCCAGGCGAGCACGCGGAACAACCCTTTCAGGAAACCGCGCCACACACCGATGAGTGTCAAGACGAGAATGCAAATGAGGCTGAATATGTCAATCCAATTCATAGTGACCTTTAAGTTCTTTTAGATGCTTGAAATGAGCAAGAATGCGCCTGCTGTAACTGCGATGGAGGACAGTGCGGTAATCGCGATAATCAGTTTGGACCTGTTTGCATATGTTTCTGGCTCGATGGTTGTTTTTTCGCCCTTCATGGTGGAGTTGACCCAGTCGGCGAGGTAGGGGGTAAGGTCGCGCGGGTAAATTCGCATGATGCGGCTGAGCTCTGCGGCTGCGTCGGCTGCCGAAAGAGGCCTCTTGGAGGGCTTCTTTTCAAGAAGACGCGTGATGAGCTTTACCAGTTCCTTTGGTGTGTTCGGCGGAAAAGCCTTTTTGCCAATGACCATCCTGCGGATATTCTGGAATGTCTCGTTTAGCGACTGTCCGCGGAATACGTTTTCGCCAAGGAGCATCTCGCTTGCGATGATGCCCATGCTGAAAAGGTCAGAAGCGGGCGTGGCATCGTCTCCGACGGTCTGTTCGGGACTCATGTAGGCGCCGGTGCCGATTTGCGAGCCTGCCATGGTGAGCGTCATGTCGTCTTCGTAGCGTTTGTCGACGTGTGCGACGCCGAAATCGAGCAGGCGGATTCGGCCGTCGCGGTCAATCATCATGTTCGCGGGTTTCAGGTCGCGGTGGACGATGCCCGCACGGTGCACGGCGCTCAATGCGAGGAATATCTCGTGGAGGATCGCCATCACGACCCATACGGGCGGACGCTTGCACACATCGAGGATTTCGCGCAGGTTCTTTCCCATCACGAATTCCATCGAAAGCGAAAGCTGGCCGTCGGCTTCTTTCCAGAGGGCGTAAGGAACGACGATGGCGGGGTGGTTGAGGTGGGCGAGGATGGTCGCCTCCTGCTGGAAGCGGTAGATGAAGGAATCCTGGTCCAGAAGCTTCGGGACCATCTGCTTCACGATGACCATGCGGTCGAGCGACTCGTCGTGACAGAGCCATACGTTTCCCATGGCTCCGTGCCCGAGCATCTGCGTCGGCGTGTAGCCTCCGATTCGCTTCGGCAATGCGTCCTTTGTTTTTTTTGCCACAGCCATCTTGTCTGCCCTACTTCTTGTCGTTCAGGTAAATCGTGTGGTGTTTCGTTTTCGGGTCGGGATTCGGGTAATCGAGGATGTAGTGCAGTCCGCGAGATTCCTTGCGGTGGAGCGCCGCAATCAGGATCATCTTCGAAACCTGGAGAGCGTTCAGGAATTCGATGAAGTAGAAGTTGTCCGTCTCCTTGTTCTTGACGGCGGCGTCCACGTCCTTTTCAAGCCCTTCGATAATTTTGAGTCCCTGGTTGAGTCCTGCGACGGTGCGGACGATTCCGCAGTGTGTCCACATTGTATCCTGGAGGATTTTTTTGCGCTTGTGCCAGTAGGCGCCCTTCGTGAAGGTGACGTGCTCTTTCTTGTTGGATTTTTTCACGTCGATCTTCGCATTGAGAAGTCCGCTTTCGAGGATGTTGTCGACGGCGCGGATGGCAAAGACGACGCTTTCGAGAAGCGAATTTGAGGCGAGGCGGTTTGCGCCGTGGACGCCCGTCGCGGCGACTTCGCCGCAGGCGTACAGGCCCTTGATCTCGGTCCTCGACCAAGTATCGACCAGTACGCCTCCGCACATGTAATGTGCGGCGGGCACCACGGGAATCCACTCCTTCGTGATGTCGATTCCTGCATCGAGGCACTTCGCGTAGATGTTCGGGAAGTGGCTCTTGATATCCTTCGGGGTGCGGCCGGAGAGGTCGATAAACATGTTGGGCTTGCCGAGCCGCTGCATTTCGCTGTGGATGGCGCGGGCCACGATGTCGCGGGGCGCGAGCGAATGGAGCGGGTGCACCTGGTTCATGAATTCTTCGCCCTTGTAGTTCTTGAGGATGCCGCCGAATCCGCGCACCGCTTCCGAAATCAGGAAGGGCTTCTTGAGGCTCGGGGCGTAAAGGCTTGTGGGGTGGAACTGCATGAATTCGATATCCTGGAGGGCAGCGCCAGCGCGTGCTGCAATCGCCATGCCGTCGCCACAGCTGTCGGGCGGGCACACGGTGTACTGCCAGATACGGCCAGCACCGCCGGTCGAAAGGATGGAAGCCTTTGCAAGCAGGTCTTCGACAAGGCCCGTCTTCTGGTGGATAATCTTTGCACCCACGCAGCGCTTGTTCTTGCCTTCGCCCTTGCAGATGAGGTCCTTGATATAGCAGTTCTCGATGTAATGGATGTTCTTGTGCTTGTGGAGCTCGGCGAGGAGCGCCCGCATGATTTCTTTGCCGGTGAGGTCCGCCGCATGCAAGATGCGGTGGTGGCTGTGGCCGCCTTCGAGGTGCAGGTCGAACTGTGTCTTGTCGGCGGGCGAGGGGGTGAACTGCACGCCCCACTTGACGAGCTGCTTGATGGTCGCGGGCCCGCTCTTGGTGAGGATGTTCACCGGCTCTTTTTTGCAGAGGCCGGCTCCCGCTTCGAGCGTGTCGTCAATATGGAACTTGAACTTGTCTGTCTTTTCGGTGACGGTCGCGATGCCGCCCTGTGCGTAGTTCGATGAACCATCCGGCTTTGCGCCCTTTGTTAAAATAACGACCGAGAGGCCTTTTTCTGCCGCGTGAATGGCGGCGGAGAGGCCGGAAATGCCGGCCCCGAGGACTAGAATATCGTACATGACCAAACTCCGTTGGTTGGTTTTATGTCCCAACGATAGAAAAAAAGAGCCTTCTTGATTATATATCGCATTTATTTGTTATATTTTGCCCCGACAAAAATTTCTATGGAGTCTAATCTATGTTAACGTGGATTAATGAAAAAGCTAAATGGGTCATCGTCATTTTCGCGGTGGGTATCGCTGTCGGTCTTCTTGCCATGGACCGCGTCCCCAAGACGGCGCAGAGCTATCCGATTGTGGAAGTGAACGGCCACAAGGTGTCTTCTGTCGAATTTGATACCCGTATCAAGATGATTCAGCAGAACCAGAATGGCGAACAGCACCTCGATGACGAACAGTATGCCCAGCTTCGTAACGACGTCCTTCGCTCATTCGTCCGTCAGATCCTGCAGGACGAACAGATTGAAAAAGCCGGACTGGCAGCCTCGGTTGTTGAACTCAAGGCCGAATTCAAGAACAATTCCAATGCTGTCCGTAGCCGCTTGGTGCAGGAAGCCCAGTACCGTCTTGCCGCTATCCAGCAGCAGGCGACTTCCCAGGAAGACTTGATGCAGCGCAGCCAGGCCTACATCGCCAGTCTTCCCAAGTTCATGGTCGATACCGCGGCCACCAAGGAAGATTACGAAGCTTGGCTCGAAACTCCCGAAGCTTTCAAGTGGGGCTCGATGCTCCAGATTGAAGAAGAACTCAAGACCAAGAGCGTTCCGATGCGTCAACTTCAAGTGCTGGTCGGGGCTTCCGTCCATCCGACTTCGCTCGAAGCCAAGTGGTCGGCCAACCGCCGCCTGACCGATTTCGATGTTGATATCGCTTTCGCTTCCAATAGCGATTTTGCCGTTGCCGACGATGTCGTCGATACCGCCATGGTGAAGGGCTACTTCAACGCTCACCAGGATAGCTTCTTTGTCGAAAACGATGCAGTGAAGTTCAATTACGTCGTGCTTCCTGTTGCGGCGACTGCCGGCGACGAGGAACGCATCCGCGAATACGCGATGACGATTTACTTCCAGCTTGCCGACACGTCCTCGACGGCTGATTTCGAAGAAATGGCCCGCATCTCTTCCGAGGACCCGGGCAGCGCTGCCAACGGCGGCATCCTGGAACAGCCCGCAGGCAAGGGTCTTTTCGTGCCTGAATTCGAGAAGGCCGCTCTCGCCCTTGATTCCGGTGCCATTTCCGAACCGGTTCGTTCCCAGTATGGCTACCATATCATCAAGAGCTTCGGCAAGACGACGGATTCTACCGGTGCCGTGACGGCCAAGGTCGGCCACATCCTGCTTGTCGTGAACGCATCCTCCGAAACGATTGACAGTCTCGAACGCATCCTGACGGGGATTAAGACCGAAGTCGATGCCGGAAAGGATTTTGCCGCTGCCGCCAAGGAACGCGGACTTGAAGTCAAGGAATCTGAATGGATTGGCCACAACGGAAGCATTTCCGCTGTCGGATACCTGAGGGGCCTTGTCTCGTATGCTTGGCCCAACGAAAACCTCCCGGACGAAAGCGGAATCGCTTCTCCGGTTCTCAAGAACAGCAAGTATGTCGCTTTGGCTGTGAAGGCTAAGGAACTCAAGGCTGGTGCCCGCGACCTGGATATGCATTTCGATGCTATCAAGAACAACCTGAAGGCCAAGAAGTCTGCCGCTGCCGCTGCCGCCTATCTCAACTCCGTCGCCGCCAAGGTGAAGGAATGGAAGGGCGCTGCCGATTCTACAAAGATCGAGAAGGTTAGCCTCCAGAACCAGAAGTCTTCTGCTGAAGGTTTCGTTCCCGGATTCGGTTATGCGAGCACGAACCTCTACAAGGTGCTCAATGGCCAGAAGGTTGGCGAATGGGGCCCGGTCATCGAAACGGAACTCGGTGCTGTCATGGTCCGCGTGAACAACAAGATCGAACCGGAAGCCTCCGCTGTCGAAACGGCCGTCAAGGACGAAGTTGAAAACAGCAGCCGTTTCGTCGGCATGACCGTGTTCAACGAGTTTGTCGGCAATCTCGAAAAGGGAACGCCTGTAGAGAGCAACCTGGACCTCTTCTACAAGGAATAAAAAAATTGCGTCGGCAGGTTCAAACCTGTTGACGCGGGTGTAGATTTTTTCTATACTTGTGCCGCTCGGCACACTTGCCCCTATCGTCTAGTGGCCCAGGACTCGGGATTCTCATTCCCGCAACAGCGGTTCGAGTCCGCTTGGGGGTACTAAAGAACTCATTTCGGTGAGTTCTTTATTTTTTTTGTGAAAATGGTGCTTTATTAAGTTATTTTATTTGCATGAAGAAGAAAGTGATAATTTTTGTGCTCTTGATGTCGACTGTGCTTTTTGCGGTTGAACCGATGCCGGACCTGGTGGACTCGCGAGACAAGCAGGTCTACAAGACGGTGCAGATAGGCGAACAGCGCTGGATGGCCGAGAATTTGCGCTTCAAGCTCAAGGGAACCGAATGCTACAACAAGCAGGAAGTGAATTGTGTGGAATATGGCCGCCTTTATACATGGGCGGCGGCGATGAGGCTTGTCGATTATTACAATTCCACATCCATTACCAAGCTTAAAAAGCGCGTGCACGACGTTTGCCCCGCGGGTTGGCATGTCCCGACCAACAAGGAATGGAAGAAGATGAAGTATTTTGTGGGCAAGACGGGAAAGAGCGACGGTGTGGGCATCAGCCTCAAGTCCAAGGATGGCTGGGACCGGGAATTGCGCCTGCCTTTCGGAAGCGACGAGTTTGGCTTCAATGCCCTGCCTGCCGGCGAAAAGTATTTCATCGGCGAGTTCATGGACAAGGGGGCGTCGGCCCAGTTCTGGGCGGCAACCGAGTACGATGCGGGCGGAGCTTATTTTTGGCGCTTGACATACGACTCCAAGTCATTCGACAAGGTTCTCGATACCAAGGACAACGCTGTTTCCGTCCGCTGCGTCGAAGACAAACTCTACAAGATCAAGGAGCCGCCTCCGCCTCCGGTTGTCGTGCAACCCGAGGTCATGAAGGTGCAGAACAGGGAAATTTACGCGATACATATCGGTGACCAGGTGTGGATGGCCAAGAATCTGGATGTGGATGTTCCGGGAAGCTTCTGCTATGGAGGCGATTCGGCGAACTGTGCGAAGTACGGCAGGCTCTACACCTGGGCTGCGGCGATGAAACTCCCGAACGACTACTCGGAATTGACTGCTCGCGATTCTGTCAAGCGCGTTCATCGAGGCGTGTGCCCTGTCGGCTGGCATGTGCCGAGCATCTATGATTTTGAGCGCCTGAATGCGTATATTCAGGACATAGATGACGCGGTGGCCGTGGGAACAAACCTCAAGGCGCGCGGTGTGTGGCCGGAAACGGAAAATTCGATGCCCGGTGAAAACGGGTTCGGTTTCAACGCGTTGCCGTCCGGTTTCTTGCCCGCTGTCTCTGCGTTTACCGGAAGGGATTCTGCAACCGGATTCTGGAGTACGGCCGAGAAGGATTCCGTGTCGGCCTTCTTCTGGTCGCTACGCTATGATGGCGACGACCTGTTGCGCGACAGTTCAGGAAAGGCAGCTGCCTTCCCGGTGCGCTGCGTGATGGATCCGCCCGGTATCGATGAAATTTACGACAGCACGGCGATTTACGATTCCCGCGACGAAAACCACTACAAGACGGTTCTCATCGGGAACAAGAGGTGGATGGCCGAAAACCTGCGCTTTGCCGCTCCCGGAAGCTTCTGCTACGAGGACAAGGATATTCGGTGCCGTAGCTACGGTAGGCTTTATCCGTGGCATGTGGCGATGAGACTTCCTGCCGACTTTATTGTTAATCCGGTCGAGGGCGCAATCCTGGAAGAACATCAGGGAATTTGCCCGGTTGGCTGGCATGTGCCTTCGCAGAAGGAATGGGACGAACTTGTCTCCAGTATCGCTCAGATTGGGAAGGGGAGTGTCGCTTCCGCGATGAAGATGCGCGAAGGCTGGGTCCGTGGCGGTGCGCCCATTACAGAAGTTTCTGGCTTTAACGCGATTCCTGCGGGGGCGCGCTACAGCGACGGCGAATTCATGGAACTCGGCTCCAGCGCCTATTTCTGGGAAGCGTCCGGCGGTGGGGACGTAGGCGCTGCCTACTGGAATCTCATCAACAGCAAGGATGAGCTGATGCGTGCGGAAGATTTTGAAAGCACGTCGTTTTCCCTGCGCTGCGTCCAGGATACACCTAGAGAAGCCGTGAATGATTCTCTGTTGCAGATGATGTCGCCGGAGCCTAACAAGCCTTGATGAAATAGCGAATCGGGCTTAGAATAAACTTAATTGACCGTTGGCGTCGGCGGCGGTTTTTTTGCTACCATCTTTTTCGACATTGGCGGAATCGGGGGGTTCGCCGCTATCGCCGCTATCGCCGCTATCGCTGTTCGCGATTTGTGCGAGGAGCCACGCCTCGTCGTGTACGGGAATCCCGAGTTCATTCGCCTTGGTGAGCTTAGATCCGGCGGCTTCGCCCGCGAGGACCCAGCTCGTCTTCTTGCTTACGGAACCCGATACCTTGCCACCGTTCTCTTCGATTAGCTTGCGGGCCTCATCGCGGTCCATGCTCGGGAGCGTTCCGGTGATGACAGCTGTCTGCCCCTGGAACAGCGTCTTCACGATGCCCTTGAATTCGGTGGGACAGCCGAGCGCAATGAGTTCTTCGACCTCGTTGCGGTAGCGTTCGGTGTGGAAGAAGTCGTAGACGGATTTCCCGATGCGTTCGCCCACGTCCGTTACGTTTTGCAGGTCTTCGACGGTGGCGGCGCGGATTTTATCGAGCGTGCGGAAGTGCTTGGCGAGATTCCTGGCGCTGGTGCGGCCCACGAAGCGGATGCCGAGGCCGTGCAACAGGTTTTCGAGGCTACGCTCCTTGGAGGCTGCGATGGCGTCGTAGACATTCTTCGCACTCTTCTTGGCCATGCGTTCCTGCGATTCAAGGTCTTCGAGCGTGAGGCGGTACAGGTCCGGAATGCGCTTGATTTTGCCCGTGGCAATCAGGCTTGCGATGAGGGCGGGGCCGAGGTTTTCGATGTTCATGGCCTCGCGGCTCACGAAATGTTCGAACAGGCATTGCACCTGCGCTGCACAGTGCATGTTTTCGCAGCGCAAAATCACTTCGTCGTCGATGTGGGTGAGCGGTTCTCCGCAAACCGGGCATTTTTCGGGTGCCTTTACGGGTTCGGCTCCGATAGGGCGGAGTTCCTTCTTGACGTCGGTGATTTTTGGGATGATTTCGCCGCCCTTCTCGACGCCGACGGTGTCGCCGTAATGCAGGTCCAGGCGTGAGACTTCGTCAAAGTTGTGGAGGGTGGCGCGTTTGACGGTGGTGCCCGCGAGGCGCACGGGGGCAAGGTTCGCGACCGGCGTCACGGCCCCGGTGCGGCCCACCTGGAATTCTACGGAGAGGAGCGGTGTGTAAGCGCGCTCGGCCTTGAACTTGTAGGCGATGGCCCAGCGCGGGCTCTTGCTTGTGGTACCGAGGGCACGCTGCATGGCAAGGTCGTTCAGCTTTACGACCATGCCGTCGATTTCGAAGGGGAGGCTGTCGCGGCTCGCTCCAATCTGCTCCGAAATCTTCATGATTTCATCGGTGGTGTCGGCAGTCCAGTAGTCGTTGGTGTGGAATCCGAGGCGCTTGAGCTGCAGCAGGTTTTCTTCGTGGGTCTTGTTGTTGCTCTGCGGAATGTGGTAGGCAAAGAAGCGCATCGGGCGCGTCTTGCATTCGGCGACACTCTTGAGCTTGAGCGAGCCCGAAACCGTATTGCGCGGGTTCTGGAAAATCTTCTTGCCTTCCAAGATAAACTGCTCGTTCAGGCGTTCGAAAGCTTCGCGCTCCATGTAGACTTCGCCGCGTACCTCGAATGTGCCCTGCGGGATTTCGCTCGGGTCAATCTTCAGCTTCTTCGCGTCAAAGTATTCGGGAATGTCCGCAATCGTAAGCGCATTTAAAGTCACGTCGTCGCCCTGGGCGCCGTCGCCGCGGGTGGCCGCCTGCTTCAAACGTCCATTCTCGTACACGATGGAGAGCGAAACGCCGTCGATTTTCCGCTCGCAGATCCAAGTGTGAGGTGCGAGGTCGCGACCTTCGGTCGCTTTGGGGTTTGAGGTTTGGGGTTCAAGGGCTGAAATTCCGTCCTCTGCTGCTTTCACGAATTCCGCCATCTCTTCGGCGCTGTACACGTTCGCGATGCTCAGCATCGGCACGGCGTGCGCGACCTTCGCAAAGTCGTTCGTCAAGTCGCTTCCAACCCGCTGCGTGAGCGAACCCTGCCCGCGCAGTTCCGGGTATTTCGCCTCGAGCGCTTCCATCTCCTTGAGCCCGAAGTCGAAATCCTGGTCGCTCATAGGGGAGACGCCTTCCTTGTAGTAAAGGCGGCTTGCTTCTTCTAGCTGTTTTTTCAGCTCGAAATACCGGGTGAGGTCAATCTCTTTCTGGTCCATTTTTATTGTCTCTTTTCGTTTTAAATATAAAAAAGATAGGGGAAAAATTATATTTTTTAAACAAACTATGCGAAAGATTTGCCTGCTGATTGTATTTCTTTGCGCTTTTGCCGCATGGGCGGACGATTATGTTGTTCTGTCGCCCAGTTTTGTACCGCAGGCGCTTTTGGCAAGGCAAATTGCTCCAGGAAGTTCGCGCATCTTTTCGTTCTCGACTTCTATTGGATCTTGTGATTACTGTAATATAACGGGGAATATCGTTAGCACTAGCGAGGATTTGCAAAGTCATTACTCGCGTGACAAGGTTGATGGGTCGAGCTTCCGCTTCGAAATGAACCTGGTCGATTTCAAATGGCCCAGAACAAAAAATACCGCGGGTGCGGAACATTGGGCAGGCCATCGTCTTGGTGGCGGATTGTTTTTGAATGCCTATTATTCTGCCCTTTTGAAAGTGGGTCTTTATCCCATGGTGGTTCAGTGGTTGGGCCCCCTTTATCTGGCGGCGACGTACGATCTGTCATACGGATGTTATTTTGGTTATGACGAAGATAATGCCATGACGACCGATGTCCATGAGAGTTTGCTTACGGGTAGCCTTAATGTCGGCGGCGGAACCATGGTGTTCATGAACAACCACGGCCTGGGCGTTGGACTCCATGGAGGACTCCGTCAGATGCACATTATCAATCCCGGTTCCCGCGTCTATACCGGTACCGACTACCGTACGGGGAATCGTATAGATCCGGCCCTTCAGGATGGCTACCATGTCGAGGACTGGATTTATTATTATGGTATTGATTTTGTTGGCTATACAAACATCCCGTTGTTAAAAGAGTCTAACACCAAAAATCATCAGGGGTATATATTCTCTTTCGAAATGGGAACGCGTCCGGACGATAACCCGCTTATTTATTGGGCTTTTTCAATGAGTCTGCTCTTATGACGGTCGGATTGAAAAATAAGGCGGCCCTGTTGTTGCTCCTTTTGGTTGCTGCATGTCTTGCTGGTTGCAGTTCCGTGATGCGTCCGCCTCCCGCGGCGGCCTATATGGATAGCTATGCGAAAGATGGTGCGGTCGGAAGTTTCGGATTGTCATATTATGCGGGCGACCTGGAAAATGGCAGACACGAGAACAATTCCTACAGCCATTACAGCTATGCCGAGTGGTGGGGCGACGTGAACCTTGCCAGCTATATTAGCGGAGGCTATTTTACATTTGGGCTGGGTTACCAGACATTTTCTCCGTTCATGCAGATGGGTTTTGTCTCTCCCTATTTGGGGCTTACGGCTTGGAGCAACATGAACGCGATTGTCATACCCGCAATAAAATCCGATGAGCGCGGTGCGCTGTGGCGTTATTCCGGCGGCGGAATGGCGATAGAACAGATTCCGTTGAACGACAACTGGAAAATCGGTTTTACGGAACACGTTTCTAGGAACGGCCGCGAAGTTTATTTTGTCGATGAAGACTGCTATTCGTTTGATTGCGGCATCCCGGTTCCGCGGCACCGCTTTTACACGGAAGTTGGCGGCGGATTCTATGTGTCAAAGAAAATTGGGAACGACAGCAGGGTTTCGCTGGAATTCCGGTATGGCCGCGACTTGGATGAAGACCGGAACCGCTTTGCTCTGACTTTGGATATCTGGTCATCCACCACGGCAACACTCGGCGGAAACGACGTGATGCGTTCGATGGCAAAAAAGAATGCCAAGAAAATGAGGGAAATTGATGCAGTATATGCCGACAGCTTGCGGGATGAAAATGGGAAAATCGATTCGCTGCATACCATCAAGCGTCAGTGGTTCCAGATTCCGGATTCCTTGAAAACCATGTCGCTTGCGGAACATCCGAGCGATTCCGTGACTGCGGTTACGTCCAAGGGGATCTGTTATGACGAAGGTTCCAGGAGTGTATGGCTCAAGCAGGATTACGGGAATACGGCCTACAGGGTGCCCGTCGATTCTTTCGATTATTGTCAACAGATGGAACGCAAGGTTCTTTTCTGGCCATCTTTGTTGGTCGGGACGTTGTCCTTCTTGCCTGGGGCTCTGGCGACCAATAGTGGTGTAGGGGGACTCATGATTGGCCTTGGAGTTTCTGTGGCTTATTGGGCCGTTTCGAATTTTGCGCTTGATCCCGAAGACCTCGTGCCGAAGGTCTATCCGGAATTGTGTTCCGAAAAACATTCTAGGGAAAATGTTCTCGCTTGGCTGAAACAGTACCCTTGCCGAAGCGAAATGCAATCGCAGGAGGCGGGAAAATGAGAGTGAATGCGAAATTCCTCTTGCTGGCCTTGTGCGTCTTGATGCTTGCCGCATGTCTCGACGAAGGTGTTGCGCCCAGGGATATCCGCGGGGATAAAAGGTACGATATCCCGGCCTCCAGTTCGAGCGTTGCCTCGAGTTCTTTTGTGCCCCAGTCGTCGAGTTCCAAAGAATCCTTATCGAGCTCCGAAGGAACTTCATCGAGTTCCCTTGAATCGTCTAGTTCTCAGCAATATACCGTCGGATATATTGCCCATGACGGTGATGCGGATTACAAGTTCACGTCCTTTATGGGGTTCACCTGGATTGCGAAAAACGAGGTCTCGGATTGCTACGATTTCTGGAGGTCCGACTGCGCGGATTCTTTGGGGGTCTGCTACGACATGGATGAGGAGAATTGCGCAGAGTACGGAAGGCTTTACACCTGGGCCGAGGCGATGCACCTGCCGGATTCGTGCAATTACACGCAGTGCGAATATTCGGAGAAGCAACGGAGCGTATGCACCGCTGGCTACCATGTTGCGACCTACCAGGATTGGCAGAATCTGGACTTTGTATTGGAAGAATCATGGGACTTTGAGAAGATGTCCTATTATCTGAAATCTTCTGACGAGTGGAACGGCGTAAATCAGTTCGAGTTTAACATATTGCCCGGCGGCTACCTGCAAGACGACGGATCGTTCGAGGGGCTAGGGGAGGCGACCCGGTTCTGGGCTCCGCATGATGGTGGGTTGTCGAACTTTATGTTATTTGACAATTCGGATAGCGCGACTTTCGTAACCAAAACACCGCCGGGACTTATTCGTGCCTATATCCGCTGCGTGCATGACTAGGAAAACGAGGGGGTATTCTCTCTTTTTCTTGTTTATTACGGAAATTGTAATAAACGCTATTTCTTTTACGTTTTTTGAAATTGAAAATTTGACTGAATTATAGAATTTGGTTTCTATTTTACATTTTATTTCCGCTTTTTCAATAATTGGCGGGTTGTACCGAGATTTGGCACGGTTTTTGCAAAGTCCTTTCGCAAAAATAGGATTAATGTGCGAATTTGAGAATGATTCGCAAATTTAGAAAAGGACGAGTATGAACGCTCAAGCTCTTTACGACCCGATGAACGAACACGACGCCTGCGGTGTCGGCCTGGTCGCCAATATTAATAATGTAGCCTCGCACCAGATTGTGCTGCAGGGCATTACTGTTTTGAAGAGGCTCATGCACCGCGGTGCAGCAGGTGGAGACCCGGAAACCGGCGACGGTGCGGGTCTCTTGCTTTCGATGCCCCACAAGTTTTTCCGCAAGGTGAACTCGGAACTGCCTGCCCGCTATGGTGTGGCGATGTTCTTTGTGGAGAATACGCTTGCGGCGGATGCCTTTGACGTAAAGATCAAGGAGATTGCCGCTGCCGAGAGCATGCCGGTGCTGAACTTCCGCGAGGTGCCGGTGAATGCCGACAAGATCGGTCGCACGGCCCGCGAGACTTTGCCTCATATCCGCCAGGTGTTCTTCGACGGTTCCGCTTTCGAATCCGACAGCGCGTTCGATATTAAGTTGTATGTTGCTCGCCGCCTGATGGAAAAGGCCTGCAAGGGCTTGTATGTTTGCAGCTGCAGCCGCCGTAGCATCGTGTACAAGGGCCTGCTTTTGGCAAGCCAGATCGAGGGCTTCTACAAGGACTTGAACGATCTTGATTTCGAGAGCCCGATTGCGCTTGTTCACCAGCGCTACTCCACGAACACGTTCCCCACATGGCCCTTGGCGCATCCGTTCCGCTACCTCGCTCATAACGGCGAAATCAATACCCTGCGCGGAAACCTCAACAGCCTGCGCGCCCGCGAGCCGCACCTGAAGAGCGATATTATCGGCGATGACCTGCAGAAGCTTTTGCCGCTCGTTCCGGCGGGGCAGAGTGACTCGGCCAGCCTTGACAACATGTTTGAGCTCCTCGTCGCTGCGGGTCGTAGCCTTCCGCATGCGATGATGATGCTCATGCCGCAGGCCTGGGGCAAAAAACATTACCTGGGTCGCGACGTGCGTGGGTTCTTCGAATACGAATCTATGCTCATGGAGCCGTGGGATGGCCCTGCTGCCGTGGCGTTCAGCGATGGCGTGAATGCGGGTGCGATTCTCGACCGCAACGGTCTTCGTCCGGCACGTTACACTCTGTGTAAAGACGGTCTTTTCGTGATGGCGTCCGAGACGGGCGTGCTTGACCTCCGCGATGACGAGGTGGAAGAAAAGGGCCGCCTCAAGCCCGGCGAAATCATTTATCTGGATTTGGAAAATCACCGCATCTTGAAGAATGCGGAAATGAAGGCGCAGGTGGCGAGAGCCAAGCCTTACCGCCGCTGGGTTGCCGAGAACAAGATGAGCGTTCGCGGGCTCTTTAGCGAAATCAATCCGTCCGACGTTCCCGAAGATATTCTGGTGCAGCAGAAGCGCTTTGGCTATTCTGCCGAAGACCTGAGCGTCATCTTGCAGCCTATGGCCAAGAACGGAGCAGAGCCGATTGGCTCCATGGGTAATGATGCCGCGCTTGCCGTGCTTTCGGACAAACCGCAGCCGCTGTTCAACTACTTCAAGCAACTGTTCGCTCAGGTGACTAACCCGCCTATCGACCCGATTCGCGAAGAGCTGGTGATGAGCCTTACGACATACATCGGGAACCACGGCAACATTCTGGAAGAAACTCCGGAACAGGCTCACCTGATTAAGATTCCGCGCCCGATTGTGACGGAAGATGAAATCCGCCGCTTTGAAAATATCGGCGACAAGGCGTTCAAGGCGAAGGTGCTCAAGATGCAGTTCCCGCTGGGCGGTGACGGTTCCGTGCTGGAAGCGGCGCTCCAGAACCTCGCCGGCGATGCCGTGCGTGCCGTGCAGGACAACTACGACATCATCGTGCTTTCGGACAAGAACATTGACTGGGGCTACGTGCCCATGCCTTCGCTCCTCGCGACGGCTTGCGTGAACCGTGCCCTGGTGGAAGCGGGTGTTCGCCCCGAAATCGGCTTGATCGTGCAGAGCGGTGAAGTGCGTGAGGTGATGCACTTTGCCCTGCTCCTCGGTTACGGTGCAACGGTCATCAACCCGTATCTTGCCTTCGAAAGCATTACTAACATGTGCCACAACGGCGACCTGGATGTGGACCCGGTGACGGCTGCTGCAAATTATGTAAAGGCTGTTGATAAGGGACTGCTCAAGATTATGAGCAAGATGGGTATCTCCACGCTCCGCAGCTACCGCAGCGCCCAGATTTTTGAAGCCGTGGGCTTGAATCACGAGCTCATCGAGAAGTTTTTGCCGGGTACCGCAAGCCGTATTGAAGGTATCGGCCTCGAGGAAATTGCCCGCGAAGTGGGCGAGCGTCAGAAGATTGCCTTTGCCGATGCAAGCAAGGTTCTGCAGTCGGGCGGCCAGTATGCATTCCGCAAGGAAGGCGAAAAACACCTGTGGACTCCGCAGTCTCTTGCCGCGTTCCGCCAGGCGGTGCAGGGAGGCGATTACGAGAAGTTCAAGGTCTATAGCAAGCTGATTAATGACCAGTCCGAACGTCAGGCAACGTTGCGCGGTCTATTCAAGTTCAAGAATGCGACCCCGATTGACATTAGCGAAGTCGAAACTCGAGAATCTATAGTGAAGCATTTTGTGGCGGGCGCCATGAGCCTTGGCTCCTTGAGCCCCGAAGCCCACGAGACCATCGCCATTGCCATGAACCGCATCGGTGCCATGAGCAACTGCGGTGAAGGTGGCGAGGACCCTGACCGCGATACTCCGGCCGCTAACGGCGATATCCGCAGTTCTGCCATTCGCCAGGTTGCTTCGGGCCGCTTTGGCGTGACCATCGACTACCTGCGTCATGCGAAGGATTTGCAAATCAAGATGGCTCAGGGCGCAAAGCCCGGTGAAGGTGGCCAGTTGCCGGCCCACAAGGTGAACGAGTTCGTGGCACGTATCCGTCACTCCATCCCGAATGTGTCGCTGATTTCTCCTCCGCCGCACCATGATATTTACTCCATCGAAGACTTGGCGCAGTTGATTTACGACTTGCGCAATGCCAACCCGAAGGCCCGTGTTTCCGTGAAGCTCGTATCCGAAGTAGGTGTGGGTACGATTGCCGCGGGTGTCGCGAAGGCTCATGCCGACGTGGTGCTGATTTCCGGCCACGATGGCGGTACGGGTGCATCTCCGCTGACCTCCATCAAGCATGCCGGCCTCCCCTGGGAACTGGGCATAGCCGAAGCAGAACAGACGCTGGTGCTGAACGATTTGCGTGGACGCATCAAGCTCCAGGTGGATGGCCAGCTCAAGACGGGCCGCGATGTGGTGGTGGCCGCCCTCCTCGGTGCCGAAGAATTTGGCTTTGCAACGAACCTGTTGGTCAGCCTTGGTTGCGTGATGGACCGTAAGTGCCATACGAACCAGTGCCCCATGGGTATCGCCACGCAGGATGCGGACTACCGCAAGCGCTTTGCGGGCAAGCCCGAGTACGTAGAAAACTTCCTCTTCTTCATTGCTGATGAAGTCCGCGAGATTCTTGCAAGCCTTGGCCTGCGCTCGTTGGCAGAAGCCTGCGGCCGTAGCGATTTGCTGGAACGCGACGAGGCGATTGCCTTCTACAAGGCTCACAACCTCGACTTCTCCAAGATTTTCGAGACCGTGGGTGGCGGCATCAAGTCCTTCGACAAGAACTTCGTGAAGGAAGAACTGGTGAACTTCGACCGCCGTGAACTTCTGCCGTTCGTGGCCGATACGCTTAAGAGTGGCAAGGCTGTAGAACTCTGCACGGTGGTGCACAACGTTGACCGTACGGTGGGTACGGAACTTTCCGGCGAGGTGGATGAACGCTTTGGCGTGAAGGGCCTTCCCGAAGATACCATCAAGATTCACCTGCAGGGTGTCGCGGGCCAGAGCTTCGGTGCGTTCCTCGCTCCGGGTATCACCCTCGATTTGCAGGGTGAAGCCAACGACTTTATGGGCAAGGGCCTTTCGGGCGGTAAGATTATCGTTCGCCCGCCCAGCAATGCAAGCTTCAAGGCCGAAGACAACGTGATTGCGGGTAACGTCATCGGTTACGGCGGAACTTCGGGCAAGATCTTCATCAACGGTCTCGCTGGCGAACGCTTTGGCATCCGTAACTCGGGTATGCTCTTGGTAAGCGAAGGCGTGGGCGATCACGGCTGCGAATACATGACTGGCGGTCGCGTGGTTGTGCTCGGTCGCGTGGGCGTGAATTTCGCCGCGGGTATGACGGGTGGCTTTGCCTACGTCTACGATGAGACGGGCCACTTTGACCTGAGCTGCAACGTGGATTCCGCCGATTTGGAAAGCGTACTTCCGGGCACCGAGAGCGAAAGCGAACTGCTCGATATCATCAAGCAGCACGTTGAAGCGACGGGCAGCGAGAAGGGCAAGCGCATTCTCGAGAACTGGAATAGCGAACGTCCGAAGTTCGTGAAGATATTCCCGGTGGATTACAGGAACGCTCTTTTGAAGGCCCAAAAGGCATAGGGATTTGAGGTTAATATGCAGGAAATCAACCGAATTGCAGACATCTACCGCCCTGTCGAAGAGCGTGTCAAGGACAACAACGAAGTCGAGCGCAAGCTCACCTCGATCGAGGTCATCAATCAGGCGGGCCGCTGCCACACATGCGGAATCCCGTTCTGCCATGGTGCGGGTTGCCCCCTCGGTAACCTCGTCCCCGAATTCAATGCGGCTGTTGCCGTGGGGAATGCGGAACGCGCTTACGATATCATCAGCAAGACGGCGTTCTTCCCGGAGTTCACGGGCCGCGTTTGCCCGGCGCTTTGCGAATCCGCCTGTACCGGCAACGTACATAACGATCCGGTGATGGTGCGCCAGATCGAGAAGTTCATCATCGAGACCGCCTTTGAGGAAGGTCGCGTGGTGCTCCCGACTGCAGAACCCAACGGCAAGTCTGCCGCGGTCATCGGCTCGGGTCCTGCAGGCTTGTTTGCTGCCGAGGCGCTCCGCCGTAAGGGCTATGCTGTCACTGTTTTCGAGAAGCAAGCGAAGGCGGGTGGCCTGCTGCGTTACGGCATCCCGAACTGGAAGCTTGACAAGTCCATTATCGACCGCCGTATCGCCTTGCTCGAAGCTGCCGGAATCAAGTTTGTCTACAATACCGAAATCGGTAAGGACATCGCGGCGGAATACATCCATAAGAATTATGACGAAGTGTTCCTTGCAATTGGAACGCCGAATGCCCGCGACTTGAAAATCCCGGGCCGCGAAGCCGAAGGTATTTTCCTTGCTCTCGACTTTCTGCACGGTGCCGAAATGCCGGGTGAAAAGAATCCCGAAAAGTTCAGCGCCAAGGGCCGCAAGGTCTTGGTGATTGGCGGTGGCGATACGGGTAACGACTGCGTGGGTAAGGCCATCCGTGAAGGCTGTGAAAGCGTGCTCCAGGTGGAATTCATGCCCAAGCCTCCCGAGGAACGTTCCCCGTCCACGCCGTGGCCCGATTGGCCGTACATGCTGCGCACCAGCTATGCCCAGCATGAAGGCGGTGAGCGCCGTTGGAATGTTTCTTCCAAGCAGTTCATCGTGAAGGACGGTCGCGTGGCTGGCGTGGAAGCGGTTCGCGTGGAATGGGAAATGTCCCCGCAGGGTCGCCCGCTCAAGCCGAACGAGGTCCCGAATTCTACCGAAGTCATCGATACCGACCTGGTGGTGCTCGCCATGGGATTCACCGGCGTGCCTGCCGAAGGCATCGTGAACGACCTGGGCCTGCAACTCACCCCGCGTACGGCGATTATCGCAGATCCTGCCCGACACATCCATGCGGTGGGCGACTGTGCGAATGGCGCCTCCCTCGTGGTACGCGCCATGGCCGACGCGAAGGCGAAAGTCGCGGCGCTCAGGTAACGGTTTATATGTTCGGATTTTACCGGTTCGCATGTGTTTCTCCGGTGTTGAAGGTGGCCGATACCGCCTACAATACCGAAGAAATTATCAGGAGCGCGAAAATTGCTGCCTCTAACGGGGCGGCTTTTGTCGTTTTCCCGGAACTTTGCATTACGGGCTATACTTGCGGCGACTTGTTCCACCAGGAACTGCTTTTGCAGAACAGCACCCGTAGCTTGCTGAAAATCGCGGAAGATTTAAAAGATTGTGACTCCGTGGTTGCTGTGGGGCTGCCTCTCCGGATTTTTGGTCGCCTATATAACTGCGCCGCCTTTGTGCAGCGCGGCAAGGTGATTGCGGTAACGCCCAAGATACACTTGCCGAACCAGCGTGAATTCTACGAGAAACGTCATTTTTCCAGCGGGCGCGATTTGTTGCGCGGGGCATGTGGCGCTTCGGCAGGGAGTGTTGCGGGCACCGTGACGTGCTTTATAGAAGGCGCAAGCGAAGTACCTATCACAAATTTCATCACCGTGAGCGGCCGCGCATCTGGCGGTCTGAATTGTACATCTAATAATCTGAATTGCGCTTCTTGTAGCGATGGTTCCGAGGTCCGCGTAGGTGTGGAACTTTGCGAAGACTTGTGGACACCTGCGCCACCCAGCGGGGAGCTCGCCCTTGCGGGTGCGAACGTCATCGTGAATCTCTCTGCAAGTGATGCGCTGGTAGGCAAGCGCGATTACCGCAGGAACTTGGTGATGAACCAGTCGGCGCGTTGCATGGCGGCTTACGTGTATGCCTCTGCCGGAGTGCACGAATCTACGACGGACATGGTCTTTAGCGGTCATTTGATGATAGCAGAAAACGGTAGCATGCTCGCCGAAAGCAAGCCGTTCTCGCGGGAAACCGAAATCGTGTATGCCGATGTGGACGTGGAGCGTCTGAATATGCAGCGCCTGAGTGAAGGCAGCTTCCAGGATTTTGACAGCCGTGCCATTATTGCGCGGGCGGCGACTCTTGAAGGCTTGCGTGGTTGCGATACGCTCCAGTACCGTTGTGTTTCGCCGACGCCTTTCGTTCCCGGCTCACTTGAAACCCGCGATACATCTTGCACCGAAATTTTCAACATACAGTGCGCGGGGCTTGCCAAGCGCCTAGAGGCGACCCGAAGCAAGCGTGCTGTAATTGGCCTGAGTGGCGGGCTCGATTCTACGCTTGCGCTTCTTGTGGTTGCGGAAACATTCAAACTGCTGAACCGCCCTGCAAAAGAAATTCTTGCGCTCACGATGCCCGGATTCGGGACAACACATCGCACCAGAAACAATGCGGTTGAACTTGCGAAACTCCTGGGCGTGGAACTCCGCACCGTCGATATCCGGAAGGCATGCCTCCAGCACTTTGTCGACATCGGGCACGACCCGCAAAAGTTTGACGTGACTTACGAGAACGTACAGGCCCGCGAACGCACGCAAATCCTGATGGATATTGCGAACAGCGAAGGCGGGATTGTCATTGGTACGGGAGACCTCTCCGAAATTGCGCTTGGCTGGAGCACCTACAATGCCGATCACATGTCCATGTATGCGGTGAACTGCGATATTCCCAAGACCCTCGTGCGCCATATCGTAAGCTGGTATGCCGACCGCTCAGTTCAAAACCTGAATCAAACCGGCGCGGAACTTTCCCCCAGCGAAACCGGCGCGCATCTTGAAACCCGCGAAAAAGGCGCAGAACTTGCCGCAGTCCTCCGTGACATCCTCGACACGCCCGTCTCTCCGGAACTCTTGCCCGCCGATTCAAACGGCCAGATTGCGCAAAAGACGGAGAGCATTCTCGGTGCTTACGAACTCCATGACTTTTTCCTTTACCATTTTGCGAAATACGGCGCCTCTCCCGAAAAGCTCCGCTACCTTGCGAAATACGCCTTCAAGGGCAAGCATACTGACGAAGAAATCGACAAGGCGCTCGCCATCTTTATCAGGCGTTTCTTTACGCAGCAGTTCAAGCGCAGTTGCATTCCCGACGGCCCGAAGGTCGGTACCATCTCGCTATCGCCTCGTGCCGACTGGCGCATGCCCAGCGACGCGAGCGCTTCTGACTGGCTTTAATACGGTGCTCCTTGCTTAAAAAACATAGAAAATCCCGGAGGCCGTAGCCTCCGGGACTTCTCTCTCTTTGGTGTAAACAATGTCTTAGCGGACCTGGAAACGGACCTGCTTCATGTTTGCGCCCTGGCGTACACGCACCAGGTAGGTTCCTGCCGGGAGCGTCTCGAGGGCAATCCCGTTGATACCCGATGCGAGCAGCATCTTCTTCTGCAGGCGGGAATTGCCGAGGATGTCGAATACGTCGATGCTCGTCTCGCCGCTGGCGGTCGACTGAAGCATGAGCGTGCGGTTTACGACGGACACGTTGAAGCGGTCGCTGTTCATGTCGAACGAGATGGCCGAAACGGAGGAAGAGCTTTCGGGAACATTGGCCTTGCAGGCGGTGTAGCTTGTGGGGTTGGAGGCAAGGTAGCCCTTGACCATATTGCCGGAAGTGGTGTACTGGAGCGAGTTTTTGGAGGAAGAACCTTCAAAGGCGGCGGTTCCTTCGCTTACTTTTGAAGCACTCCAGTTTGCCCATGAAAGCTGGTTCCCGTCCATCCAGTTTTGCCAGCTTGTATTGCGGCTCTGGTCCGGGTTGCCACCGCCGTCGGCATTGGCGGTACCCCATTCCGAAACGAATACGGAAAGACCGGCATCGATTGCCTGCTGTGCGTTGGCGCCTTCGCAAGGAGTGTTCCAGGACGTCTGCCCGCTCCAGCAGTGGGAATTGGCGTAATAGTGGAAGGTGTAGGCGATGTTTTCGCCGGAGACGGTATTGCCGATGGCCTCCTGCGGATTCTGGTCGTACTGCCTGTTGCCCACGAGAATCAGGTTGTCGGAATACTGACGGATAACGGGCACAATCTTTTCGGCGTAAGACTTAATCGTGCTCCAGGAAATGTCCTTGGGCTCGTTGAAAAGTTCAAAGATGACGTGGTCGTACTTGCCCCACTTCTGGGCCATTTCGGTAAAGAACTTGGTGGCGTTGCTCACCTCTTCGTTGGCCTGGTGCGAATGCCAGTCGATAATGACGTAGATGTCGTTTTCGATAGCGGCTTGCACGACGGTGTTCATGATGTTCGTCTGGAATTCGGGGTTGCTTGCGTAGCCGGTGATGTGCTTCGACTTGTCATCGCCGCAGCTTTCCGTGCCGTCGAGACAGCCCCACCAGTCGTCGCTGGTCGTTCCCATGGCGGCGCGCACAATCTGGATGTTCATGTCGCGAACCATGGTGGATATGCCTTCGGGAGTCCAAAATTCGGTCGCCTTGGGAACCATGCTCCAGTAAAGGCTCATGCCGCGTACCTGCACTTCCGCTCCGTCCTTCACGCCATCACAGCTGCCGTAGATACGGCCCTTGCCCTGGGAGTTCTTGCCGGTCATCAACTGACCGTACTGGCTAACGGGCCCCACGCGGGTCGGGGCAATAGTCTGTGCGAGGGCCGAAGCGGCGAGCGCAGATGCCATTGCGGAAACGAGTGCGATGCTTTTGAAAATAGAATGCGACATGCAAACCTCCATACATTGTCTATAATATATCTGCATTTGCAGAATTTGGACCAAAAAAACCAAAAAAAGGTGTTTACGCAAGAAAACGAGTGATTTTCCGCATATTTCTCAAAAAAAGATGTTTTTTTTAATAAAAACTTTTTATTATTAAAATGTTATTTGGGTCTGTGATGACTTTTTACGTGACGATAAATGTCCTCTGCTCCATCATAATCGTAATCATGATCGTTATGATGAAGTTTGGGGTTATGCATGAGACTGAGCAGAAGATATTCTTCAATCTCTGCGTCCAATGCCTATTGTTCTTTTTCCTGGATGTTTTCTGGGTCCTGCTGGACGGTGCTGGTTTTGCTGGGGCTAGAACGTTAAACCTGTGCGTGAATGCGGCCTATTTTTCACAGCTAGGAATATTGTGTTTCTTTTGGAGTCGGTATTCCTTCTTCCTTGCCGAGTATAGGATTCGTTCGACCGATCTGCGCATCCTTTATTGTTCTCCACTGTTTATCAATGTCGCGATGTCTGTCGCCTCTATTTGGACGGGCTGGTTTTTCAATGTCGATGCGGATGGGCGCTACCATCGCGGCGACATCCTCTTTATCAATGTCCTGCTGGTATTCCTCTACCTCCTGACATCGTTCTTTGTGGCCTTTTTCATGGTCAAGCGCAAGAAGAACGTGGTAAAGAAAAACCGCCTTTATGCAGTGTCTGCGCTCGGCGTCATCCCTTTTTTGACCGAAATCCTTCAAATACAGCTTCCTGGTCTCTCCATCATCTGTGCGGGAACGACGATTGGCCTTATTGTGGTCTTTGTCGAAATCCAGAAGGAGATGATTTCCATCGATCCTCTTACGAAGCTTAATAACCGTAACCAGGCGAGCCTCTATTTGGATGCCCGTTTCAAACAGACGGTGCCCGGCAAGCGGCTTTACCAGTTCGTGATGGACCTTGACAAGTTTAAGCAGATCAACGACCATTATGGCCACATAGAAGGTGACCGGGCCCTTTTGGCGGTTGCCAATGTTCTTAAAGAAGTTTGCGGCCCGAGGGGGCATTTTATATCGAGATTTGGCGGTGACGAATTTGTCGTTTTCGCGAATCTTTCTACGGACACGGCGGCGAAGGCACTTTGCGAAACTATTTCGGCAAGGCTTGCCGAGGAGTCTAGCGGTTTCCCCTTTAAGCTGTCGATGAGTTTTGGTTTTGCTTTCCGGAATCCGGGCGAAAGCGAGCAGGAACTGTTTGCCAGGGCGGATTCTGCCCTCTACGAAGCCAAGACGGCGAGGGAGGCCGGCTAGTATGTTCCTGATGGGTTATGCCGAAATCATCCTCTTCTGCATCGCGGTTGTGTTGGTGATGCTCCTGGCGCTTCGCTCCAGCATGAGCCGATTGGCAAACCGGAATATTCTCTCGCGCCTTTTTTTGCTGGTAATCTTTTCTCTCGTCCTGAATCTTGTAACGAAATGCCTTGCCGGAACCGATTTCCGGTGGGGCAATGCTTTGAATTCGATACTCAGCTGCGTCTACCTGGTATCCTGCCTCTGGGTGATTTTCATGAGCTGGAGGTTCGTTGGATACACGATGGAACTGGACTTTTGGAACAATCGTCGAAAGCTTCTTCTGTACGCAATTCCGAGTCTCGTCGGGTCCGCCTTCTCGATTGTTAGCATCTGGACAGGATGGGTATTCTACATCGGGAATGGGACTATCTATACGCGCGGCCCGCTGTTCGTTGTGTATGTCATTTGTTGTTACCTGTACTTGGTGTGGATGAGCCTCGTTGCGGGGCGTCGCATCTTCATGAAACGCTATTACGCAGACAGGTTGCTCTATTTGTCCCTTTCGTCCTTTGGGGCGTTCCCGATAATCGGTGTGCTGGTGCAGGTCCTCTATCCCGACATTCCAGGGGCGGCATCAGCCATGGTGCTTTCCATGCTTCTTGCGTTCCTTACGACGCAGTCGCGCATGATTTCTACGGATCCGCTTACAAAGCTCAACAACAGGAACCAGCTGAATGCGTTCCTGGATGCTAAGCTCAGGCAGCCAACTTCGGACAAGGGACTCTACTTCTTTGTGCTGGACATTGACAATTTCAAGTCGATCAACGACAATTTTGGTCACATGGAAGGTGACCGAGCTCTTAATTTAGTTGCAAAAATTTTAAAAAAGACGTGCGGCCCGAAGGGGTGCTTCATCTCCCGTTTTGGTGGCGATGAGTTTAACCTCGTGGCTACGCTCGGTGGTCGCGAAACTCCGGCAGATATCTATGCCCCGATTCGAGAGGCGCTTGCCTTGGAATCTGAATCTCTGCCCTACAATCTTTCGATGAGCATCGGTTATGCCGAATGCCTCGGCAATGGCGAGATGCTTCCCGACCTTTTCGCCCGAGCCGACGATATGCTTTACGCCGAGAAGAAGGCGAAGAAGCAAAAGAAGGAAGAGTAGGCTTTCTTGCGAATAAATAAAACCCTTTGACGGATGTCTAAGGGTTTTGGGTAAAAGGGTGAAGTGTCCCGGGTGTCTAGACGTCGCCCACTTCGCCGGTCTTGACGAAATTCCGCACGGCACGTGTAATACGCATTGAACAGAAATTCGGCCCGCACATGCTGCAGAAGTGGCTGGCCTTGGCCTGGCTGCCGGGGAGCGTCTTGTCGTGGAATTCCATCGCCTTCTCGGGGTCGAGCGATAGCGCGAACTGGTCGTTCCAGCGGAAGTCGAAGCGGGCGCGCGAAAGGGCGTCGTCGCGGAACTGTGCTGCGAAATGGCCCTTTGCAAGGTCGGCCGCATGGGCGGCGAGCTTGTAGGTGACCACACCTGCGCGCACGTCGTCGCGGTCGGGGAGCCCGAGGTGTTCCTTGGGCGTCACGTAGCAGAGCATCGCTGTGCCGTACCAGCCGATTTGTGCCGCGCCGATGGCCGATGTGATGTGGTCGTAGCCGGGTGCGATATCGGTGGTGAGGGGGCCGAGCGTGTAGAACGGGGCCCCGTGGCACTTTTCGAGCTGGCGAGCCATGTTGTCCTGAATCTTGTGCATGGGCACGTGACCCGGGCCTTCGATAATCACCTGCACGCCGTATTCCCAGGCAATCTTCGTGAGTTCGCCGAGCGTGTCCAGTTCACCGAACTGGGCCGCGTCGTTGGCGTCCGCGAGGCTTCCCGGACGCAGACCATCTCCCAAAGAAACGGCAACGTCGTAGGCGGCGAGAATCTCGCAGATTTCGCGGAAATGCGTGTACAAGAAGTTCTGCTGGTGGTGGCGCATCTGCCAGAGGGCAAGGATGGAGCCTCCGCGGCTCACGATACCCGTGGTACGCTTGGCCGTGAGCGGAATATGTTCCAGCAAGAGGCCCGCGTGAATCGTGAAGTAGTCCACGCCCTGTTCCGCCTGCTCAATGAGCGTGTCGCGGTACAGTTCCCACGTGAGTTCTTCGGCTTTGCCGTTTACCTTCTCAAGCGCCTGGTAAATAGGCACCGTTCCGATAGGTACGGGGCTATTGCGGATAATCCATTCGCGTGTTTCGTGGATGTGCTTTCCGGTGGAAAGATCCATCACGGTGTCGGCGCCCCAGCGCACGGACCAGGCCATCTTTTCGACTTCTTCTTCAATAGAAGAGGTGATGGCGGAGTTGCCGATGTTGCTGTTGATTTTCGTGAGGAAGCGGTTGCCGATAATCATCGGTTCGCATTCCGGGTGGTTGATGTTCCCCGGCAGAATCGCACGGCCCGCGGCGATTTCGTCGCGCACGAACTCGGCGGTAATGGGGGAGCCTTCAATATTGATTTTACCCTGAGCTTGTAACTCGTCAAGGCGCTGGTTTTCACGTATTGCTACGTATTCCATTTCCTTGGTGACAATACCCTTGCGGGCGTAGTCGAGCTGCGTCAAGTGGTGCCCGGCCTTCGCGCGGAGCGGGTGGTGTTCCGCGTTAAAGCGCAAATGGTCGAGTTCGTGGTTTGCACGGCGGGCGCGGCCATAAGCCGACGTCATGTCGTCCAGCTGTTCGGCGTCGCCACGTTCCATAATCCACGATTCGCGGAAACGTTCGATGCCCTTCGTCACGTCGAGCTTGGCATCTACATCGCTGTAAGGGCCACTCGTGTCGTACACGGGAACCACCGGCGTTTCGGGGTCCTCGGTCAAAATTTCGCGCATTCCCACGCGGATGTCCGGGTACATCTTGCCCGGAACATACACCTTGCGGGAATTCATAAAAGGCTTAAGGAGAGAATCCATTACTTTTCCTTAATGTCATCCCCGCGTAGGCGGGGATCTTTTAACTTACTTCACACCAATCAGAGACAGGTCACGCACGGCACCCTTGTCGGCAGACGATGCCATGGCGGCGTATGCCTGCAGGGCCTTGGACACAACGCGGTCGCGGTGTTCCGGCTGCCAAGCCTTGGCGCCGCGGGCTTCCATTTCCTTGCGGCGTTCGGCCAGCTCTTCGTCGGTGAGCTGCACGTTGATGCTGCGGTTCGGGATGTCGATTTCGATGACGTCGCCCGTGTGCACGAGACCGATGTTACCCTTGTTGGCCGCTTCCGGAGAAGCGTGACCGATGGAGAGACCGCTCGTACCGCCGGAGAAGCGTCCGTCGGTAAGGAGGGCGCAGGACTTGCCGAGGTGACGGCTCTTGAGGTAGCTGGTCGGGTAGAGCATTTCCTGCATGCCAGGACCGCCCTTCGGGCCTTCGTAGCGGATGACGACCACGTCGCCAGCCTTCACCACGTTCGGGTCGAGAATGCCCTTCACGGCATCTTCCTGGCTTTCGAACACCACGGCGGGGCCGGTGAACTTGAAGATGGATTCATCGACGCCGGCGGTCTTCACGATGCAGCCGTCGATTGCGAGGTTACCGTACAGAACAGCGAGGCCGCCGTCCTTGGTGTAGGCGTGTTCGCCGTCGCGGATAGCACCCGTGGCGCGGTCGAGATCGTGGTCGGGGTACATGAAATTCTGAGAGAAGGCGACCAGGTTGTACTTGCGACCGGGGCCTGCGAGGTAGCGCTGCTTGGCTTCGGCTGTGGGGTTGCGCTTTAGGTCGTTCACTTCGAGAGCTTCGCCCATGGTCTTCGCGTGGACGGTCTTTGCGTCCTTGTGGAGGAGTCCCATGCGGTCGAGTTCACCGAGAATGCCCATGATGCCACCGGCGCGGTTCACGTTTTCGATGTGGATGTTGTGAACGGTCGGGGCCACCTTGCAGATGCACGGCGTGTTGCGGGAGAGGCGGTCGATGTCCTTCATGGTGAAGTCCACGCCTGCTTCCTGGGCCACGGCGAGCAAGTGGAGCACCGTGTTGGAGGAACCGCCCATGGCGATGTCCAAGCGCATGGCGTTTTCGAAGGCGTCCTTCGTGGCGATGCTACGCGGGAGAATGCTGTCGTCGTTCAAGTCGTAATACTGGTGGCAGAGTTCCACGATGCGCTTACCGGCGGCTTCGAACAGCTTCTTGCGTTCGGCGTGGGTCGCGACGATGGTGCCGTTGCCGGGCAAGCTGAGGCCCAAGGCTTCGGTGAGGGAGTTCATGGAGTTTGCGGTGAACATGCCGGAGCAGGAACCGCAAGTGGGGCAGGAGTTCGCTTCGATGGCGGCCACTTCTTCGTCGCTGATGGTGCTGTCGGCGGAATCGATCATGGCGTCAATCAGGTCGAGGGCGCGGTCCTTGCCGTCCTTCGTGGTCACGTGGCCAGCTTCCATCGGGCCGCCAGAGACGAAGATTGCCGGAATGTTGAGGCGCATGGCGGCCATGAGCATGCCCGGAGTCACCTTGTCGCAGTTGGAGATGCACACGAGGGCGTCGGCGCGGTGGGCGTTAGCCATGTATTCGGTGGAGTCTGCAATCAGGTCGCGGCTCGGGAGGCTGTAGAGCATGCCGTCGTGGCCCATGGCGATACCGTCATCGACTGCGATGGTGTTCATTTCCTTGGCGACACCGCCGGCGGCTTCAATCGCGCGGGCGACCACCTGGCCCAAGTCCTTCAGGTGAACGTGGCCCGGAACAAACTGGGTATAGCTGTTCACCACGCAAATAACGGGCTTACCAAAGTCTTCCACCTTGGTTCCTGTTGCGTGCCAAAGGGCGCGTGCACCGGCCATTTCACGGCCTTCCATAGTCTTGAGCGAACGAAGTTTCGGCATAATTATTCCTTTTGTATTTTGCGGGTTTCATTATCCCGCGACCATTATAAAATATGCATAAATATAAAAAAAGACACCCGATGGGCGGGTGTCTCAGAGGTAAAAACGTTAATAGATTAGAACCTATTCTTCAATTCCTGCGGACATTCAACTTCCCTGTAATTGTGGAGCGGGTTACCTGCAGCTTCCATCCAGTTGGCCATGAACAGGCAGCCTTCCTTGGCTTCAGGATCGTTTGCGAACGAAGAGTTGCACTTGTTGGTAAGGCAGCTCTTGTAGGTGGATGCCTTGTAGCCCGAAGATTCTTCGCATTCTGTCAAAAGTCCACCGTATTGGGCGCCCTGGGAACCCCATCCCATTTTCTGGGAGCAGCCGTTAAAGATTCCGTAGCCGCCGCCCGGGATCATCACGTCGAACTGGCCGCCGGCCACGTCGTAGCCAACGTTGTTAGACATGACGATAAGGTGCTTACCCTTGAGTTTCGAGTGGTTGTCCGTGGCGTATTTGCCCTGGCCAGTAAAGGCGAGATCGAAGCATTTGCCGCAGTTGCTCTCGCCACCCGGGGTGGCTGCAAAGGCGAATGCCAAGGTGTCGTTAATGACAACGGGGAACTGGCTTCTACAAATGCCTGCATCGCCACCGTCACACATGCTTCTTGCCGATTTGTCGCTAATCTTGTTTCCCCTGGCGTCGCAGGTGCTTGCTGTTCCGCCATGTTCAGGCCATGCGCAGTGGGGCTTGCAGCAGTCCCAGTAGCGCGACGCGTAGCCGGAGCCGCTCTTTCCGCCATTTATATATTTGATTTGGTACGTGCCATTGTTGCCGCCCTGAGAGCTGCTCGAAGACTTCGCGCTGGAACTCGAGGATTTTGCACTGCTAGAGCTGGACTTTGCCGAAGAACTCGATTTGGCGCTGCTCGAAGACTTTGCGCTGGAGCTGGACTTCGGCTGCTGAGTCGAAACGCCCATATTCTTGCAATCCTTGCCGGTCGGATCCCAATAGCATGTAATAGTGCAGGACTTGTCGTAGGCGTACTGTTCGTCCTTGGGACCCTTGAGGCTAGCGTAGTGCTCGACGCACTTGTTGGAAACGGCGTCGAAGCATTGCTTTTCGCTGCACTGGCCGCTCGGGGTAGCAGCGGAGGAGGTCGGCTGCTGCTGTTGCTGGCTGGAGCTGGAGGATTTGGGCTGTTCCGGGTTGGTTGTCGCGGAAGAAACAGGATTAACCTGAGTCGCCGAGCTGGAAACGACAGGATTCTGTCCACCTTGGTTCGGATCCTGGCCCTGGTTCGGATCGGTTCCCTGGTTTGGGTCGGAACCCTGGTTCGGGTCAGTGGTCGGAACAATGGGGTTGCCGGCAAGGTCGTAAATCGAGCCGTCGGGGTAGATAATGGTCTGTTCCGGGGTAATTACCGGGAGCTGAGAGAGGTCCGGGATAGTCGCAATGGTTGCTCCTGTGGCATCGATAACCGCACCTGATGCCGGGTCGTACGAGCCGACGGGGGATCCCGAAGCGGTCGACACGACAAACCCAGCCTCGGTGGGCGTAATGATGTAATTTTGGTCGCTGGAGAGAATCCAACTGGGGATTGTGACAGCAGCGAATTGATCTCCTCCTTGCGGGGTGGGAGTCGTAATCTGGTCGTCAGTGCAGTTCCACGTGCACACCAAGGCGCATGCAACTAGCAGAGATTTGAAAAAAGGAGATTTCATTTTTTTACCTCATGTTTGCCCAAACATTCCCGCCAAAAATACATATATAAAGTGTAAAGAGATGTAAAAAAAAGATTAGCGTGACACATGTCAAATCAAAGTGTTCTCCAGGTGTTCCTGCGGGGTGAATTTTCCCATTTTTTTTACATTTTTTTGCTGAAAAAAGCTATTCTTTGCCCCGTGAGTTTTCATCCGTTTAGGCATTTTGTTACGATTACCAGGCACCGGCACGAGGTCATACGTCTGTGTTTCCAGGCGGGCATCGGTTTCCAGGGCTTGTTTCACGATCTGTCCAAATATAGCCCGACGGAATTCATTCCCGGTGCAAAATATTATACGGGTAACCAGTCGCCTAATAATGGCGAAAGGAATGACAAGGGCTACAGCCTCGCCTGGATGCATCACAAGGGTCGCAACAAGCACCATTTCGAGTTCTGGTACGACTACGAGATGGCGACCAAGAAGATTGTGCCGATGGACATGCCCGACCGCTACATCAAGGAAATGTTTTGCGACCGTGTGGCGGCTTCCAAGACCTACAACAGGGCTGCCTACACGCAGGAATCCCCGCTGCTCTATCTGACGCGCAGTTCCGCTCACGAGAAAATGACCAGAAAGACCTATCGCAAGTTGCTCTATCTGCTGCAGATGCTTGCGGAGAAGGGCGAAAGGGAGACGCTTCGGTTTATGCGCCGGACGCAGGTGCTTCCGGAAGCGGATGTTGCCGAGCCACTTGGAACGGAACCCGCGAAACTTTAAATCCTTGCAATTATCGCATTCAGGGCGAAGCCGCCATGGCTTGTGGCGATGCTCTTGGCCTCGGTGTTCTTGTCGGGGTCTAGCGCAGGGCATTCGCGCAGCAGGTTTGCGGTGCAGGTGTATCTTGAACCCGGCCGTGTGTCGTCCTTGGGGGCAAGGATGGCGACGGTAAGCGCTTTGTTGAACGGGGCCAGGTCGCGGGCGAGCTCGGCGAGTCGGCGGCCGATGTGCGTGTAGAGTCTAGGAGCGTCAAAGTCGAGCCGTTTGCCGTAGGGCGGGTTCAGCAAGATGACGGGCTGCGATGAGCTTGAAGCAGCATCGGCGATTTCTGCGGCTGTGTAGCTGAAAAAGTCGCGGATTTGTGGGTCGAGGACCGGTGCAGGGCCGCTCGGAGCGACCGTTGCGAGCGGGCTGCATTCCACATTGTGGCGGATGATTTCGACGGCCTTTCCGGAGATGTCGCTAGTGACGATATTGACGAACTGGAAAAGCCTGCTCGCAGGTGGCTCATGGCTTGTGATGAATTTCCACGTCGTTTCCTTGAATGCGGGCTGGTGCTTCAGGGCAAAATCGCGGCAGAGGCCCGGTATAAGGTCGTTTGCCTGGTAGGCGGCTTCGAGGCTGAACGTCCCGCTTCCGGCCATCGGGTCGATGAGCGTGATTGCGCCGGATTGTGCGGGGGCGACTGCCATTCTTGTCGCCTCGAAGAGCATGGCGGCGGCGATGGTCTCCTTGAGCGGGGCGTCGTTCACGAAGCGCTCGTGACCGCGTTTGTAAAGTTCTTCGCCCGCGAGGTCGAGCCATAGCGTGCAACGGTCGTCTACAAGCGAGACAAAGAGACTTTGCGGGGTGCTCGAGGCGGGGAGAATCTTGTCGATGCGTTCCGCGACGGCATCGCTGTGGTACAGGCGCGAATGTTTGCAGGAGACGTGGATATCGACGCGTGCCGGGCCCTTGTTGTCTAGGAAAAGCTCCCACGGAATTTCGTTGGCCTTCTTTTCGAGGTCGCGGAAGTTTTCTGCCTTGAAGTCGGCGATGTGCATCAGGATGCGGTTGGCGATGCGGCAGTAAGCCACGATTTTCCATGCGTCGACGAGTTTAGCTGTAAATTCGACCTTGCCGTCCCCGACGACGTGGAAAGTAACAGAATTTTGCATCTCGCGGACAAACGTCTGCTCGAACCCAAGCGGGACAACGGCCAAAAAGCGGTGAGGTTTTCCGATAACCTGCCGCTTGAGCCTTTTTTCGAATGCGCGATTCTCTTGATATAGTTCTTCCACGTCGCTACACTCGAAAACTATCGTCTAAACTAGAACTGGAAGTAGATGAACGGGCAGCTATCCGCGCTCATGAACTGGTAAATCAGGAAGATGATGAACGCTGTCGAAAGCACCATCAGGGGGATGGGCTGCGATGCGAACGCGATGCGGTAGCGGCTCTTCCACTTCTTGGGAACCCAGTGGATGAGCATGCCCGCGATAAACACGAGGATGATGTTGATGTGCTGCCAGGCGATGGTTCCGATTGTGTCCCACCTCCAGGCGGTACCCATCTGCTGCACCATGTTCTTCGCGGTGTTCCAGGCGACCTCGTTTGCCTCGGCGGGGTCGAGGTTGGAGCCCGCGCGGAAGAAGAGTCGCGTGAAGGTGATGAACACGAAGGTGAGCGTCACGTTCCATGCCACATAGAGCCAGTGGTACGTCTTCTGGCTAAAGAGGCGGAAGATGAGTACGGAATAGATGCCGAAGAACAGCACGCCGAAATATACCGCGGTAATCGCGAAGATGGCGATGTGGTAGTTCTTGAAGATGATGGCGCTAGCCGCGAACAGGATGAATGCGGCGCTTGCACGGAAGGTGAGGCTGCGCTTGCACCAGATCTTGTTGAACACCTGGCCAAATCCGTTGAGGCCGCCCCAGATGATGAAGTTCCAGCTTGCTCCGTGCCACCAGCCGCCCACGATTTGTGTGGCCATGGCGTTCATGTTGGTGGTGATGAACTTGCGGGAATCGGGCTTGAAGTACGCGTAAATAGAAATGTAGAGGAACAGTGCGACAAGGGCGATTGCGACCCACACGCTGCCCGAAAGCATGATGGCCACAAGGCTCAGAAAGCCCATCCAGAAGAAGGTGCCGAGAGTCGCGTTGCGGTTGCCGCCCAGCGGGATATACAGGTAATCGCGCCACCAGCTGGATAGGCTGATGTGCCAACGGCGCCAGAATTCTGTGGGGGAGAGCGCCTTGTAGGGGCTATTGAAGTTTTGCGGCAGGCGGAAACCCATCAGGAGGGCGACGCCGATGGCGATGTCGGTATAGCCCGAGAAGTCGGCGTACACCTGCAGGGAGTATGCGAAGAGCGCGATGAGGTTCTCGAGGCCCGTATAAAGTAACGGCTGATCGAACACGCGGTCCACGAAGTTTGTCGCGAGGTAGTCGCTCAGGATAATCTTCTTGCCGAGGCCGTTCAGAATCCAGAATACGGCGATGCCGAAGGTGCGACGCGGGAGAAAGTACGGCTTGTAGAGCTGCGGGACGAACTTGTCGGCGCGCACAATGGGGCCCGCGACGAGCTGCGGGAAGAACGAGAGGTAGAAACCGAAGTTGAGGATGTTCGTGACGGGCTTGATTTTACCGCGGTAGATGTCGATGCAGTAGCTCATCGCTTGGAACGTGAAGAACGAGATGCCCACTGGCAAGATGATTGTATCGACGAGCGAGTGCGTGCCGAACATCTTGTTGCTTGCGGCGGCAAAGAAGTTGTATACATGCAACTCGATGCCGGTAAAGTCGCGGAGTGCGTCGAGGAAGAAGTAGGAATACTTGTAGTAGCAGAGAACGAGCAGGTCGATGATGACGACGATAATCATCAGGAACTTCTTTTTCCAATGCGCCTGCGCCTTCTCGATCCATTTGCCGATAAAGAAGTTCGCGACCACGCAGAAGAGGAGAATGCAGACGTAGCTGCCGCTTGTCTTGTAGTAGAAGAAGAGGCTTGTCGCAAACAGGAATGCGTTACGGAGCAGGAGTTTGCGGTGGACGAGCGAGAAGACGGCGAAAACGACCGCGAAGAAACCCCAGAAGTAGAACTGCGTAAAGAGTAGCGGGCTGTTCGGGTCGAAAGCAAACGTGCGTGTGAGATAGGGGATTATGTAATCGAGCATGTTGAATCGTTATTTCTGGGTAGAATCGGCCGGGGCTGCTGTAGTCGTGTCTGCCTGGACTTTGGTTGTGTCTGGGGTAGCCTTCGAGGTGTCGGCTTGAGCCTGCGTCGAATCGGTAGCCGGGACCTCGGGGACGATGGGCTCCAGTGCGGGAAGTTCGGCGATATGCTGCTGGTAGGCATCGATGAGAGCCTTGTAGAACATGTCGCCGAGCAGGTGGTATCCTGCCATCGTAAAGTGGACTTTATCTTTTTTGGCGAGACTTGCCTTTTCCCATTTAGCCATGGAACCCAGGCCGCCCATCAGCGAAAATTTGTCCCAAACGCCAGCTTGGTATTTTTCGGCGAGCTGGAAGAATGCCTTGCGGGCCTGTTCGCCAACCGGATGTTGCACGTAACGGCGACGGCGCACCTTGCGGTACATGTCGTTGTTGGTTTCGAATATGAATGCGACGTTCGGGTTCACGCGCTTGATGCGTTCAATGAGCGTTTCGTAGTTGTTGCGGAATGCCTTTTCATCGAATTTTTCGACATTCGCGTCATTGATGCCAATCGCAAAAATGACAAGGTCGGGCTTTAGGAATGAGAGCTCCTTTTCGAAAAGAGGGCAGACGTTCTCGAAATAATGCGGCAGGCGGGCGCCGTTGATACCGACATTCGTGTAGATAATTCCCGGATAGTCGGATTCGGAGATGACGCCTGTCAACGTAAAACGCGGGCGCACCGCAGACATTGTTTTTGATAAAGTAATCAAAGAATCACATACGACAACCTGCATGGAATCGGCCTGCGTTTTCTTGGTCGAGTCGAGAATGTCCGCACAGGCGGCAAGCATGCTCTTCTGGGATTCTTCGCGTTCTAGACAGAGGGTGTCCATGATGTCGCAACCACCCTGGAACATGGAGTCTGCGGAGGCTTCGGCTGGTTCCTGGGCGACTTTTTTGTCGTTCTTGGCTGCGCTTGAATCGGTTGCCGTCGTATCGAGGTTCGCACGGAAAATGGAATCCTGAATAAGTGAATCGACGACGTATTGCGTGACGTTCGCTTGCATTGCCGAATCTGCCCAGCGGAAGGCGAAGTTCAATGTGTCGATAGGGCGGGGGCTCTTGAATACATAGCTCTGGGTGAGCGTGTCAAGTTCTCCGTAGATGTCTGTCGAGTCGACCACGAGGACCGGAACGACGTTGTTGCTGTCACTGTAGCCGAAGAGGCGGAATTTAGTTTCTGCGTAAATCGGAGCCGAGTTGTACTTGTCGAGCAACAGCGTGAATTCGGCACGGGGATCCGAGGTGCTGACTGCAATTCCGAGAAGTCCGAGCGGCTTTTTTACTTCACGGAGCACGTTCTTGCTCATGTCCCAGATGCCCTTGTACTGCGAACCGTAGCTCGAGGGCGTGTTTGTACGTGCTGCGGAATATGGGAAAATGAATCCACGTCCGGCAGAAGAACCAGGATATTCCTTGACGAGCCTATCGCGAATGCGACCGGAAATGACATCGGCTTGCAGATGCGATCCGCCAATGTGCATAATCTTGACTTTACCCTTGTTTTCGAATACGAGCGAGTCCATTTTTTTGAAGAATGTCTCGAATGCATCCTTTCCCTTGGGGAATTGGATGTAGTTCAAGGTAGAGTCGATAAAGTCGTATTTCGTGTATTCGATGGCGTATTTAGCGGGTGTCGAAACTGGCGGTGCTGCAAGGAGCGCTGTTGCGAATGCTGCGAGGAACAGAATAACCTGTTTCATTATTTGCCCTCCGCGGTCGATTCGACTTTTTCTTCGATTGAAGATGTGTCGGCTGGTTTTGCTGCAACGGCGGCTTCCTTTGCCTTGTCGAGGCTGTCTGCATAGCCTCGAATGTCCTTCAGCTTCGCATCGTCAATCTTGTGCTTGTCGCGGAACTTGAAGTAGTCGTAATGCATGCGCAGCGCGTTGCAGAAGAGTTCGCCCATGTAGGCAGCCCCCCTGCGGCTGAAATGGATGTAGTCGGCGCCGGCGAGCGGGGGCGACTGCTTGACCCAGCTTCTCATGGAGCCTTCTCCGCCCATCACGCGGTACATGTCCCAGTAGGCGGCGCCATTCTCGAGAGCGACTTCGCGGAGGGTCGCAATGGTGAGGGCCAATCCGGGGTAACTCTTGATTTTTCCGTCTATCTGCTTGGCCATGTCGGCAGGGCCGATAAAGACGATGTCTGCATCGGGATTCGCTTTTTGGATGGCTTGAATTTGACGGGCGATGAGCTTCTTCGTGTAGTCGACATTGTTCTTGTTGAGGCTCGGAACAAGGTTTCCGCCGTATTCCATGATGATGAGACGTGCGTTCATGACCTTGTACGATTCGGCAAGGAGCTGTTGGTCCATCCTGTGGAAGATTGTTCCCGAGCTACCGCGCATGGCAACGTTGTCCACGGCGACACCATAGGGACCATCTACGGAGATGGCGTAGATTTCGGCATTTCCGCCGAGGTAAATCTTCGCGTTCGATGTTGTGTCGGGGAGCTTCCAACTGAACACGCGGAGCTTTTCGTACTTATCGTCCGTGGGAGCCGGAGCATCTACGAATTTCTTCTTGCGTTTTTCCTTGTCGGTTCCTTCGTTCTCGATGACGGTTGTTTCGTAGGCGAGGCGCACCTTGAGGCTTCCGCGCTTGCTTGCGAGCACCTTGATGTTGGAGTAGCCGCCAACGTGTGGGAAATCATCCTTCTTGTTTTCGCGCTTCTTGATGCCGATGACGGCGCTGCCTTCGAGTTTGCTGACCTGGGCGAGCGGGCCGTAGCGGTTGTGGTTGGCGCGGTCTTCTTCGGGACCAAAAAGCAGGAAGCGGGTAAGGTCTCCGTTGTTCCAGACGCTTGTCGATTGCGATGGAATGTTCAGCACGGCAGGGAGCATGCCCGGACCGCCACCGCCGAATTCTGTTTGCAGTGCTTCGCGGATGGTGGCTGAAATACGGTCTTCTTCTAGCTGAGAATCGCCGTAGTGCATGATGTGAACCACGTTCGAATCGATTTTCGCAAGCTCAAGATGCAGGAAGAACCGATCAAACCACGTGGGGTCGTCGCCGGGAACGTCGAAGCGGGTGCGCCCGTTCTTGAAAAAGTCCTCGTAGAATTTCAGCGAGTCGGAAAACTCGGCAAATTCCTTCGCCTGCGTGGCGGCCATCATTTCTTCGATTGCCTTCTGCGGGTCGTTTTCGACGGCAGCTTCCGGATGGTCCTTCTTTTCGGAAGGGTCCTGCTTTTCGAAGATGTCCGTAAGGGCAGGGAACCGGAATGTTGTGTCGGCGATGGTTATCCCGCTTGCCGGGTAGAGCCACGCCATGAGGCCTAGCACGATGAACAGGCTTAAAATGCTGAGGAATGTTTTGAAAGGCGTCATTTATGCTTTTTTCGGTTCAATGTTCATCTTGCTGCGTTCGACAATCGCGTCGGGACTGCCCACGAGCATTTCGCCCACGCGCATGTCCTTGTACTCGAATTCGCCTGCGCCGGCCTTGGAACCGTCCACGTAGACGACAATCTTTGCGCCCTGGTAGTTCGCCTGGTCGAGCTGCTTGCCCATCTTCATGGGGGCGAGCGGGTGGCTTACGGAGCAGTTTCCGTACTTCGCGTCGCGGAACATCTGGGCGGTCTCGAAGACCTTCTTCATGTCATTCGTGAAACTTGCGATGTAGAAGTCCACGCTCTGCTTGGGGCTGGGGAGCAGGTTGTGCTCGGCGAGCAGGTCGGCCAAGACCACGTCGCCCATGCCGAATCCCACGCCCGGGATGCGTTCGCCGCCGAGCTTTTCGGTGAGGCTGTCGTAACGGCCACCGCCAGCGATAGCACGCATGGATTTGCCCTTGTCGAACACCTCGAACACGATGCCCGTGTAGTAGGCGAGGCCGCGCACGATGGAGAGGTCGAGGTTCACGCATTCACCGTAACCGGCTGCAGTCAGCGTGGCGAATAGGTCCTCGATTTCGGCGAGGGCGGCGGTCGCGTTTTCGCTGTGCACCTTGGTCTTGACTTCTTCGATGCTCTTGCAGCTCATGAAGTCATCGAGCTGTTTGATCTGCGTTTCGCTGAGGCCTGCTTCGGTGAGGGCCTTTGCGAATGCTTCGGGCCCGATTTTCAGGCGGCGGTCAAGCACCGGGTAAACGAGCGCCGGGTTCGGAGCGCCAATCTCTTCGAGGTAGGTGGCCAACAGCTTGCGGCTAGAGACTCCAATCGCAAATTCGCCGTCCTTGAGGCCGAACTTGCGGAGCATCGTCGCGATGGAGGCCAGCAGGTCGGCTTCGGCGTAGATGCTCTCGGTGCCGATGATGTCCATGTTCAGCTGGAAGAACTCGCGCAGGCGGCCCTTCTGAGCCTTCTCGTAGCGGAAAAGGCGCGGCATGCTGAACCACTTGAAGGGTTTCTTGAGTTCGCGGGCCTTCTGGATCACGAGGCGGGCTAGTGTCGGGGTCATTTCGGGGCGGAGCGCGATTTCGCGGTCGCCCTTGTCCTTGAAGTTGTAGAGCTGGCTTACGATTTCTTCGCCGGACTTGCCGGTGTAAAGCTCCAGATGCTCAAACATCGGGCCTTCATACTCTTCGTAGGCAAAACTTTCGGCGACACTGCGCCAGGTATCGAAAATGTAGTTCTGGATGCGTTGCGCTTCCGGGTAAAAATCGCGCGTGCCCTTGGGCAGCTGGGGGATAGAAATGCTCATAGTGTCACACAATTTAGAAATTTTTGCGCAATGTTTGCGCAAACGCGGTCAAGGATATATATTCATAGGTTGAAAAGAAAGGGAAGGTGTTTATGGAAAAATCTTTCGTTAGGGCAATGCGCATTATCTGCGCTTCTGCACTTGTTTCGTCTACGGCGGTAATCGCCAAGCAGGTGAATGTTTCTACCGTCGCCGACTTGACTTCGGCTACTTTGAATGCCAAGGCGGGGGATACCATCTGGGTTGCCCCGGGCAAGTACGAACTGCCAACCTCCAACTGCAAGAACGACAAGTTCGTGAACGAGACTGGTCGCGATTGTGGCCTCATCTGGCTCGGTGCCGACGGCACGAAGGCCAATCCCGTTGTCCTTGCCGGTTCGGATCCTGCACATCCGTCAGAGATTTTCAGCTCCGATTACAAGCACAACTACGGCGTTCACGTAACGGGAAATTATGTTGTTCTTAAAAACCTCAAGATCCATACCTTCAGCAAGGGCGTGGTATTCGACAATTCCGTCGGGGCCCTGATGGAAGACTGCGAGGTGTACCACACGGGAAATGAGATTGTCCATGTTCGCGATTCCAGCCAACAGGTGACACTGAACCGCAACTTTATCCACGGTTCTGGCTATGAAATTGCCAAGTACGGTGAAGGCATCTATGTCGGAACCTACAATACGGGGTGGGCCTCTTCCCAGCAGGCCGACAGGGATGCTGGCTTTTGGGGGACTGACGCCTCACAACATCGCTATAGCGGCTATGACTGGCGCGTGAACGATACGAAAATCACATGCAACATCGTCAGCGGGACTACTGCCGAGAACATCGACGTGAAGGAAGGAACGGTCAGGGGATTTGTCCAGGGCAATATGTTCATTGGGGACAGTCTTGATTACAACGGCGAGGTGTCCTATGACGACGCAAATATCGACATGAAGGGCGCTTCTTGGACTGTTACCGGAAACTACTTCTATAATTCCCAAAAACAGGGGCTGCCTTATTACAATCCCCATTTCAACTATTTTGTGGAAGAAGTGGTGATGCCGTCAAACGGGAATAAGGCTGGGAGTAATATTGAAAAATACGAGAAAGCTGTTGGCTACGTGGTCAGCGTCGACAAATACGCGCAGAACGGCTGGTGCGACAACAGCGCAATCGATTCGAATGACTGCGTAGAAAGCAAAAATACCGTGGTAGAGGAAATACGGGAAGTTCGCAACGACTGCGAGGAACTTTTCAGAATTCCGACGTCCGAGATCGTATATTCGTCGAGCTTTACGCCGCCATCCAGCGCGTCGGTCAATCAATCCAGTTCCTCGGTCAGCCCGTCCAGTTCTTCGGCGGGGAATGAATCCTATGAGGCCGTGCGCTACGAGGCGGAGGCCGCGACTTGCACCGGGTGCACCGAGAAGACGAATGATGCTGCGTCGGGTGGCAAGTATATGCGTACCGAAACGACGGGCAACATCACGTTCAATATCAGTGTCCCTGCGGCCGGGAAGTATGAGGTTGTAATCCGCTTCAGCAACACCGCTTCAAACGCCAAGACTCAGGATATCCATGTAAACGGGACGAAGGTCAAATCCCAGGAATTCCCGGTAACGCTTGAAGGGAACTTGGGTGGGGCCGCAGCTGCCTTTGAGGATATGCCGGTGCAGGTGTCGCTCAACGCGGGGGCCAATACCTTCGCCATCATCAAGAACTGGGGCCATGTGGATGTGGACTATATCGAGGTGAAAGTGCCTGGTGGGTCTACGCGGGTTGCGGGCTTTACGCCTGTGGCGGGTGTAAAATTCCATGTGCAGGTGTCGGGTCGCAACGTTCACGTATCGGGAACGGACGGCGCTCCTGTCGCCATCATGGATATGCAGGGCAGGGTGCTGCGTTCCGGCTATTTGCAGGGACGGCGCGGGCTCGATTTCCAGGTGGAACGGGCCGGCTCGTATCTTGTGCGCGTAGGCTCTGCGGTGCATCGCGTGAATATCGCCCGGTAGGGGAAGGTTCCTCGGGCGAACTGCTGTGCTCTAGGCGCGGTTTTGGGTGCGTCTCGGGGAGTTTTTGCGCGAAAATAGAACTAAACTACGCAAAAATGACCTTTTAGTCCTATCTATGGGCGCTTCAAATGCGTCGAATTCAAAAAATGTAGGACTAAATGCGCCAAAAGTGGCGATTTAGTCCTATCTTTGCGACGGTTTGACTCTCTTGGAGAATACTTTTTGTGCGAAAGTGACCTGTTTGATAGGACTAAAAAGGGTGAAAAGTGGGTTTTGGTACTATCTAAGGGCGTTTCAAAGGCGTCTAATTCAAAAAATGTAGGACTAAATGGATAAAAAGAGGTGGTTTAGTCCTATCTGGGGGCCTTTCGGGCGCATTTCGGACTTTCGGTGTGCATTTCAGGGCGCATTTCGTGCGCAGTTCGTGAGGCGTCGGCGCCTTGCTCTATAGCTACCAGGCAAATAAAAATGCAAGTGCTGAAATGAATGTTGCAAAAAGGACTAGGCCTTTGTAGTTTCGTTCTTTTATACAACGGTAGCCGTACTTGAATGGGGCCAGATAATAGAATTGCAACTGCGTTTTGAACATAGAAACAAGGTCGTTTTTAGAGTCATCCCGAGGATTATTCTTTTGCTCACTGTCGTACATAAATCCCAAGACCCCTAAAAAGGGAATGCATATTAAAAAAACGAATGCAACAAAATAAGTGGAGTTGAAGTTTATTATGTCCGGATATTCAGCAATAAATGCGTCTCTCGTTATCACGGTAAGACATGTAATTCCTATTGTGAATAAAATAAGCGCTGCGACATAGCGCTTGGAATACAGTCGTGTCTTGAGCGGGAGTTTTTTTTCGTCGATCTCGACTGTCTCATCTTTTTCGTTAGAAGATTCTTTATGAGGCTTTGACGCTCCGCACCAGGGACAGCGGGGCTCAGAGAAATTGTAATGCTCACCACAGTTCGGACAGAACATTACAGGGAATCCTTATTTAGGTTGAGTCTTCTCACAGTTTTGAATATACATTTTTTTATTTTTCTACATTTGAGGCAATGGAAAACTGTTCCCTGAATGTCTTGATTCTGGCGGCGGGACTCGGGACGCGGCTCCGCCCGCTCACGAACGATGTGCCCAAGCCGCTCGTGCCCGTGGTGGACGCTTCGATTCTCGATTTGCAGGCCCGCAAGGCGCGTGCGATTGGCGATGTGCGCCTGCATGCGAATGCGCATTACCTGGCGGAACAGGTGGTCGCGGCGGGCGAGACTCTCGGATTTGAGAAAGTTTGGGTGGAACAGCCCGAAATTCTCGGGACGGCGGGGCCGCTGCATCGCATTTATGCTGCAGGTTACCGCGGTGGCCTGCTCGTGATGAACGGCGACGCCTACTGCAGTTTTGATTTGAAGGCTTTCGTGAGCAACGCGCAGACATTGGCCGCGCAGCCGGACGGCCCGCAGGTAGCGCTCCTTGCGGTGGACTTCCCGCAGGTGAACACCTTCCGGGTGGGCGCTGACGGTCGCTTGGCGGGCATTGCCGGGCGGTTCGGCGCTACGGAAGGCACCCCTGCGACGTTTTCCGGCGTATCGTGGTACAGCGACGCTGCCCTCTCGCGCATACGGGAAGGCGAGTTTGATATACGCGAATTCTGGAAGCAGGAAATTGCCGCAGGCCGCGCGCCCTTCGTGGACATGAGCCAGCTGAATGCCACCTGGATTGACATGGGGTCGCCCGAGGGCTTGATGCATGCGGTGGAGGCGCGCCTTGAGGAACTGGGCCGTAACCCGAACGAAGCCGTCGTCGTACCCGGCGTGGAACTGCCCGCGGGCGTGAAAATCAGGCACTCCGTGATTTATGCCGGCGCACAAATTGCCGAAGGCGAAACAATTGAGAACGAAATCCGCGGGAAAGGGTTTACCTGGAAGGTTTAGTTATGCGTAAATTTAGAGTTGTCCTAGTAGAACCGGAACATCCCCATAACGTGGGCTTTGTCGCGCGCGCCATGCACTGCTACGCCCTCGACGAACTTTATATCGTCTATCCGAAGCGTGACAAGGTGATTGAAAATTCCTATCACACGGCACCGAACAGCCACGAGGTCCTGGACAAGGCGACCATCGTGCACAAGTTCGAGGACGCTATCGGCGACTGTTCCTGCGCGGTCGCGTACAGCCGCCGCATTTTCGCAAGTTCCATCAAGCACACGATGGTGCAGAACCTTTCGGAATTGCTCCCCGAAGACGGTACGATTGCGCTCGTGTTCGGGCGCGAATCCTGTGGGCTTGCGCTCGAGGAAGTGAACGCCTGCACGTACCAGTGCGAAATTCCGGTGCCGGGGCTCATGAGCCTGAACCTGGGGCAGGCGGTTTCCATTGGCCTGTATGAACTCTGCCGCAGCGGTGCGCTTGCGAACGGGGAAGGCCGTGCAAAGCGCGGGACGAAGGGCGCGTGCGAGACGGCTCCCGCGACTATCCAGCAGATTGACGGATTCAAGAAGTTCCTCGACCGCTACCTGACGGGGCAGTACCACGACCAGGCGTGGCGCGACAACTTCCTCAATACGCTTGTGCAGCGCCTGCACCCCACGCGCAACGAACTTTCGGCTCTCTTCGGGCTGTTGCGTAACTTGGCGGGAAAGCCTGCGCGTCTCGAACGTGCTGCAGATAAAGCCGCTGCCGAAAAGGCTGCGGCGGGATCTGTCAAGTTTGCCGAAAAAATCGAAAAATAATGTTTATTCGATGTACTTCTTTATGAGTCTTGCCATCAGGTCGGCGAGAATTTCCACTTCGAAGTCACCAACGGAAGCTTCCATGTGATGGTTTCCGATGCCGCTGTCGTCCGTGAGGAACACGTAGGTGCCGCCAGTCGCGAGGTCAAAGAACCTCAGCATGAATTCTGTAGGCTTGTCTACGCCGCTTGCCGCCACGGGGATTAGCTTGATGCCATTCTTGGCGAAGAGCTTGATCGATTTCTGGAGGCTCTTGATAATCTTATCTTCGTGGTGGGCTGGAGCGTCGAGGATGAAGAAGGCGATGCGTGCGCGTGCCGATTCGTTCCAGGAAAGATTCTGCAGCGCAGTTTCGAGAGCGGAGTGTACCGCTTCGGGGGTGTCGCCGCCGCCACCTGCATTTTGCTTGCTTATGAATGCCTGCGTCTTGGAGAGATCGCTGGAGAAATTGTCGTAGCGCGTGAGGTAGTCGTCCCCTTCGTCACGGTAGACTACCGCCGCCGTACGCATGTCCACATTGTTTCCCGATTTGGCGTTCTCAATGATGTTGTCGAGGTCTGATTTGAGAAAGTCGATTTCGTCGCCCATGGAGCCCGTGGCGTCCACGATGAAGGCGATGTCGGCCTTGGCTTCGGCCTGCTTGGCTTCGCTTACGACAAAGTTGATGTTGAGCTCTTCGTCGCCCTTGGCCGTAATTGCGAGCGGTTCCGTGTAGTCGACTCCGTCAACGCTGAGCGAATATTCGGCGGTGGAATCGTTCGTGGCTCCGCCAAACAAGTTAATCCAGCAGTATGCAAAGCCTGCGTTATCGGTCTTGGCCGCAAATTCTACATCGCCATCCTTGAGAAGTTCGATGGAAACGTTCGCGATGCCGACGCTGTCTTCATCGATAACTTTTACTGCAACGAGTTTCTTCGGGTAAAATTCCCAGTATTCCGTATGTTTGTAGAACTCGTTCTCGTTGAGAAGGTCGGTCCAGAATTTCCAATTGTCAAGGTCGTTCCATTCGCCGGCCGTGAGCAGGCCCGAATAGGTTTGATTGCCTTGTTCGACTTCCGCACCGCCACCTTCGCCAATGGCCCCACCTTCGCCGGGGGCTTCGCCACTGAAGCCATCCTTGGCGATGGCATCCCCGGAGAATTCGGTTGCGCCGGCCATATCCCCACAGCAATCGTCCGAGTTGTCACTGCAGGACATGCAGAGCGATGCAAGTCCCGCCATTAATAAATACCCGAATCCTTTTTTCATGTCGATTCCTCCTATTTATACGGTTCCCGAGGGAAGTCTATGTTAATTTTATGTTTTTTATGAAACAAATTCAAGATATTTTTTTGGCAAAAACGAATGTTTTTATAAAAATTTGTGGTCAAGTCTTTTTTATGAAACGTATTGTTTCTTATGTCGATAATGCTTCTTTTTGAAAAAAAAAGATTGAACTTTTTTTATATTGTTGTATCGTGAAAATTCGCTTATCCACAGAGACTTTGAACCGGCTGAAGCGCTTCCGCAAGAACAAGCGGGCGTTCTGGTCGCTGGTGGTGCTTGTGGTGGCGTACTTCTTGTCGCTCACGAGCCCGTGGACAGTGAACGACGAGCCGCTCGTGTTGCGTTACGAGGGCAAGACGTATTTCCCGGCGTTCGTGCGGTACAGCGATGCGGATTTTGGCGGGGAATACCAGACGGAAGCCGATTACGGCAAGCTTTTCGAGGCGGCTCGCGAGTGCGAGGAAGATGCCGCCGAGGGCTTTACCCGCGCGGGCGGATGCCCCGAGGTTTGGGCGGTTATGCCGCCTATTGCGCATGACCCGCTGAAGGCGGACCTGAGCGAGGACGGAGCGCCCCCGTTTGCGCCGAGTGCAAGGCATTGGCTCGGCACAGATAGCAATGGTCGTGATGTTTTGGCGCGCCTGATTCACGGGTTCAGGATTTGCATTAGTTTTAGTTTGTTGTTGACTGTCCTCGGGACGTTCCTCGGGATTGTCATCGGCGGTATCCAGGGCTACCTCGGCAAGTTCTGGGATATCGGCATGCAGCGTATGATTGAAATCTGGTCGTCGCTCCCGATGCTCTACGTGGTGATTTTGATTGGAAGCATCTACGGGCGCAGTTTCTGGCTCTTGATTCTAATTATGGCGGCGTTCAACTGGATTTCGCTCAGCTACTACATGCGCGCGGAGTTCCTCAAGTTGCGTGGGATGACTTACGTGCAGTCCGCGAAGGTTCTGGGCATGGGGCACAGGCATATCTTTTTCAAGGAAATTCTGCCGAATGCGATGACGCCCGTGGTGACGCTGTTCCCGTTCACGCTCATTGGCGGTATCGGGAGCCTTACTTCGCTTGACTTTCTGGGATTCGGCCTGCAGCCGCCCACGCCCAGCTGGGGCGAACTCATGAGCCAGGGCCTCAACAACCTTTACGCACCGTGGATTTCGGTGAGCACGGTCGCCGCCCTCTTTGTGACGCTGCTCCTCACCACGTTTGTGGGCGAGGGCGTGCGGGATGCCATGGATCCAAAATCGGGAGATAGGTATGTCTAAAAAAGGATTGGTTCTCGAAGGTGGCGCGATGCGCGGCCTTTTTACCTGCGGCATTCTCGATACGTTCATGGAAGAGGGAATTGACTTTGATGGTGCTGTGGGAATTTCGGCAGGAGCCTGCTTCGGATGTAATCTCAAGTCAAGACAACCTGGCCGTGCCTTGCGCTATAATTTGCGTTTCGCTGGAGACAAGCGCTATTGCAGCTTCCGCTCGCTATTCCAGACGGGCGATATCTACAATGCGGACTTTTGCTATCACAAGATTCCTCAGGAACTGGACCCGTTCGATTTCGAAACCCTTAAGAAGAATCCGATGGAATTCTACATGGGGGCAACCGATATCGAGACTGGCAAGGCGGTTTTCCCGAAACTCATAGATGGAAGCGACAAGGATTTGGAATGGATGCGTGCTTCGGCCTCGATGCCGCTTGCCGCGAAAATCGTAGAAATTGACGACGGTAAGTACATGGATGGCGGAATTGCCGATTCTATTCCGCTCCAGTTCATGCAGTCTGTTGGCTATGACCGTAACATAGTCATTCTCACGCAGCCCCGGAATTACGTGAAGGGTCCGAACAAGCTGATGCCACTAATGCGATTTATCTATCGCAAGTATCCAAAGTTTATTGAAGCGATGGCTCATCGCCACGAGATGTATAATGCCGAGACACGATTTGTATTCGAACAGGAAAAGTTGGGGAATACGCTTGTCCTTTGTCCCGAAGCCCCACTTGGTATAAGCCGTATCGAAAAAAACCGTTCAGAACTCCAGCGTGTGTATGACATGGGTAAAAGGATTGCGTCGGAACGGATGAATGAAATCAAGAATTTCATTTCGAGGGATTGACATGGCTGAATCCTCAAGGAAGGTTGTTCTCTCGGTTGACGGTCTTTCCGTTGCGTTCGGTTTTGACAAGAAAGGAGCCCCGCGTGATGGGATTCCTCCGCTTCAGGTGACTGACAAGATATCGTTCGATATTCAGGAGGGCGAATTTTTTGCTTTGGTGGGCGAGTCGGGTTGCGGCAAAAGCGTGACCGCCATGAGCATCTTGAGGTTGCTTCCGCAGCCGAGCGCACGGATAGTAGAGGGGGCTGTCTTTTACAACGATGTCGGCGCCGATGCGACTCCTGTAGACCTTGCAAAAATTCCGCTGAATGAATTGCAAAAAGTTCGAGGTGCGGGCATTGCATGCATTTTTCAAGAACCGATGCAAGCGCTGAATCCTGTTCTGACCATCAAGAAGCAACTGCTAGAAGCGTTTTCTTTTGGAGCAAAATCGGAATCTCCTCTTGCCGAAATCAAGGAACAGCTTGCTGCAGCTGGTTTCAGCGATCCGGATCGTGTGCTGGAAGCCTATCCGCATGAGCTTTCGGGCGGCATGCTCCAACGCGTATGCATCGTGATGGCGCTGCTTCCGAAACCGAAGCTGATTATTGCCGATGAACCTACGACTGCGCTTGACGTGACGGTCCAGGCGCAGGTGCTTGCGGTTTTGAAAGACATGGCGAATCGCACGGGAACAGCGGTCCTGCTGATTACGCACAACATGGGAATCGTCTCGCAATATGCAGACCGTGTAGCCGTGATGTATGCTGGCCGCATTGTGGAGTGTGGGCCTGTTCGTGAAGTAATCGATAACCCGCTGCACCCGTATACGCAGGGGCTATTGTCTGCGATTCCTGAGAACCATAACGACATGTGCAATCTGCGCTCCATCCCGGGCTCCGTGCCGCATCCGCGCGATTTTGTGAAGGGCTGCCGTTTTGCAGACCGCTGTGAAAAATGTGCTGGATTGTCTGCCGAAATTCAGGAGAAATGCCAATCGCAGGAACAGCCTCCGCAAGTGGGCTCAGAACATTTTGCCTATTGTTATTCCTTGGAACATACCTAAAGGCGCAGTAAAAAATTCCTGCACTATTTGAGGTTGTATTTTTCCTTGATTGCAATACGGTCTTCTTCGGAGAGATTTTTCAGATAACTTCTCCAGCCGGGGCAGAAGTTGATGTGGAACCGCCAAAAACGCCCGATGAGGGACTTGGGGTTCTTGTCATACTGGGCTCGGATTTTACAATTTGCACAGGCCATAGTGTAGCTCCTTTTTTATAAACATAAAAAATCCCTGCAGAGAACTGCAGAGATAAAAAATCAAGACGAAGTTTATCGGAGGATGGATGCAAGGCGTCCGTGCCCCGTAGCGTATAATAATACGTGAGGGGCGCGGCAACGAAGCAGACGCCTCCGAGAAACGAGTCTTACTTCACCTTGAGGGCGCCGCGTTCCAACTTAATCGTGAAGTTGGTAACGTCGCACACTTCGCTCGGACCCCAGTACTGGATCGGACCCGGGTAGGTGTAGCTTTCTGTCTTGGCCCAGACTTCGCGGTTCTTGGCGAAGAACTTGAACGGAGCACCGTCGAGTTCCACGAGAGCCTTCTGGATCACCGGCTTGTCGGCACCGTGACGACGTTCGATGTTCATCATCATAGTGATAGGAATGCCACCGGCAGTCCACTTTTCGATACCCTTCGTGAGGTCACGCACAGAGCTCATGTAGCCGTTCATCTTGTTGAAGGCGAGCACAGAAGCGGTGAAGCCGAGGCTGTAGCAGTAGTCGGCGTCGAAGTTCGACGGTGCGGCGCAGCGTCCTTCGTAACCGAAGAAGTGGTTGAGAGCGCTGAACTTGCCCTTGAAGTTCTTGCGGCTCTTGAGTTCCTTCTTGACCATCTCGATGATGAGCTTTTCGGTTTCGATGAGGGAAACCTGCACGTTGCCGTGGCTGTCGCGGTCGAGCATCAGCTGGCCCTGAGTGGTAGAGGGGAGGCTCTTGAGGACTTCGGCAGAAGCCTTGGAAATCCACTTGCAGAGCAGTTCCACCTTGGCGGCGGTGTCGAGGCCTTCGACTTCCTTCTCGTGGTGGGCGAGGGCTTCAGAGAGTTCGGAAATGAGCACGCCGACATCCGGGATGAATTCGAGGAGGCCTTCTGGAATCAGGCAGACGCCGAAGTTCTTGCCGTCAGCAGCACGGGCAGCGACGATGTCGGCCACGTACTTGATGACCTGCTTGAGCTTCATCTTCTTGGCCTTGACTTCTTCAGAAATCAGGCAGATGTTCGGGTGGGTCTGGAGAGCGGCTTCGAGAGCAATGTGAGAAGCGCTGCGGCCCATGAGCTTGATGAAGTGCCAGTACTTCTGGGCGGAGTTGGCATCGCGCATGATGTTGCCGATGAGTTCGGAGTAGGTCTTCACGGCGGTGTCGAAACCGAAGGAGGTTTCGATGTATTCGTTCTTGAGGTCGCCGTCGATGGTCTTCGGGCAGCCGCAAACCACGCAGGTAGCGCCGTTGGCCTGGAAGTATTCACCGAGGACAGCAGCGTTGGTGTTGGAGTCGTCACCACCGATGATCACGATAGCGTCGAGCTTCTGGGCCTTGGCAACGGCCATGCACTTCTTGAACTGTTCTTCAGTTTCGAGCTTGGTACGGCCGGACTGGATGATGTCGAATCCGCCAGTGTTGCGGTAGGCGTCCATGATCTTTTCGTTGATCACGATGAACTTGCCGTTCTCGAGGCCGGAGGGGCCGCCGAGGAAGCCGAGGAGCTTGGAATTCTTGCTGATGCTCTTGATACCGTCGAAGATACCCGCAATCACGTTGTGTCCACCAGGAGCCTGGCCACCGGAAAGGACAACGCCCACGTTGAGAGCCTTGCCGGCCTGGGCCTTGGCGGCCTTCTTCATGCCGATGTACGGAGCGCCGTAGGTGTTCGGGAACAGGGCCTTGATCTTGGCCTGGTCACGGACGGACTGGGTGGGCTTGCCCTTCACGAGAGCAACTTTGAGAGCGCCGTCGCGGAGAGCGGCGGGGAGTTTCGGCTGGTAGGCCTTGCGAGCCTTGCCGAGGACGGACAGATTGTCAGCCATTGTTTCTTCCTTTTGAATTTTCGCACAGTTAGAAAACCGCGCGGTTTCGGGTTAAAAAATTTTGCGATTAAAATATAGAAAAAAAAGACAAGGGAGGGCTGTGCCCTCCCTAAAACCCTCCCGACACTCAATACTCCGTCCGATTCTCGGGCGGAGTATTTTCGTGAGCACCTGGCGGTGCGAGAATACGAGAATGTGCTGGTTACTTGAACTGTGCGGTAATGGGCTGGCCGTTCGGAGTGAACTTGCGCGGGTTTTCTGTCGAACCGTCGCTCCAGCCGGTAAACACGGAGCCGTTGCTCGGCACTGCCTGCAAGAGCAGTTCGTTACCCGCGTAGAACTTGCCCTGGTAATTGCTCTTCGGGAGTTTCATGCCGTCAACCGTCACGCTGCCGCTCCCGCTCACGTTGATGCTCACGTTAACTGCATTCTGCAGGCCAAAGTACTGCTCCATTTCCTGGCGTACGGTCTGGGTGCGGTTCTGGGCATACTGAATAAGGTCGCTACCGTCGGGAGACCAGCGGAAATTGCCCTGGTTGCGCGGCCATCTCTGCTGGTCACGCTGCTGCTCGCTCGCGGGAATTGCAGCCATCATCTCCTGCACCTTCTTCTGCACATTTTCGTAGGTCAGGTAGTTGTCGAGCAATATACATGCGTTGTTGATGAACAGGCGCTTGAAATCGTTGTTGTCGAGAAGCTTGTTGAGCATCTGCGCGGGGCCCTGCTTTGCGCCGCCGAAGCCCCATCCGCCGCCGATATCCCAGCCTCCCATGCCGGGGAACTGGCCCTGACCAGGCTGTTGCTGGCCGGGGTTCTGCTGGCCGCCCTGCTGGCTGTTGTCCCTCGTGGCAGAGCCCAGCGCCCACTGGAACATGTTCTGGCTCGCTACGTCAAACCCGCTGATACCCGGCGAGAAACCGAACCCGTGGTCGGTATCGAACGCGACAAACTTGAACGGATTGCCGTTGCCACCCCAGGCGCGGATGTTGTTTTCGGGCCAGTCGCCGTTGTGGAAGTAGAATTCGGCGAGCATGTACTGCGCGAAGCTGTTCATGTTGACCTTCTGCTTCATTTGTTCGTAATTCTGGTTGTTGTCGCCGGCAAAGTTGCCGTTGATAATCTGGTTCGCAATGTTCTTGTATTCGTCGGCGGAGGCCCCCTTGGTGCCGCTAGCCTCGGCGCTGTTGCCCTTGATGTTAATCATGTTGATGGACTTGCTGTCGATACCGTAGTTCGTCTCGACAAAGCTCCTGTTCAGGCGTTCGCGCAGGTCGTGAATTCCGAAGTATTCGCCGTTGTAGAACACCACCACCTGCAGGCTGCGCTGGTAATCCACGTCGGTGCCTTCCATGAGGCTCGTCAACATGGCGTCGCCGATGTAGTCCGTCCAGAAACGGTTGCCGTTGTTGCGCAGGTTGAAGCTCTTCATCTTCTTTGCTTCGGGGCGCGTCTTGAAGAACGAGTATTTGAGCACCTTGTCGCCCCATTCGTCGTTGTCCATCTTGATGGCGACGCTCTTCTTGGGCTTGTAGCGGCTCCAGTTACCGATAAGCGAAATGCCTGCATCGATTTCCCACGTCTTTTCGGTGGTGGAACTGCCCTTCTCGAAGTATTCTACGTGCACGGGAAGCGAATCTTCGCACCAGAAGTTCGCCTTGAAGCAGGGCTCGGAGCACTTGGAATTGTTGTTGTCGCTAAGGTTTACACCCATGCTCATCTGGTTGAAGTTCGGGTTGTTGCAACGGAGCTGGTTCATGGGGCCGGTCGCGTAAAGGCCGTCGGTCGAGTCGAACATGTCGTGGTGATTCACGGTGAGTGCTACCACCGGCATCGAGACGTTTTCGCCGATAAAGTATGTCTGAGTCGTGGTGTCGGCGGGCTGGCCGTTCACAAATTCGCTACAGCGCACTACCGTATTCTTGGTAATCGCCATCGCCGAGGTAATCGCCTGCGAACCCTGCGTGGGGAACGATCCGTCGAACGTGCACTTGATTTCGCCACCCTTCGTGGGGGTCGGCGGGTCGATGGTCAGGTTAGAGTAGAAACCCGCCTTGGGGAGGAACGTCGCTTTTGCCTTGTGGTTGTCGTCGTATTCCTTGAGGCCGACGGAAGAAGACATGGCGATTATCTGGGCCGACGAACTCGAAATACCGGGCTGGGTCGCGCTGGAAATGCCGGGCTGGGCGGTGCTTGATTGCGGATTGACAGGGCCCGTAGCAGAACTGAGCGGGTTTTGTTGTCCCTGGCCCTGGTTCGGGTCGCCCTGCTGGTTGAGCGGGTCTTCCGGATTTATCACGGGGATGGAGTCCTGGATGCCTCCGTTCGGGTCGATGGGATTTGCGTTTGTGGGCTCGTCTGAACATGCTGCGAAGAATGTGGCTGCGGTTACAAACGAGAGAAGAGCGAGTTTTCTTTGCATAATTGACCTTGACGCTAAGACGCCCTAAGTCCACACACCATCCCTTAAATTAAAAAGATTTCGCCAATTTTGACGATTGTTAACGGATTCTTTACAGTTTTTGAAAGGCAAAAAATGGGGTGTTTTGACGCAAATCACACTCATTTCCAAAATGGCGTAACATATCTTCCCGATAATCGAAAATGTTTATATCTTGGAGGGGCCCAAAACACGATGAAGAAAGATATATCCGAGCTGTTTACCAATTTCAGGCTCCGGAAGCGACTGCTCGCGCTTGCGGACGGTTTCATCGTCGTTATTGCGGGACTGCTCGCGAATTTCCCGATTCCCATATATGCATCGCGAATCGGACGCCCTGAGCTTTTCTCGTTCATGTCGACGTGCGTGGTATGCTGCCTTGCCGCCCTCCTCCTGGTAGGTGCATACAACAAGCTTTGGCGCTACTTCTCGCAAAAGGACTACCTGGGTTGCATTATCGGTGTCGTGCTCGGTTATTCCGTCGCTATTGGCCTCTACTATATTATTACCGGGGTCTCGTATCTGCGTTTCTCGGCACTTTCGTGCCTGCTTACCATTGTGGGCATCTGCCTGTTCCGTTTCATGTTTCGCGATGCCTTCTTGACGATTGCTGAAGTCGGCCGCAAGGATGCCGAACGCAAGCGCACCATGATTATCGGCGCGGGCGAGGCGGGGAAGCTCCTGATTACCGAAATCAACAGGCTCTCTACGGGTGCCGCGAGCAGTGTCGAATCGAAAATAGAGCCCGTGTGCCTTATTGACGATGACAGGAACAAGATAGGATCCACGGTCTGCGGCATACTTGTTGCGGGCGGATCGCGCGATATTGTGAAGGTCGCGAAAGCAGAGAAAGTGGAGCAGATTATTTTTGCGATTCCCAGTTGCCCCTCCAAGGACCGCCAGGCGATTCTCGCGATATGCAGCAAGACGGGGCTCCCGGTGAAGGTGCTGCCGTTTATCGGTAGCCTGCTCGATACTTCAAGCATTGGCGACGGCTCTACAAGCTTTGTGGAGCAGATTCGAGATATCAAGTTCGAAGACCTCCTGGGGCGCGACCCCGTTACCTTCGACAACAAGGATGTGCGCGGCTTTATCGAGGGCAAGGTCTGCATGGTTACGGGCGGAGGCGGCTCCATCGGGAGCGAACTCGTGCGCCAGATTGCGAAATACGACCCGAAGCGGATTGTGCTTGTGGATATCTACGAGAACAACGCCTACGAAATCCAGCAGGAACTCCTCATGGAATACGGGAGTGCGCTTGACCTGGTGACGCTTATTGCGAGCGTGCGCGACTACAACCGCATGAACCAGATTTTCAAGAAGTACACGCCCGATGTGGTGTTCCATGCGGCGGCCCACAAGCATGTACCCTTGATGGAAAATAGCCCGATGGAGGCGATTAAGAACAACGTTGCGGGGACTTTCAACGTGGCGTTCCTTTCGCTGTTCAACAAGGTCAAGAAGTTCGTGATGATCAGTACCGACAAGGCGGTAAACCCCACGAACGTGATGGGGGCGTCCAAGCGCTGCTGCGAGATGATCGTGCAGTATCTTGCCCAGCACAAGAGGAGCGGAACGGAATTTGTATGTACGCGGTTCGGAAATGTGCTCGGCAGCAACGGGAGCGTGATCCCGCTGTTCAAGCGCCAGATTGAGCAGGGAAGGCCCGTGACGGTAACGCATCCCGATATCATCCGCTACTTCATGACGATTCCCGAAGCAGTGAGCCTTGTGCTCGAGGCGGCCAGTATCGCGCACGGCGGCGAGATTTTCGTGCTCGACATGGGTGAACCCGTCAAGATTGTGACGCTTGCCGAGAACCTCATCCGCATGTACGGGAAGGTGCCTTACAAGGATGTCCCGATAAAGTTTGTTGGGCTCCGGCCTGGCGAAAAGATTAAGGAAGAACTCCTGATGGACGAGGAAGGCCTGCAAAAAACCGGCAACAAGCTCATCTTTATTGGAAAACAGCTTGAAATTGACAATGGCAAGTTTATTCCGCAGCTTCGCAAGCTCAGGGATGCGGCCTTTGCGAACGACGAGGCTGGAACCGTGCGTGCTTTGCACGAGATCGTGCCTACTTTTGTCACCCCGGAACAGTACAACGCGGCAGAAAAAGCTAAATTTGGTCAGTCTTTTTAACCTGAATGTTATGAAATTACGTTTTTTTTCTGTTTTGGTTTTGGGGGTTGCAGCGGCTTGCCTTGCCCAGACTGGCCTTATGGGTGGTTCCGACGGTGTTCACCAGATTAATACCCAGACGCTCGGTAGGGGGCAGGTCATTGTTGGTACGGGTGGAAATTTTGCGATTGACCCGTGGGCGCTTTCGCGTGGGGGAGTCTTCTATGACGATGGCGAAAGGAAAAAGCTCCAGCACCTGAAGGTTTCGGCGACAGGTAACTTCTTCGGCGCGGTCGGGCTCACCCGGTTCATCGATATCGGTGCCGCGCTCAACATCAACTACGACAGGTCGTATGCGGGCAGCTACTGGGAAGCGGCAGGCAACATCAGGCAGGGAGACCTGGACCTTTGGGCCAAGGCGCGTGCACCCTTCTTTAGCGATTCGAGCGTGTTCAGCCTGGCCGGACAGTTTGAACTGTACCTTCCGATAGGCGTCCGTTCCATTGGTATCCGCCCACGTCATGCGTGGTATATCCACGGGAAGGGCGAGACGCACCCCTATACGGCGGGCGAAGTGGTCGTCGGGATGAGCGCCGTGACGACTGTCGACTTGACGAAGGTGAACGTTCCCTTGCGCTGGAACGCGAATATCGGGTTTGTCTATGCGAACGAGGGCTCGAATACGCTGGTTTATGGCACCGGTATCGACTGGGACATGTTCAAGTGGATGACCTCCTTTGTCGAATATAGCGGCGAATTCCGCGTAGAAAACAATGGGCTCCCGATTGATTTCTGGGAAGACCCGATGACCTTGACTCCGGGTCTCAGGTTCCATCTGCCGTGGAACTTGGAGCTTTCTGGCGGCATCGATTTCTCGGTGCGCATGCTCCGGACGCTCTATGACCGCGACAAGGAAATGAAGGATGTCGATAAGTGGACTATCGGCTACACCGACCAGAAGGGATATAAAAAGACGTATGGCTACACGCCGGCCCCGACGTATGCCCTGACAGGACTCCTGACGTGGAAGTTCGGCATTGCGGACAAGGCTTCCGAACGCCAGTGCCCGCAGGGACTCCCGCCCGAAGAGCCGCGCGACACGGTGACCGTGGCCCGCACGGATACGATTGTGCATGTGGACACCGTATACACGGTCGATACGGTGGTGCAGAAGCAGTCTTACGTGAAGGTGGATTCGCTGCCGGATAGCGACAACGACGGCGTTTCGGATGACCGCGACAAGTGCCCGGATACGCCTGCGGGAATTACGGTGGATACGACGGGTTGCCCGCGCGACTTCGATGGCGACGGCGTCCCCGATCACAAGGACATGTGCCCGAACACGCAGCCGAACATCGGCGTCGATTCGACGGGTTGCGCCATGGACGAGGACCGCGACGGTGTTGCGGACACGAAGGACCTGTGCCCCGCGACTCCGAAGAACGCTCCGGTGGATACGACCGGATGTCCGATGGATTCTGACCGCGATGGCATTCCCGACTATCAGGACAAGTGCCCGAACACCCTACGTGGCGTGAAAATCGACAAGAAGGGTTGCCCTGTCAACAAGCGTGAAGACCTGGAAAGGCTCAAGAAGGGAATCAACTTCAAGAGCGGCTCCACCGTGCTGACCAAGGCGAGCTACAGGACTCTCGATGACATTGTGAAACTGCTGACCAAGTTCGACGACGTGAGCCTTGAAATCCAGGGCCACACCGATAACGTTGGCGGCGACGAATATAACGAGAACCTTTCGCAGGGCCGCGCCCAGTCGGCGGTTGATTATCTTATCCGCAAGGGAATCCCGGTCGAGCGTCTCCGTGCGGTTGGCTTTGGACCGCGCAAGCCCATTGCCGACAACAAGACCAAGAAGGGCCGTGCCAAGAACCGCCGCGTGGAACTGATTCCGTTCTATAAGGATGATCCTTAAAGGAGAGTCGATGCGTTTCGAGAAGAGAGTCTGGCTTGCTAGCCCCACCATGCATGGCGATGAACTCCGCTACATGCAGGAGGCCTATGAGACCAACTGGATGAGCACCGTCGGGAAGAATATCGACGAGGTGGAATGCCAGGTGGCCGAGAAGGTGGGCGTGAAGTATGCCGTAGCGCTCTCGGCGGGGACGGCGGCGTTGCATTTGGCTACACGGCTTGCGGGAGTCCGTTTGTTCGGAATGCCCAAGGCGGGCGAGGGTACGCTGCGCGGGCAGAAGGTCTTCTGCAGCGACATGACGTTTGCTGCGACGCTCAACCCGGTGGCCTACGAGAACGGCGAGGCCGTTTTTATCGACAGCGAACGCGATACCTGGAATATGGATCCCGTGGCTCTGGAAAAGGCCTTCGAAATTTATCCGGACGTGAAGCTGGTCGTGCTTGTTCACTTGTATGGAACGCCCGCGAAGGTTGACGAGATTCGCGCAATATGCAAGCGTCACGACGCCCTGCTCATCGAAGATGCCGCCGAAAGCTTCGGGGCTAGCTACAAGGGAGTGCAGACCGGAAGTTTCGGCGACTTCAACGCCATCAGCTTTAACGGGAACAAGATTATCACCGGTTCCAGCGGCGGCATGTACCTTACCGACAGCAGGGAAGATGCCGACCGTGTGCGCAAGTGGAGCACGCAGAGCCGTGAACCCGCGCCGTGGTACCAGCACGAGGAAATCGGCTACAATTACCGCATGAGCAACGTGATTGCGGGCGTGGTGCGCGGGCAGTTGCCGCACCTCGAGGAACACATTGCGCAGAAGCGTGCCATTTACGAGCGATACAAGGCGGGCCTTGCCGGGCTCCCCGTGCAGATGAACCCCTATGACGCGGCGAATTCCGTGCCGAACTTCTGGCTGAGCTGCATGATTATCGACGAGAATGCGATAGGCGAGGGTAGAGGCAAGGCGACGCCCGCGAAAATCCTGGAAAGCATTTCTGCGATGAATGCCGAAGGACGCCCGATATGGAAACCCATGCACATGCAGCCTTTGTATGCGGGCCATGCCTTCGTGACCGCCTCGGGAGATGACGTCGGTGCCGATATTTTCGCCCGCGGGCTCTGCCTCCCCAGCGACAACAAGATGACCCCCGACCAGCAGGATGCCATTATCGCTACGATCAGGGAGTGTTTTGAGGGGTAGCTGTCATCCCCGCGAAGGCGGGGATCTCCCAGAAAAACTTGTTATATTGAATTAAAATGTACTCCCGCTTCCTTAAACGCCCGATTGACTTTTGCTGTGCCCTGGCGGCAATCTGCTGCCTGAGCCCGCTGCTTGTGGCCCTAACGATCCTCGGTGCAGTCAAGATGAAGGGGAATCCGTTCTTCACGCAGCCCCGTCCCGGGAAAGACGAAAAGATTTTCAAGCTCGTCAAGTTCCGCACCATGACAAACGAGAAGGATGCAAACGGCAAGTTGCTCCCCGATGACGTGCGCCTTACCGCGTACGGAAAGTTCCTGCGCAGTACCAGCCTCGACGAACTCCCCGAACTCTTCAACATTTTAAAAGGCGACATGGCAGTAATCGGCCCGAGGCCGCAGCTCGTGCGCGATATGGTCTTTATGACCCCCGAACAGCGCAAGCGCCACACCGTACGGCAGGGCCTGAGCGGGCTTGCCCAAATCAACGGCAGGAACGCCGTGACTTGGGAAAAGAAAATCGAGTATGACCTCGAGTACATCAAGAAAATCACCTTCCTGGGTGACGTGAAGATAATACTCACTACGCTGAACAAGGCCTTTATCAAGCGTTCCGACATCACCGAAGAGAACTGCGATACCGCCACCGATTTGGGCGACTATTTGCTGGCAAACGGACGCATCACCCGCGAGGAATACGACCGCGGCCAGGAAGAAGCGAAAAGGCTTATTGCGGAGGCCGGGTAGCATGTCATCCCTCGTCTCCATAATCATGCCCAGCTATAACACGGCTCCGTACATTGCCGAGTCCATCAACTCGGTAATCGCGCAGACCTATGCCGACTGGGAACTGATTATCGTTGATGATGCTAGCACCGACAACACCGACGAAGTTGTCGCTTCCTGTCATCCCCGCGAAGGCGGGGATCTTTCATCGCGAATCCGCTACCTCAAAAACGACCGCAATCGCGGTGCCGCCTACAGTCGCAACCGAGCCCTCCGCGAAGCCAAAGGCAAGTGGATTGCCTTCCTCGATAGCGATGACCTGTGGGCACCCGACAAGCTCGAAAAGCAGATAGCCTTCATGGAAAAGAACGGCTATGCATTCAGCTACACGCGCTATGGGGAAATGGATGAGGACGGCAAGCCCACGGGAACGATTGTTGGAGGCCCGAAACGCATCACCAAGACCGGAATGTATAACTACTGCTGGCCCGGCTGCCTCACCGTGATGTACGACCGCGAGGTGGTGGGCGATATCCAGATTGCCGAAATCCAGAAGAACAACGATTACGCCATGTGGCTCAAGATATGCCGTAAGGTCGATTGCTACTTGTTGGATGAAAACTTGGCCCATTACCGTAAACGCGGCGGCTCGATAACACACTCCTGTCATCCTGGAGCCGAAGGCGATAGGATCCATAAGGCCCCTGAGCTTGCCGAAGGGACGAAGTCAAAGGATCTACTTCGTCACTTATCTCTTATCAAGTGGCACTACAAGCTTTACCGCGAAGCCGAAGGAATGAACCCGGTCGTATCCCTGTTTAATACAGGCCGCAACCTCTTCTTTGGCGTATGGAAGAAGATAAAGTACGTGGGGAGGGGATGATGACTGCTGAAAACAATCATATTCCCGGTTGGAAATACTATAATCATGCGGCGATTCCGACAACGGCTCCGCATGAAAATCCCGATTTGACTCCGCTTAAAGATGGACGTATCTGGCGTATTGAAGACAAAAAGCCCCTGCTAGTTCGTTATACGACTGACTGGGATTGTGGATATGATACGGGATGGTGGTATTTGATAAAGGACGCCCCATTTGATATCAGTACTTTGTCGAGTAACTCCCGAAAGCATATTAAGGAAGCTTTTCGAAAAGTAAGAGTTGAAAAGATTGACCCAAAAGAATATGTCGATGCTCTTTATGAATGCTATCATCAGGCGTATTTGGGGTATAAGCAGGCTGACAACGAGGATTCGTACGATTCTTTCAAACTGCGGTGTGAAAAATCCGCGTTGCTGGGGCTTGAGTTTTGGGCGGGATTTTCGCAAGATTCAGGGAAACTTGTCGGATATCTGATGCTCGGGCCTCATGAGGATTGGGCTGAAATTTACACATCAAAATTCCATCCCGATTACTTAAAACTCCGTGTTTCGGATGCACTATATGCGTTTGTTTTAGATTATTACCTGAATGGTCAGAAAAAAAAATATGTTTCTTCGGGATCGCGTTCCATAAACCACGTGACCAATACGCAGGAATACAAGGAACAACATTTCGGCTATAGGAAGTGCTATTGTCGTTTGCACGTTCTTTACAGGCCTTTTTATAAGTTGATTTTTAAGGTATTGTTCATGTTTCGTGGTCTTATTTCTGTTTTGGGTGGTAGATTTACTTTAGCTCATCGTATAGTTGCTGTTCTTAAGATGGAAGAAATCGCAAGGAAATCTTGCCGGCGCGATAGTTAAATGGTTGGCTGTATATGAATATCTGGGATAGATTGAAAAATGCATATGCATCCGGTGGATTTAAGGAGATTGTCCGTAAATCTTTTTTCCATTACATCTATCGTTTTAACAGTCGCATAACAAAGGCTTCCGTAAATCGCAAAAAATTACAGTTTGGCCTGAATCAGTCTGATAAGCGAATGGGAAAAGTGGTTGTTTCGCTGACTTCTTTTCCGCCTCGTTTCGCAAATATCCATTTAACTTTAAAAAGCCTCTTGTTGCAAACTGAAAAACCCGATAAGATTATTGTTTATCTAGGTTCCGATTCTTCGCGGGAGCAGTTCACGAAGGAAATGTTGGTTTTGGAACAATATGGTGTTGAATACCATATTGATAGTAAGCGAAACCTAAAATCTCACAAGAAGTACTTCTATGCAATGCAGGAATTTCCCAATGACGTGGTGGTAACTGCAGATGATGATGTTTACTATCCGTCAAATTGGCTCTCTAGCTTGTTGAAATCCTACAGGAAATTCCCGAAAGCGGTGAGTGCCCGCCGGGTACACCTTATGAAGAAAAATGGGAAAGAATTGGCTTTTTACAATTATTGGGAAGACCAGTGTCGTCGGGTAAAATTACCGAGCTTCTCGCTCATTGCTACAGGTTGCAGTGGAATTCTTTATCCGCCGCATTGCCTCAAGTCTGAGGCGTTTGATGAAAAGATCTTTATGGAATTGTGCTTTGAGGCGGATGATATCTGGCTCAAATGTATGGAAGTTTTGAACGAAATTCCTGTTGTATGGGCTAAAAATTGGGAGGTGGATCCGATTGATGTTGCCGATTCTACAAACGGAACACTTTCGAGCTTGAATGTAGACTATCGTAAGAATGATGCGTATTTGCACAATGTGATGGATTATTTTAAGATTCCTGTAGAGAAATTTTTTCGATGATGGGGGTGCTTGTGAAGAATATTGCTATCGTGATACTGAATTACAACACCTTTACCGATACTGTTATATGTGTAGATTCTATCAAAAAGTTTACTAGACAGAATTTATACAAAATTTATATCGTAGATAATGCCTCTCCGGATAAATCTGGCGAACTGTTGTTGGCGAAATACGATGGCGATTCGGAAGTGATAGTTCTTTTGTCCGAAGTCAATAAGGGCTTCTCCGGTGGCAATAATATCGGAATTCGAGCTGCATTAAATGATGGCTATGAGTATGTTTATCTTTTGAATAGCGATATCATTTTGGAAAACGATGCATTTGCTATGATGCAAGAGGCATTTGAACCAAAAGACGATATTGTTGTTGTTGGACCTTCTATAGTCAACAGTTTAGGAAATTACGCCCAGTTTGCTAGGCATGGCGTTACGTTGACAACATATTGTACAGGCCGCCGAATTCTCTTCAAACTTTGTCCTCGATTGGGGAGGCGCTTGCGCCATTATGAATTTTCGCATGATGAAGATTTTGTGTTTGATGGTATGCTGAATGGCTGCTGCTTTGGCATGAAGGCTGATTTTATTCGGGAAAATAACTGTTTGGATGAGAATATCTTCATGTATTATGAAGAAGATATTTTGGCTCATGTGATGCATAAGGCTGGTAAACGTGCTATTATCGCTTCCAAAGCAAGAATTATTCATAATGAAGGAGTTTCCACAAAGAAGAGCAGCGTTGATCGCTTGCTTTTTACTAGGTTTTACAGGTGGACTTCGGTTTTATATGTTTTGAAGAATTATGCGAATACAGCCCCTTTGATTTGCAAGATGATTTCGTTCTTGAATGTGGTGGAATGGCGTCTGCTTGCAAAGCGAAACCAAGCCTACAAAGAAAAATTACAAGCTTTTATTGATGAAAATGGAAGAGTTTTGAAATAGTTATGCGACTATACCAAGTGGCTACATATGTCTATTTCTTGGTCTGGATTGTGCTAGCGGTTTTTTCGTATATCTATAATTCTAACTTTATTTATGAGCCCTTGTTGATATTCCTTACTGGAACGGCTTTGTATTATACTTATGTAGCTGTAACGAATTACAAATTGCCTCTCTATTTTAAAGGGGCCCTATTATTTGTTTTTATTCTTTCACTTTATGGCATATTCCTTATCATTGTTGGCGATGAGATATATTGGCAAGCGACTGGGCGATTTTTAAGAAAATACCTCTATATATTATGGCTTATTCCCGCCATGTTGTCGTTTGTTCCTGTATATATTTTTACAAGTAGAGGGTTGATTACGGAGCGTGAAATGAAAATCCTTTTCCTGATTTTCTTTGTATGCGGAATCAATTCCTACTATGGCGGCCTTGAACAGCAAATTGCTTACGCTGCATTGATGATGGAAGAGGAACAGGAAGAATTTACCGTTTCGAGCGTGTATCAATTATTGAGTCTGCTGCCTCTAGTGATATTATTTAAGAAACATCAGATTTTGCAATTTATTTTCTTGGGGGTGATCTTTATTTTTTTAGTGTTGAGTGCGAAAAGAGGTGCGATTATACTTGGTGGTATTTCTGCGTCTTTGCTTATTTTGAGCATGTTTGTTGAAAGTTCGCTTACGAAGAAAATTTCCATTTTCTTTGTATCGATTGCTCTGTTTGTTGCGATTTACTTATTCATCAATCATCAGATGGAATCTAGCTCCTATTTTGCATCAAAGGTGCAACGTACTTTTGAAGGTTATACCAGTGGCCGTGATGAATATGCCAAGCATATTTTGGATTATTACAGGAATAAGTCAACAACTTTCCAAATGTTTTTCGGGATAGGTGCGCAAGGTACGCTTGTGGCCAATGAGTCTTTTGCACACAATGATTGGCTTGCTATTCTATTGGAACAAGGAATTTTTGGTGTGTGTATATATTTGCTCTATTGGATTGCTTTTGCTATTACCTGGATTAAATCTCGGGTGAATTTCGAAGCCTTTGTTGTGATTGGCTTGCTGTTGTTGATTGGTCTTGGTAAATCTGTATTTTCAATGTACTACTTGCCCATTTCTTCCGAAATGATGGCTTCGTCTTGTTTCTTTGCAATGGCTTTGGGCTTTTATATGGCGAAGGCCTTCCCGCAAGAAGAGGAGGAGGCTTCTGATGAGTAGTTCCAAGAAAATATATGTTTTTTGCCCGAATGACTTTGTAACTGGTGGCCCTGATGCGCTCCACCAGATTGTCTACTACTTGAATCAAATCGGGCTTGAGGCGATTATTGTTTATTACGCATTTACCTCAAAGCATGTTTACGCCATTCCCGATGCCTATAAGGCTTACGTTTCTGGTTTTATAACTGAAGACGATTTTGTTGATAGTTCCGAAAATATTGTGATTTTGCCAGAACATGCCGTAGATAAGCTTAAATTCCTTAAAAAATCAAGAGTGCTTATCTGGTGGTTGAGTGTCGATAACAATACCAATAGGAGTTCGTTCCTTTGGAAGGTGTTTTTCTTTGCGACATTGCCTGCAAGGGTGGTCAAGAACTGGCATTACTACAAAAAGCGCTTTGGCGAGGCCATTGTAAAGACCCTGCAAATGAAGAAGTATGATTTCAATGCGGAGCCGGAGAATGTAGAACACCTTTGCGCATCTCATTACGCCTATGATTTCGTCTCCAAGAGGTCCAAACATAAGACTTCTCTTTGTATTGAGCCGATAAGCAAGATTTTTCTGGAAAAATTTGATGAACAGAAGGGGCTCCTTGATTCTACCCAGCGCTCGGATATAATCCTCTATAACCCGCGTAAAAGCGGTGCGTTTGTCCAGAGGCTAGTTGAACTGGCTCCGGACCTGAATTTTGTGCCGTTGAAGGGCTTTAGCCAAGACCAGCTCATTGAAAAGTACGTGACCTCCAAGTTGTATGTCGACTTTGGCCCGTTCCCTGGTGCAGAACGCATCCCCAAGGAGGCGGCCCTGTTCGGTTGCTGTGTTATTACGGGGCGTAACGGTGCTTCGAACTTCTATGGGGATGTTCCTATACCCGATGAATACAAGTTTGCGGACTATGCTGGGCAAGCAGATTTGATTGTTGCGAAAATTAGGGATGTTCTGAAAAACTACGAGACCAAAAAGCCTGACTTTGAAGAATACCGCAAGACTGTCTTAGCCCTTGAAGGTAACTTCAAAAATTCTCTGAAAGGATGCTTGCAAAATGGTTAAGGGTCTTGTGTCTATCATTGTGCCGGTGTACAATGTCGAAAAATATTTAAGGGCTTGCCTGGATAGCATTCTTGCGCAGACCTTCTCTAATTTTGAACTTATCTTGATTGATGACGGCTCTAAAGATGGCTCGGGGGCGATATGCGATGAATATGCATCAAAAAATTCCCGGATCAGAGTCCTGCATAAAGAAAACGGGGGTGTCTCAAGGGCCCGAAATACGGGGCTGGACATGGCGCAGGGTGAATTCGTCACGTTTATCGATGGCGATGATACCGTCGACGCGGACTATATCGGGCTGATGTACCGTGAAATGGTTGATAACGGCTACGATGTGGTTCGGCTCTCATGGGAACGTGGTGGGGTTAACTATACATACCACATAAAGTTCAATAGTGAAGGGTGCTGCCTTGTAGATGGTGACACAATCCAAACCTTGCTTTTGTGTACCAATATATGGGGACTTTTTAGGGCAAACCCGCAAATCCGTTTCAATGAGACTCTCAAGAACGGGGAAGATTCCTTGTTTGTGATAGAAAACTTCGTGAAGTCGAATCGAAGGATGCTCCTGGTCAACAAGCCTTACTACCATTATACCATTGTGGAAAAGTCTGCGTCAGATATGTCTCCGACAGAACGCCTTGTTGCCCATAAAAAGCTATTGAATGAAGTCCTCAAGATGAAGGACATATATCCACGAATAGAATTCCTTGTAAAAAGGCATGCGCTTTCGGATTATTTCTCGGTAATGCGTTTTATGATGGATAACTCGATTCAATCAGATAACGGCTTTACGTTTAAGGAAATAGAGTCCGAAGTTAAGGCATTAAGGAAGGATGGCATTACTTTTACCAATGTAAAGGCTGAATTGAGGTTTTTCCTGTACCGTTACAGGTTGATTTGGCTCTTTAAGTTGTTGTCGCGTGTTAGAAAATTGTTTAGGTAATAGAGATTTTTAGGTATATGTTCACGCATAAGGTCGCAAAGAATGCTTCTTGGATAATAGGCTGTCGTATAGCACAGGCTGTTATCGGCCTTGTTGTGGGAATGTTGACGGCTCGGTACCTTGGTCCTTCAAATTTCGGTGTGATTAACTATGCTGCTTCGCTGGTTATGTTTGTGACGCCGATTATGCAACTCGGCTTGAACGATGTGATGGTTCAGGAATTGGTCAACAATCCCGAAAAAGACGGGGAAATTCTCGGAACCTCGATATTGATGAGTTCGCTGTCGGCGATATTCTGCGCTGCAGGCCTGTTCGTTACGGTTTCGTTCCTTAATGCGGGCGAAACCGAGACAATCATTGTATGTTGCCTGTATAGTACAATCCTCATATTCCAGGCGGCAGAATTGACTCAGTACTGGTTCCAGGCCAAGTACCTCTCCAAGTATACCTCCTTGGCGGCCTTTGCCGCATATATGGCCGTTGCGGCCTATAGGGTGTACTTGCTTGTTTCGGGGAAGAGCGTCTATTGGTTTGCCGTGTCAAATTCTTTTGCGGCAATCCTCATTGCGGGCTCTTATTTCGTGCTATACAAAAAGAATGGTGGAGGTTTGTTCAAAATATCCCTGTCGACAGCCAAGAGGCTTTTTACCAAGAGTTATTTCTACATCTTTGCTGCTTTGATGGTAGTTGTTTTTGCACAGACTGATCGCATTATGATTAAGAATATGTTGGGGAACGCAGAAACTGGTTTCTATTCTGCCGCTATTACTTGTGCGGGGATGACGACCTTTGTTTTTGCTGCGCTAATTGATTCGTTCCGGCCGCTTATTTTTGAGAAAAAAAAGATAGGCGGCGAAGGTTACGAGAATAGTGTCACGTCCCTCTATTCCGTGATAATTTACCTTGCCTTGGCGCAAAGTGTAGTCATGACTGTTTTTGCTCCGTTTATTATTAAAATTTTGTATGGCGCGGCCTATGCTCCGTCAGTCGGGGTGTTGCAAATTATTGTTTGGTATACCACCTTCTCTTATTTAGGCTCTGCCAGAAGTATCTGGATTTTGGCAGAATCTAAACAGAAATACCTTTGGTTAATCCATCTTTTAGGGGTTGTTGCAAATGTCGCGCTTAATTTCGCCCTGATCCCTCTATGGGGCATTAATGGTGCGGCTGTAGCCTCTGTAATTACCCAGTTTATTGTAAATATCGGCTCTGGGTGGATTGTCAAGCCGATTCGCTTTAACAACGTCCTTATTTTTAGGGCTCTAAATCCGAAATACCTAAAGTTGATTGCGTCTCGGTTGAGAAAAGGGTCACAAGTTGGCTAAGAAGAATCCTTTTATTGACTTTCTTTGTTATTTTTATCTTAAAAGTGTGAGTTTGCTATGACTACTGAAAAATCATCAAAAGCGGATTCAGTCAAAAATCCTTTATCTCAAGAATCTGTTACGATAATGGATTTTTTCGCTCTTCTTTGGAAAGAAAAGTTTAAAATTATTATTATCGCGATTGTGTCGACCTTGTTGGGTGGCGTCTATGCTATGTGGGTGCGCCCTTCGTACACGAGTGACGCTTTGCTTCAGGTAAATGTTAAGGGAGCGAGCAGTAAATCGACAAAGGCCTTAGGTGAGATGGGGGCGGTTTTGGATTTGGCTAGCCCAGCCGATGCTGAAATTGAGCTTATCAAGAGCCGTATGGTTTTGAGCTACGTGGTGGCTGCCGAGCATGTTCATTTATGGACTATTCCTGTTGGCTCTTGGGATCGGTTGATGCATAGGGAAGGCCGCATGGACTTGGATTCTCTCCGGATTCCTCCGAAAGTTCGTGCCAAAAAGTGGATGGCCGAGGTAAAGGGTGATGATTCCTATTCTGTTTTTTCTCCGGATGGGAAAAAGGTTCTTGATGGTAAGGTGGGTGAAGTATTTACGACTCCGTATGCCGGCGATACACTTGCCATTCGTGTGAATTTTTTGGAAGCTCGTGTGGGGCAGAAGTTTATCTTGGTGCAGGGGTCCCCGTTGGCTGCTGAACGTGCGTTGGCCAGTGGCTTGAATGTCCATGAAAAGGGTAAGCAGACGGGCATTATCTCGGTCCGCTATAGCCATCGTTATCCAGATCGTGCTGCATCTATTTTGAATACAATTGCGAAAACATATCTGCGTCAAAATGTAGAAATGCGCAGTGCTGAGGCAGAAAAGACACTGGAATTCCTTGAAGGGCAGTTGCCGGGGGTTAAGACCAAGTTGGATAGCGCCGAGAAGGTTTTGGCGGACTATCGGCATAAGGTCGGTTCCGTTGATATTGGCGGTGAGACCAAGGCGCATCTTGACAAGGAAGGCCAGCTGCAACGCCAGATTATGCAGTTGGAACAGGATCGCCAAGCAGCGATGCGCTTATTCAAGGCGGAACACCCAAATGTGCAGACTATTGTCAAGCAGCAGAGCAAGTTACGAGCGGAATTGGCTGTGCTTAAGAAGGATGCTGAAAAGATGCCGCTTACGCAGCAAGAGGTTAAGCGCCTGCAAGAAGAAGTTGCGGTAAACAATGAAGTGTATACAAATATGCTTAACAACATTCAACAGTTGCGTGTGGTTCGCGCTGGTGAAGTGGGAAATGTCCGTATTGTCGATTTCGCCCAGGTGGAACAAAGCCAAAGCAAACCGAATAAGTCGCGTATTTTGATTGCAGCCTTTGTGGCTGGTTTGATTTTGGGATTACTTCTTGTTATCGTTATTCGTGTGTTTAAAAACGGCGTTCGCAGTGCTTCCGAAATCGAACGCGAAACTGGTCTCAGCGTGTTTGCAAAGATTCCGCAGTCTCCGAATAAGTTATTGCGTGGTCACAAGCACCTGCACCACGGTGCTCCGTTCGTGCTCCAAAATACTGAAGATAAAGTAAGCGAGTCGTTCCGTTCGCTGCAGACGGCCTTGATGTTTCTGATGCCGAAACCGGAACATAGCGTTGTGCTTGTAATGGGGCTGATTCCTGGTGTGGGAAAGAGTTTTGTTTCGCTGAACCTGGCGGCGACGGTTGCCGCTAGTGGCAAGAAGGTGCTCCTGATAGATGCCGACATGCGCCGTGGCGTAATCCATAGCGGGGCAAAGTTTGGCCTGGCCGATGTGCTCCTGGGCCTTGCTACGCTCGAAACGGCGATAGTCCAGAAGCATGCCGATAATTTGTTTGTAATGAACGCGGGCAAGACAAAGCTTGCCGCTTGCGAACTACTCCGTAGCGATGCCATGGACAAACTCCTTAAGGAAGCCCGTGAAAAGTTCGACCTGGTAATCGTCGACACTCCACCGTTGAACTTGGTAACCGATGCTGAGTTGATTTGTCCCTTGGTGGATTTCTCGCTTTTCGTGCTCCATTATGGTCGCCATAGCATGGATGAAATCAAGGAAACTGTCGAACGCGTACGTCGCTATTCGGACAAGCCCGCCGCTATCGTGATGAACCACTGCGAACGCGAACCTGGCCACTATGGATACGGCTACGGGTACTACGGTAAGGGCTATTACGGCAAAAAAGCGTGATTTTTGTGTGATGCTCGACACTTTACGGAAATATTACATTTTTCTATATTTGGCCTAAATCTATAGGTTGAATATGAATTTTTCCCAAAAAATGGCCGTTTTGGCACTTTCGTTCGCTGTCGTGGGCGTTTTTGCCCAGGAAGAGGGCGCTATTCTTGGCGAATATGGCGCAATTACCGTTAAGATGCTTAATGGCAAGAAGACGGCACTCATTAGCGGTACCTCGACGGAAACGGTCGAGATTGCGGAAGATGTCGAGGTGGATTCCATCTATTACGATCGTGATTATTCGGGTGAATGGGGCAAGCCTGGTACCTTGATGCTGCCTTTTGATTTCCCGAATGGCTGTCTTTCTGAATTCGGTCAGATTTACGAAATGACGGGGATTGCATTTAATGGTTCCTCGGAAACTTGGCAGATTGATACGAAAAACATGGGCAGTAACGGGGATTTTTCCGCCAATAGGCCTTATTTCGTGCGTCCCAATAAAAACCAGGTTGTTTTTCCTGCATGGTGTGCTGGTAAAACAACCATGAAGAAGACGGTCGGTGCCGATACAAAGTTCTCTTTCGATAACTGGGAATTTCGGGGCATGTATTCCTATAAGACTTGGGATGAGGGAGACTCTGATATTGGTCGTGTTTATGGCTTTGCTGCAAAGGAAAAGGAAGTTGATGGCAAGACCATTAAGCAGGGCCAGTTCGTGAGGGTCAAGGCGGGTGCCTATATCCGTCCGTTCCGCGGCTATCTGATTTACAACAATAGCGCCGTTCTTACCAAGAGCGCTACGAATTCTGCAACCGCCTCTATCGATGTAGAAGATCTGCCTTCCACGATCGAGGTTGTTTTCCATGATGAAGATGAAACCACTGCAATTTACATGCTGAACCCGCACACGGGCGAGTTCTCAACGGCGACCGGCTGGTTTGACATGAAGGGCCGCAAGCTTGACAAGAAGCCGACCATCAAGGGTACCTATTTCCACAACGGCAACAAGGTTATCATCAAGTAGGGGTGGATATGAATTTGAAGTTTGAAAAGAAAGAATACGTTGCCCCGAAGCTCACTTTTATCGATATGCGCGGTGACATGTACCTGCTCGCTGGTTCCGGTGGTGACGGTCCCGATGCCGATGACTACGACGACGAACTCGGATTCAACCTGAACGAAGGTGCAGACCGTATCGCATAACGATTCTACGAGGCGTACGCGTCTCTTCTTTACACTCCTGCGATTTGCCATAGGGGCTTCGCGGGAGTTTCCTGTTTTTGGGGTGGGCGATATTTCTGCCGAAGACTGGGAATGGCTATACAGGCTGTGCGGTCGGCAGTCGCTTTTGGGTGTTGCCTTTTATGCGATTCAAAAGCTTTCATCAGGGAAGCCCGAAACTCTCGGGATGCCGCGCCAGCTTTATCTCAAATGGTATTACCAGGCTGAGGGCATCCGGTCGCTGAACGAGCGGCATTATGCGTGTTCTAGCGAGTTGACTCAGAAGTTTGCTGCGGAAGGCTGCCAGACGTTTATCCTCAAGGGGCAGGCGAACTCCCTGCTTTACCCGGACAAGTTTATCCGCCAGACGGGAGATATCGACATCTGGGTTTCCGGCGGGCGAGAACGTGTTCTTGAGCTGTTCCGGAAGATGGACTTGCTAGAAGATACAAAGATCTCTAGCCACGACGTCCTTCTTCCCAAGAACGTGTTCGGGGAAGAGGTCGAGGTTCATTTCGGGTTCGGGGTCGACCGCTGCAGCCCTTTTGCGAACAAGCGCATGCTCGCATTCCTTGACGCGGAATCGCATAACTTGACGCCTGTGCCCGAGGGCTTTTACGTCCCTTCCAAAAAGTTCGCGCTGGTCATGCAGCTCTCGCATATCTACAAGCACATGCTGGGCCTCGGGGTAGGGATGCGCCAGCTGGTAGATTACTTCATGCTGCTTCAAGCATCGTCGAGTGAGGAACGTGCCGAGATTGCCTCGTTGCTCGGGTCCATGAACCTGCGGCGATTTGCGGGGGCGCTCATGTGGGTGCTTTCGGAATGTCTCGGGCTAGAAAGCGAGTTTTTGCTCTGTGCGCCCGATGCCCGCCGCGGTCGCGTTCTCCTTCGTGAAATCATGCGTGACGGCAACTTTGGGAAATTCGCGGATCGGCGTCGCGGTTCTGTCTGGCGCTGGTGGCTCAAGAACCGCCTGCGTCTGCTGACGTTCCTCCCGTTCGATTTCTCCGAAGTTTCGTGGTTCCTGCTGCGCTACTGGGCTTCGTTCGTGTTCCTGACGCCCCAGCGCATTCTGGCCCTCCGCCAGTATAAAGAACGTCACAAATAGATATGGCGTAAAAAATATGCCAATTTTTTATAAAATTGGCTTGATTTTTATGCCAATTTTGTGTATATTGTTGATATGGAAAAAGTAATTGCCGAAATTTTGCGTGAATTTTATGAGAATGGCGTGCCGACAGATGTTTGCCGTCGCCCTGTAGAATTTCTCGAAAAAAAAAGAAATGCCACTTCTATTATCGGTATGCGTCGCACTGGGAAAACCTATATAACGTACCAGCGTATGCACGAACTTATTGATGCCGGTTTGCCTCTGAATCGAATTGTTTATGTCAACTTTGATGATGAGCGTTTAAGGGGTATCAAGGTGGACGATCTCCATCTTATCGGTGATGTGCATGCGACAATGTTTCCTGAGGCGGCTCGGGAAAAATGCTGGTATTTTTTGGATGAGTTACAGGATGTTGATGGCTGGGAATTTTATGCTCGACGTCTAATAGATTCTGCGTTGGTTCAACTATGTGTGACCGGATCTTCATCTAAGTTGCTTTCATCAGAGGTGGCGACTCAACTTCGTGGTCGATCTTTGGATATGGAGGTCTTTCCTCTGTCTTTTTCGGAATTTCTGCAATTTAATGGGATTTTTAAGAATGTTCCTGAAAAACCATTTTCGTCTAGGACTAGTGGTTTATTGCGTAATGCCATGGCTCGATATTTGGACGAGGGTGGTTTCCCTGATATACAAGGGGAGAATGTTCGTGTCCGGAACAAGTTGTTGCAGGAGTATGTGAATGCCGTTGTATTTAGGGATGTTATAGAACGGCATGAAATTTCGAGTGTGCAGGCGCTTCGGTATACTTTAGATTATGTTATCCATAATTATGCGCGGAAAGTTTCGACTCGTGCCATCTCTGGCACGTTGAAGGCAATGGGGATTTCGGACAATCGTGAATATATTTCTAATTATCTTCGCTATTTAGCCGATGCGTATCTCATTTATCCTGTATCTATAAGGACGGATTCTGTTTCGGTGCGTAGAACAAATCCTGATAAATATTATATGGTTGATACCGGGGTTGTTCGTGCAATGACTCCAAAGAATGATGCTGAAAAAGGGTGGCTTCTAGAGAACCTTGTTTTTATGCATTTCCGGCGTGGAAATAATAAAATTGAGTATTATATCAATCGTGCTGGCGGCGAAGTTGATTTCCTTGTTACGAATCTTGATACGAAATCTAGGCGACTCGTTCAGGTTGCTTGGGATATGGAACAGCAGGACACGTTCAAGAGAGAGATAGATGCGATTCGTTTGGCGAAAGAAGAAATTAAAGTGAAAAATTGCTGCATCGTTACATGGAATTCGGAAGCCATATTAGAAAATGGCATTAATGTGATTCCAATTTGGAAATTCTGTCTCGAATAATTATGTAATAAAAATGGCGGCCCAACTGTTGCCAGATGGGGCCGCGCTTTTTTTAGAAAGATGCTCGCCTTCTCCCCAAAGAGGATAACTCTACTATGGCAACAAGTTGCCAAGTATCGTATAGCGAGCATGACGATCGCCTTACTTCTTTTCGCCCTTGCAGCACTTGCATTCGGCCAAGCACTTGTATGCAACGCCGCCGATGACGCCGCCCAAAATCGGGGCGACCCAGAAGAGCCAGAGCTGCTTGATGGCGGCCCCGCCAACGAACACTGCCATTGCGGTAGAGCGGGCCGGGTTCACGGAGGTGTTGGTCACCGGGATAGAGATGAGGTGGATGAGCGTGAGGCAGAGGCCGATGGCAATCGGGGCGAAGCCTGCCGGAGCTCGGCCGTCGGTAGCGCCCATAATCACGAACAGGAAGATGGCGGTGAGCACGGTTTCTATCAGGAACGCGCCGCACATGCCGGTGGTCTTGCCGCCGAAGGCGTTCACGCCGTTGGTGAGCGTGTCGGACCAGCCGTTGGTGGCGAATGCGCCAATGCCTGCGTTGGTGAGGTCGGGCTGTGCAATGCAGTAGAGCACTGCCGCAGCGACGATACCGCCGATGACCTGGGCCACGATGTAGGCCGGAGCTTCCTTAGCGGGGAAGCGGCCGCCGGCAACCTGGCCCAGCGTGACAGCCGGGTTCAGGTGGCACCCCGAAATGTGACCGATGGCGTATGCCATAGTGAGAACGGTGAGGCCGAATGCGAGCGACACGCCCACGTAGCCGATACCGGTGGTCGGAACGCCGCAAGCAAGCACGGCGGCACCGCAGCCGCCAAACACAAGCCAGAAGGTGCCGATAGCTTCGGCAATGGCACGAGTAGTAAGTTTCATAAACATCTCCATAGTTTGGGGTTAAAAGTTGTGCCTTAATTTAGCAAAGCGAATTGCATGAATTCAGCAAAAAAATGAGAAAAAAAGTTTTCGTGAGAAATCGCACAAAAAAGCCCCGCGTGGTTCGCGGGGCCTTGGCATACGTTGTTTGGCGAAAAAATATTTGCTTCCATCGCATCTTTGCATGGCAAAGATGCGCCTTTGGCAAACTGTGTTTGCCAAAGATTATTTCGCCTGTTTCGGCATCTGCACGGAAATGTGGATGTCCTGCAGCTGCTGGAGGTCCACTTCGCTCGGGCACTGGTCCATCGGGCTCGAAGCACTGGTGTTCTTCGGGAATGCGATGTAGTCACGGATAGACTCTTCACCTTCCATAGTAGCAACAACGCGGTCGAGACCGAAGGCGAGACCACCGTGCGGAGGAGCGCCGTACTTGAAGGCATCGACGAAGAAGCCGAACTTGGTCTTCACCTGTTCTTCGGAGAGACCGAGCAGGCGGAACACCTTTTCCTGGACTTCAGGGTTGTGAATACGGATAGAACCACCGCCGATTTCCACACCGTTAAGAACAAGGTCATAAGCTTCGGCGTTGCAATCCTTGAGGTTGCCGCTGAGCATCATGTCCAAATGTTCCGGAAGCGGGTTGGTGAACGGGTGGTGCATGGCCATGTAGCGGCCTTCGGTGTCGCTGTATTCGAACATCGGGAATTCGGTAATCCACACAAATTCACGCTTCTTCGGGTCGCGGAGACCCTTGATGCGGGCGACTTCCAGGCGGAGCTGACCCATAGCGGTTGCTGCAACCTTTTCGGGGCCTGCGATGAAGAACATCATGTCGCCGCACTTGGCACCGACGGCGTCGCGCAGTTCGTTGAGCTGTTCGGTCGTAAAGAACTTGCCGACCTGCGTTTCCACTTCGTCATTTTCCTTGACGCGCATCCACACGAGGCCCTTGGAACCGTACTTGCCCACGTAGGCGGTGAGTTCGTCTATCTGCTTGCGGGTGAAGTCAACGCAACCCTTGGCGGCGATACCGCGAATCTTGCCACCGGCGGCAACGCAGTTCTTGAACACGCCAAAGTTGGACTTTGCACCGATTTCAGACACATCGTGGATTTCGAGGTCGAAGCGGAGGTCCGGCTTGTCGCTCCCGTACTTGAGCATGGCTTCGTGCCACTTCATGCGGCGGATCTTCTTGGGCGGTTCAAAGTCCCAAACCTTGCCGAGAACTTCGGTCACGAACTTGTCGAACATTTCCATCACGTCGTCCTGGTCCACGAAGGACATCTCGACGTCAATCTGCGTGAATTCCGGCTGACGGTCGGCGCGGAGGTCTTCGTCGCGGAAGCACTTGGCAATCTGGAAGTAGCGGTCCATGCCGGCAATCATCAAAAGCTGCTTGTACTGCTGCGGAGACTGCGGGAGGGCGTAGAACTTGCCCGGGTTCACGCGGCTCGGCACCAGGTAGTCGCGGGCGCCTTCCGGAGTGGACTTGCAGAGCACCGGAGTCTCGATGTTTTCGAAACCGTTGGCGTAGAAGAAGTCGTACACGGCCTTGAGGAAGCGGCTCTTGAGGAGGAGCTTCTTCTGGATCCACGGACGGCGGAGGTCCAGGTAACGGTACTGCAGGCGCAGGTCGTCGTTTTCCTTGCACTCTTCGTTAGGGTCGTTGATGGCCAAGGGGGAGGTGAGGGCCGCGTTCAGGATTTCGATGGAGTCAATCTTGACTTCGATTTCGCCCGTGGCGAGCTTCTCGTTAGCGTTGCCTTCTTCGCGGGCGTAAACCTTGCCGGTCACCGTAATCACGTATTCGTTGCGGAGCTGTTCGGCGGTCTTCATCACGTCGGCATTGTAGTCCGGGTTGAAGACGATCTGAGTCTTGCCATACTTGTCGCGGAGGTCAACGAAAATCACACCACCATGGTCGCGGCGGCGGTCCACCCAACCGGCGAGTGTTACGGTCTGGCCAACATCTGCCTTGCGCAGCTGGCCGCAGTTATGAGTACGTTTCATGTTAGTATCCTTGGATAGTTTTTTTTTCGGGTGTAAATATAGCAAAAGAGTTTGGGGCGAGTGAGGCGTAAAAACAAGGAAAAAGTGTAGAAAAAGTGGGTCCGATATGATGAAATCAGGATGTTTCCCCCTGTGAACAGAAAAATGGGAGAAACTCCCGCTTTTGTCGTCAAAATCTTGTATTTTTAAGCAAAAAACATAAGGATGGAACATGGATAATTTCAACTTCTACAGCCCCACAGAATTCGTATTCGGCATGAACCGCGAAAACGAGTGCGGTGCGCTTGTCAAGAAGTATGGCGGCACGAAGGTGCTGATTCATTACGGTGGTGGCTCTGCGGTACGCTCCGGCTTGATTGACCGAGTGAAGGCGAGCCTTGACGCTGCAGGAATTCCGCATGTGGAACTGGGTGGCGTGAAGCCGAATCCGCATGATTCGCTTGTGTACAAGGGCATTGAGATTGTCCGCCAGAACGGTATTGACTTTATCCTTGCGGTGGGTGGCGGCTCTACGATTGATAGTTCCAAGGCCATTGCGATGGGTGCTGTTTACGATGGCGATTTCTGGGACTTTTACGATGGCAAGGCCTCGGCGGCGGCAGCGCTCCCGATTGGCGTGGTGCAGACGATTGCGGCTGCCGGTTCCGAAGGTAGCGGCGACTCCGTGATCACCAAGGAAGATGGCATGCTCAAGCGCGGTGCAAGCAGCGAACATATTCGCCCGAAATTCGCGGTGCAGAATCCGGCGCTCCTTTGCACGTTGCCTGCTTACCAGACGGCTTGCGGCATTACCGATATCATGGCTCACGTTTTTGAACGTTACTTCACGAACACGCTGGAAGTGGAAATTACCGACCGCCTGTGCGAAGCGGTGCTCCTCACGATGGTGAAGGAGGGCCCGCGCGCCATTGCCGACCCCGCCAACTATCAGGTGCGTGCGAACATCATGTGGGCGGGGACGGTAGCCCACAACGGTGTTGTGGGCTGCGGGCGCAGTCAGGACTGGAACAGCCACGCCATCGAGCACGAACTTTCGGCACTTTACGACTGCGCCCATGGCGCGGGCCTTGCAGTCATCATGCCCGCCTGGATGGAATACGTGGTGGACCACAACGTGATGCGTTTTGCGCAGATGGCGACGCGCGTGTTCGGCTGCGAGATGAATTTTGAAAACCCGAAGGCCACCGCCCTCGAAGGCATCAAGGCATTCCGTCGCTTCCTGCATTCCATCGGCATGCCGATTAACTTTGCAGAACTCGGCGCGAAGGAAGAGGATATCCCGAAGATGGTCGAAAAACTGAACCCGGGCGACGGCTGGGGCTTTGTTCCGCTCAAGGCGAAGGACGTCACCGCGATTTACACCATTGCCGCCCACGCCTCTCTTGATTGACCCGCAAAGAAAAATATTTAGTCGCTACTTTTAATATTTAGGACGAAAATTTTAAGCGAAAGTTAATCGCATTTCTTGAAGAAGCAGCTTCTCGCTCCCGTGTGGCAAGCCACTTGCGGACCCTGCATGCGGACTTTGAAGAGCAATGCGTCAGAGTCGCAGTCGGCGGCCCATTCAACGACCGTCATCACGTTTCCGCTCGTGTCGCCCTTGTGCCAGTATTCCTTGCGGCTGCGGCTCCAGAATACCATCTCGCCGCATTCGTGTGTGCGGCGGAGCGCTTCCTCGTTCATCCAGGCCATCATCAGCACATCGCCCTTGTCGGCGTCCTGCACGATTGCCGGAGCAAGTGCAACACCGTCCACTTCGACTTCGAACTTGATTTCTTTAATCAGGTCTTCGAATTTCATGATTACGCCCTCACCTGGCCGTTGCCGCGCAGAACCCACTTGTAGGTGCAGAGGCTTTCTACGCCCATCGGGCCACGGGCATGCAGCTTGTCGGTAGAAATGCCCACTTCGGCGCCCAGGCCGTATTCGCCACCGTCTGCAAAGCGGGTGCTGGCGTTCACCATCACGCTGCTGCTGTCCACGTTGGCGACAAAGTAATCCTGCACGCTAGCGTCTTCGGCGACGACCGCTTCGGTGTGGCGGCTGCTGTTCGCTTCGATGTGGTCGCAGGCCTCGGCCACGTTGTCCACGAACTTGACGCTTGCCTTGAGGGCCAGGTATTCGTGGTGGTAATTGCTGTCATCGCCGATGTCCTTGATACGGCTGTCGTGGCTCTGGGCGTCCTTGTTGCCGAAGAGTTCCACGCCACGGTCGGCGAGGCAGTCGAGCAACTTTTTCACGTTGGCTGCATCAATGTGGCGGTCGATAATCACGCATTCCATGGCGTTGCACACGCCGGTGCGCTGCGTCTTCGCGTTGATGAGGATGTTCACCGCCTTTTCGATGTCGGCGGACTTGTCCACGTACACGTGGCAGATGCCGTTGAAGTGCTTGATCACGGGAATCTTGCTCTGTTCCACCACGGCGCGGATCAGGCGTTCGCCGCCGCGGGGAATCACGAGGTCAATACAGTCGCTACGCTGCAACAGCATGCCCACCAAATCGTGGCTCGTTTCGGTCACGAGCTGCACGGCGTCTTGGTCGATGCCTTCTTCGGCGAGAGCTTCGTGGAAAATGCCCGCGAGGCACTTGGCGGAATTCAGCGATTCCTTGCCACCGCGGAGGATTACGGCATTACCCGCCTTGAAGCAGAGGCATGCGCCGTCGATGGTCACGTTCGGGCGGCTTTCGAAAATGAAAAATACGGAGCCGATAGGCACGGCCACGCGGCTAATCTTGATTCCGTTCTTGAGTTCGCGGCTCTCGAGCACGCGGTTCAGCGGGTCGGTAAACGCGGCGATTTCTTCGGCGCCCTTGGCCATCGCTTCGATGCGGGCGTCGTTCAAAGTCAGACGGTCCATCTTGGCGTCATCGAGCTTGCCGGCGGCAGCTTCGAGGTCAAGTTTGTTTGCCGCAAGGATTTCCGGCTTTTTCTCGCGGAGCATTTTTGCCACGAGGTTGAGCACGGTACTCCGCTTTTCTCCGGAGAGCGTGCGCAGGTTCTTGCTTGCTTTCTTGGCGTTCTGGGCCAGAAGATTTGAATATTCGTCCAAGTTGGAATAATTTTTCAGCATATTTTTAATATAGAAACTTGATTTTAGTCACGCTTTTGTGTATTTTACTAATACAGGTTTGTTTTTACCCGCGACAAGGTCTTGTAGTCGCCGGTATCGGACTTGGGTGTATAGACCCAGTGCGTTTCTCTCCGCACTGGGTCCTTTTTTGATACTTTTTACGACTAGAGCTGGCTTACGATGGCCGTGAACAAGGCGTCGGCGAGGGCATTCGTCTCGAGGCCTTCGAACACGCTGAACTGATTGAAAACAATCTGTCCTGCACCGAACGGCAATTTCTGCAGGTCGACTCCCGTCTTGATTTCGCCATCCTTGATGCTTACGGAACGAGCGTATACGGTTGCACCCGGCAGTTCGTTCAGCGAAAGTCCCGGCATCACGGCTGCAGCATTGTGGTCTAGCACGCTCTTGTTCCCGAAAACGGGGAGGAGCGCCGAATCCTTGGGGAGGTAGTGCAGACTCGTGCCGTTGGCTCCCGTGCTCCAGTGCGCTTCCACCGTAAAGTCGAAGTTGTGGCTCTGGTTCAAGAAGTCGATATCTTCCTGCGTCATGTCCGAAAGCAGGAGCGTCTTTCCGCCGTTCTTGGTGACATCGACAATCTTGTTCAGGATTTCATCGGGCCAGGAACTGAGGTTCGCTGTGAAGATGATCTTTTCCGGACCGCTGAGGGCTGCGAGAGCGTCGCTGGATTCTTCACTGTTGTCGAGGAAGCAAACCTTGCTCATGGCGCTCTTCACGTCGGCCTGCTCAATGACAATGAGGTCTTCGGCAGAGGTGTTGATTTCTTTGCCGTTGTCCTTGAGCGAAATGCGGATTTCGTATTTACCGGTCTTGCGCGGAACCATCAGCGTGCAGATGCCAAGCTGGGTGAGGCTTGTCTTGCCGGCGGGTTCCTCCGGTGTCAGGCTCTGCGAGGCTAGCGACTTGCCGCTCTCGTCCACGAGGTTCACGTCGACGGAGACATTCTCGAAGCGGTCGTTGTTCAGGAGTGTGAGCTGGAAGCTGACCTCGCTCTGCGGTGCGACCACGTGTTCCAGTTCGCTGACCAGGACACGGCTCCTTGTCGTAATCGCCTTGCAGAAGGATTCGATGCCCTTGCTCTTGCGGTTTTCGTCGCAGATGCCGCTGAAATCGACTCCGTAGTCGGCCCACTGGCTAAGGAAGAATCCTGAAATTTGAGGATTGCTCTGGAATGCGGTAATCTGGTCGAGCTTGCTCTTGGTTGCGATGCTGTTTGCGTCCTTGATGAATGAATCGACGCTATCCCAAACGGAAAGACCGGATTCCTTGACGAAAGACTCGAGCAGCTTGTAGAAGTTCTTGACTGCCTTCTGGTTCTTGATGCCACGGGGACCCTTGATATTGGTCGCGCTCTTCGGGAGGAGAGTGTGGTTCTTGAGTGTCACGAGCATCTTGTTTTCGATTTCCGTGGCGTTTTCGTCTTCGTCCTGGAAGTGGCTGTCGCCGAGTCCAGAATCCGGAACCATCAGTTCTTCCTCGTCCTTGTTGAAGCAGTGGGCGAGGTAGTGCGAGTAAGCGGCGTTCGGGTTCATCTTCGGATTTACGGCAAGTGTCGCAAACTGCGAGATGCGGTCGACGGAAACAGGAAGCAGCTTGCCGATGTCCTTGTGGAAATTACCTTCGTTGTCGATGTAGATGCTGTCCAGGTTGCTGATGGCCGGACGCGTCATGTCGATGGGGCTGATGGCGTTCAGCAATTTGTTGCCGTTCTGCAGCATGAAGGTCCCGTTTTCGGAGCCCATGACCCATGCGACGATACACGGATGGTGGTGCTGTTCCTTGACAATGTCGCTGATAAGCTTCTTGGCGTATTCAAGTCCGCTGGGGGTCGACTTCATGGTGTGGATGGGGAATTCCTGGAACACCAGAAGGCCGATGGTATCGCATATGTCGAGGGCTTCCGTGCTGAGAGGCGCGCCGCAGCTGCGGATGGTGTTGAAGCCTGCGTCTTTTACGGCCTGAAGGTCCTTCTTGAGGTTCGGGTTGTCGGTCGTCCAGAGCCCGCCTTCGCTCCACTGCTGGTTGTAGCAGACGCCCTGGATTTTCACGATGGAATCATTCAGGTAGAAGTCGCCCTTGAGGCAGTCAAACTTACGGAAGCTGAAGGTGCGCATGACGGGGAAAGAGTATTCCGGGTCCTTGCCCTTGCCGCCCTTGATTTCCATCTGGACTTCGACGGCGAACATGTTGGGGTGGTCCGGGCTCCAGACGCACTTGCTGCGGTTGAAGTCCTTGATGCCGAGCACGATGCGCAGCGTCGCGTTTTCCTTGTCGAGCTTGGGACTGTCCTTGAACCATTCGTAGACGTCGCCGTTCGGGTTCCTCATGAGGATGCGGAGGCGTGTGTTGAAACCGCGGGGGTTGTTGAAGCTGATTTCAAGCGCTACGCGTTCCTGGTCCATGTCGGGCTCGACATGGAGGTCGGAAATGAAAGCGGCGTTTCCGAGGATGAGGTCCACGTGTCCGAAGATACCGCCGAAGGGGTACTGGTTCCAGGGGAGGCCGACGGGCATTTCGCCGGGGTGGGCAAAGCGGTCGTTCGCGCCTTCGTGGGTTTCTCGGCCGAAGTCAATACGGCTGTTGGCTGCACCCATGTTCGCGACGCGGATGCAGAGGATGTTTTCTTCGCCGAGCTTGATGGCCTTTTGCGTTTCGAGGACAAAGGGGGTGTAGGCGCCGAAGTGGTCGCCGAGGAGCTTGCCGTTGAGCCATACGGTCGCGTGAGTCGCGATGCGTTCGAACCTAAGGAATATGCGCTTGGTGACCTGTTTTTCGTCGTCAATAGTGAATCTCTTGAAATAGAAAGCGCAGTCCTGCGACATCAGAAGCTTTTCGAATGACCTTTCCCAGATATGCGGAACGGTTACGGTCTCCGTGTCTTCGGGATAGGTGGCGTACCAGCGGTTGGAAATACCGGAATCTTCAGTGTCCCATTTCATCTGCCAGTCGCCGTCAAGGCTCATAATCTTGTTCATTCGGGTGTCCTTTATGAAAATTTCGTGGAAAATTTAGAAAAAATTGGCCGATAGGGGGTCAAATCCCTTTACAATTCCTTGAATTTTGCTACATTTGGAGTCCCAATAGCAACCAAAAAGGATTACAAAAATGTATTCTATTGTTGAAACAGGTGGTTTCCAGTATAAAGTCGAGCTGGGCAAGGCCTACAAGGTCCCCACTCTTGACGCCGCTGTTGGTTCCGAACTGGAGCTCAAGTCCGTTCTTCTTTTCGCAGGAAAAGAAGTGCAAATCGGCACCCCTGTCCTGAACGACGCCTCCGTGAAGGTCGAAGTGCTTGCCCACGGCAAGTACGACACCGTCATCGTTTTCAAGAAGAAGCGTCGCACCCGTTACGAACGCCGTAACGGTCATCGTCAGGGCTATACCGAGGTGCTGGTTACGGAACTTCGCTCCGGCGCAGAATCCGCAAAGGTCGATTCCAAGGTGATTGAACGCAACCGCGCTCGCGTGGCCGCGCTCGCCAAGCAGAAGGAGCAGGTCAAGCCCCTTACTCGCAAGGAAAAGATTGCCCAGGGTATCGCAAAGCCCGCCAAGGTCAAGAAGAACTCTCTGCGCAAGGCTAAGGAGGCTTAATCCATGGCACATAAGAAAGGTCAAGGTTCAGTACGTAACGGCCGCGACAGTAACGCCAAATACCTTGGTGTTAAGAAGTACGCGGGCGAAACCGTCAAGGCTGGCAACATCATCGTTCGTCAGCGCGGTTCTCACTTCCACAGTGGCGTGAACGTGGGCATGGGCAAGGATTTCACCTTGTTCTCTCTCGTCGATGGCAAGGTGAAGTTTGAACGCCTCGATGCTAAGCGTCAGAAGGTCTCCGTCTATCCGGAAGAAGCCTAATCTGATCTGGAATCGGAATTGAAAAACCGGACGCAATCGCGTCCGGTTTTTCGTTGTTTCTGGAGGTGAGGGGAGTCGAACCCCTGTCCAAAATCACGTCCATGTCCATTCCTACAAGCTTTCCCTTCGTATTTAAGGTCTCGCCTTGTCCACGCCCAAGAAGGTCGGTGCAGATTTCGGCCAGCCTAGTGAATCTCGGACTCTAGCCCCAGGCATGCGAGAATCCTATCCCATATTTCGTCCGGACGTTCATCCCGATGGGAGCGGAATGAGGCCCGGCGTTGCCGCTAATTAGGCAGCGAGTGCGTAGTTTTCGTCAGCACTTATTTTTTTTCAGACTTTTTTACGAGTGCCCTCGTCTGAGACCTCGGCTTGCAACTAACACTTCGGTAACCCTGTCGAAACCAGATCACCCCCGGTGTATTTCCCAAATATACAAATTTATCGTCAAAAAGGGAAGATTTGTAAAGTTCCATCTTTAATCGCTCAAAAAAGGCGGTATTTATATATATTTATACACGAAAAAATGATTTCGGAGAAAAGAAGTATGAATTTAGCGAATGCGAAGCCGGGTTTCTTTGTCCAAGGGCGCTACCTTTACAGCAAGGACAACGAGAAGGTGGTTCTGCGCGGAATCAACCATATGTTCATTTGGACTGATCGCGAAGGCAAGACCATTCCCGAAATAGCAAAGACCGGCGCGAACTGCGTCCGCATTGTCTGGAACACGCGCGGTCGCGTGAGCGATCTCGATACGATTGTGGGCCTCAGTATCGCAAACAACATGATCCCGATTGTTGAAATTCACGACACGACGGGCAACTGGGACCGCCTGACGGAGGCTCTCGACTTTTGGCTCCGCGACGAGACGTTACAGATGATCTCGAACCATCAGGAATACCTGATCTTGAATGTCGGCAACGAACCGGGCTCGCATGAAGTCGAATCCGAGGAATTCTTCTCTGCGTACAATATCATCGTGACGCGCATGAGGGCGGCTGGAATCCGCATTCCCATCATGATCGATGCCGATTACTGGGGCCAGAACGAAAAGAACCTGCTTTCCGTGGGGCCGCGCCTGTTGCAGGCGGATCCGGAACACAACCTTATTTTCTCTATCCATATGTGGTGGCCCAGCGAACGCCACGATGCCAAGGCGACTGGCTTTGCTACGGTCCAAGATCGCATCACGGCTTGCCTCGAAAAGTCCGTCGAGATTGATCTGCCGCTGGTGGTGGGCGAGTTTGCCCCGATTGCGGCGGGAGACGTCAAGGCGATTCCTTACAAGCATATCATGTCCGAATGCGAACGCCTGAATATCGGCTGGCTCTGCTGGAGCTGGGGCCCGGGCAACTTCGACAGCACCGAGATGGACATGACCGAGCACGGCTCGTACAACACGCTCGTGGGCTGGGGTCGAGAGGTGGCCGTGGATAGCCCGCTCGGAATCCAGAATACGAGCGTCATTCCGATGTTCATCCAGAACAAGGACTATACAACGGGCTCCCTTGGCGGTGGTGCGAACATCATCGAGAACGGGGACTTCTCTGCGGAAAATCCGCTCGATTGCTGGACTACCGACTTCTGGGGCGGCAAGGCGAACGTCCGTGTGGAAAATGGAGAAGTGCATTTCGATATCGAGCAGGCGGGCAAGGAGACCTGGGGCCTCCAGTTCAAACAACACCTGACCTTGCGCAACGGCGTCACCTATATATTCAGCATGCGCGCGAAGGCGGCTAAGCCCCGCACCTTGAATGTGAATATCAAGCGCGATTCCGAGGAATATACCCCCTATGCCAACGGCCGTATACTCGACTTGAGTACGAGCTGGCAGAACTTCAGCTGGAAGTTTACCATGAAGGAGGACACCGACCCCGATGCGCTCCTGATTTTCGACATGGGCGGTACCCCGATCTCGTGGACGCTCGCCGACATCAGCCTGGTGCAGGCCCGCAGCGTGGCTGACCGCTTGAACCGTACCTTCCAGCGCAACGTGCAGAAGAACTCCGGCTACTTCAACGCCCCGAACGGGCCTTGGGAACTCCACCTTTACAACGCCCAGGGCGAGCTCGAGGAAGTCCTCGACCGCGGCAAAGGCGGGGAAGGAATGCGCAGCTACCCGAAAATCGAGAAGGGCGGCATCATGGTCGTAAAAGACGTCCAGGCCTAGTTTCTTGGCTTGTAATTTTTGACGACGGGAATCACCTAAATATTCCTTTTCGCAATATTCTAGTGTGGAATATCATTCGTTTTCGACAAGTGTGTATCATGATTTTTTGCTAAAAAATGGTTGTTTTTTATAAAAATGTCGAATTTTATGTAAATTTTTAATTTTTGTATCATGAATCTATTGCGCGACGCGAAAAAAAGATATATATTCAAAAATGTATGAAACCTGTGATGGAATACCAGAATTTTCGCTTTTTCGTGCGCGACTACTACGCCGAACGGAAGCTCCGTTCCGGCTTTACGTGGCGTGATTTTGCGAAAGCGGCCGGTTATTCCTCCCCGGTTTTCCTCAAGCTTGTTTGTGACGGCAAGACAAACCTGAGCGAAGTCGGCATCGAACGTGTGGCAGAAGCCATGGGCCTTGTCGGCGCTGATCTCAAGTATTTCCGCGCCCTCGTCAACTTCAATCAGGAAAAGGATGCCGCCCAAAAGAAGTCCCTGTTCAAGGAACTTCGCGCTATTGCGAAAGAAAACGCCTTTACGCTGGTGGGCGAGGACCAGTACGATTATTACGAATCGTGGGTGAATCCCGTGGTTCGCGAACTCGCCCCGCAGATGCCGGGAGCCACGCCTTCGCAGATGGCCGACAACATCGCCTTCGACATGCCGACCTCCGAGGTCAAGAAATCCCTGGCGCTGCTTCAGAAGGTAGGGCTCCTGAACAAGGATTCCGACGGGAATTTCGAACAGTCCTCTAAGGGAATTTCGACCGGCAACATCGAGGTGGCTAGCCTTTCCGTTCGCGAGATGCACCGCCAGATGGGTGAACTCGCTGTCCGTGCGCTTGACGAAGTGCCCGTGCGCGAACGCGACATTTCGGGCCTCACGCTGGGGATTTCCGAGGATGCTTTCTATCGCATCTCGAAAGAGATTGAAGATTTCCGCCGTCGCGTGGCCGCTATCGTAATGCAGGACCGCGGTGACGAACGTGTCTATAGGCTGAACGTGCAACTGTTCCCCCTGACCAAGGAAATCAAGAAGGGGGTGGAAAATGTTTAGGAGAACCTATCTTGGATTGTTCGCTTTCGCCTTGATGTGTGCGGGATTCGTCGGTATTTCGACTGTCGGCTGCTCTGACGGAAGAATTTCCGGAGGCGTGAGCGAAGAGACGAACACCGTCGCTGGAATACTTGTGGACGGTTCGGGCAAGGCGGTTGCCGGCGTTCCCGTGTGCGCGATGCACTTCACGGTCGATTCGATCGTTTTCAACGATACGACGGATAGCGATGGCAAGTTCGGATTCCCGTTGATGAAGCGTGGACAGTATGGCGTCAGCGCACGTCGCGATTCCATGTCCTATTATGAATCCGTTGATTTCGAAGGATCGGAAATCGAAATTGCCGCAAAGCTTCAAAAGACGGGAGTTGTGGAAGGCAATTTCCACTTGAGGCTCGATACGGTGTCAGCCGGAATCAAGATTGGAATTCCAGGATCCCCGTGGCAGACGGAGACGGAAGAAGACGGTTCCTTCGAATTGAAAAATGTGCCGCTTGGTGTTCAGCCGCTATTGGCGAAATCTCCGGATCCGATTCATTTCCAGGATGCCATCTACGTGGTGAGCGTGGGCAAGAAGTCGTCCAAGTTCCGTGGGCCGATTCCGACAGGACTGTTTGACATCTTCGCTTCGAAGGCTACCGAAAGCGAGAGCGAACCCTCGCACAGTACCGACACGTCTAAATCCGCCGGCGAACCTTTCAATGGCAATGATTCCTCGCTAGTGGGGGCTTTGCCGACAACTTCTTCGGACGAAATAGTGCGTGATGCCGACGTAGTTGCCTCCAAGAGCCTCCAGTTCCCGCTTTCTCCGGAGTTCGGGCTTCGCAGCTGGTGGTCGATGGATTTCTTGAGCGAAGTGGCGAAAGACACGAAAAAGGTGGGCGATGCGCGCGGCTGGACGGAAGGAATCCTCCTCTATGGAGTTGATTCGCTAGAAAATGGCCCTTCGCAGAAGGCCCTTGCGCTCTATGGAGCCGATGAATTCGGTGTTATCGAGAATGACCGGGGCATACTGGACAGCGCAACCGCGTTGACGTTCGAGGCCTGGATTTACCTGTCTAAGCTCAAATCCGGTGAGTATCGCAAGAACATCGTTGGAAAGCTTGGTTTCGGCTCGCCCGAAGACAAGGACGTGTTCAGTATCGCCGTGCTGGATGGGGAATGCGGACGCGAGGACATTTCTCTTGGGTTCTTTATCGCGGATGGTTCTTCGAGCGGCTTTGAATGCAGCGATGCGGTGTTCTCGACTTACGAAAACTTTGACAAGTGGGTGTATGTGACGGCAGTATGGGATGGGAAAACTTCTTCGCTCTACATCAACGGAAATCTCGCTTCGCAGAAGAAGGTGTCTGTTGAACGCATCGGAGTTTCTTCTGAACCGATTTTCTTCGGTAAGGAATCCATGGATATCAAACTGGACGATGTGCGGCTGAGCACCACGGCGATTACCGCGTCGGATGTGCTTTACCGCTACTATCTCAAGGGAGGTGCAATATGATGGCCGAAAATGAAAACAATCTCGATATCGCGCGCTTCGAGGTCAACCAGAGCGGGCGAATCCTCTCGGGCAACAAACGGTTCTGCCGTATGTTCGGGTTCTCCGAATCCGAAGTTGTGTGGCACTACATCACCGATTGTTACCGCTATCATGGTGACTGGGAAATGTTCAGCAGCTGCGAAAACCTTTCCCAGACGAAGTTTATCTTCCGCATGCGTAACCGCAAGGGACGTAGCTTCAAGTGCTGCCTCTCTCGCGAAATCGTCCAGGATGCCGATGGAAAGATTACGTTCCGCAACACGGTCAGCCGTCTTGGCGAACCCGTCTTGGCGAAGGAGCAGGCTCCTGCGGAAGAAACACGGTCTGTGGTGTTCCTTTCCAAGTGCGCCCATTGCGGAGAGCATGTGCGCGTGAATACCCTTGCCGAAACCCGCATGCGTGTGCTGTGCGACAATTGTGCCGCGAAGGCCTATCCTGAGGCTTTCAATCTCGCTGCCGCGCAAGTGTAAAAGCATTCTAGACAACTTCGTCCTTCATAGAGTAATCCTTAAAAAGGCCGTGCATCAAATGATGCGCGGCCTTGTTTCTATTGAGCAATAAGGAGGAGTATGCTTATGAAGGTCTAGTATATAAACAACATCTCCCGGTACTTCGGCAGGGGCCATTTTTCGTCGGGGACGACCTTTTCGAGCTTGTCCACCTGCACGCGGAGATCCGCCATCGCTTCGAGAATGTTCTCGTGCTTTTCACCCAGGGCCTTTTCCATGCGTTCGATTGCAGAGGCGAGGGCCTTGTAGCCTTCTCCCAGTTCCTGGGCGTAGGAATCCACCGCGGCAAAGCCCTGTTCCTTGGCCATGGCGTTGGTCTTGAGGGCAGCGCTGTAGGCGCAGAGCACCTGCGGCAAGATGACGTTCTTCGCGATGTCGTCGGAAATCTTTCCCTCGATGTGGATCTTCTTGTGGTATTCTTCCAGGTTCACTTCGTAGCGGGATTCCAGTTCGCGCTTGTTGAACACGCCGTACTTTTCGAAGAGGGCGACGTTTTCGGTCTTGTTCAGGGCCTGGAGCGCTTCCATGGTGGTGCGGGTGTTGGGGAGGCCGCGCTTGGCTGCTTCTTCCACCCATTCGTCGGTGTAGCCGTTGCCGTTGAAGATAACGCGCTTGTGTTCCTTCACGATCTTCTGCAGCAAGGACTGCAATTCTTCATGGAACTTGTCGGCCGGAACCTTTTCGAGCTTGTCGGCGATGATGTCGAAAGCTTCGGCAACAATCGTGTTCAAGATGACGTTCGGTTCGGAGCAGCTCTGGCTAGAACCCGGTGCGCGGAATTCGAACTTGTTGCCGGTGAAGGCGAACGGAGAAGTACGGTTACGGTCGGTTGCGTCACGCGGGAGAGGCGGCAGCGTGTCGGAACCGAGCTTCATGACGCCAGCCTGCTTGCTGGACTTCGGGTCGCCCTTTTCGAGCTGGTCGATAACGTCGGCAAGCTGGTCGCCGAGGTACATGGAGATGATTGCCGGAGGCGCTTCGTTGGCACCGAGACGGTGGTCGTTGCCTGCGCCGGAAACAGCCATGCGGAGCAGGTCGGCGTGGGTATCGACGGCGTAAATGACCGCGCAGAGCGTGGTGAGGAAGATGGCGTTCTGGTGCGGGTCCTTGCCCGGGTTCAAGAGGTTCGTCTTGCCGTAGTTCACCGACCAGTTGTTATGCTTGCCGGAACCGTTGATGCCGGCAAACGGCTTTTCGTGCAGCAGGCACACGAGGCCATGACGGTCGGCCACCTGGCGGAGCACTTCCATAATCTGCATGTTGTGGTCGCAGGCGAGGTTCACTTCCTCGAACATCGGGGCAAGTTCGAACTGTGCCGGAGCGACTTCGTTGTGGCGGGTCTTGGCCGGAATGCCCAGCTTCCAGAGTTCCTTTTCCACGTCGTTCATGAAGTTCAAGATGCGGGCAGGAATGCTACCAAAGTAATGGTCTTCCATCTGCTGGTGCTTTGCCGGAGCTGCACCGAACAGCGTACGGCCGGCCTGGTACAGGTCGGGGCGCTGCAGGTAGAAACGCTTGTCAATGAGGAAGTATTCCTGTTCGGCACCGAGAGTGACGGTGACCTTCTGCTGGGCCACGCCGAACATGCCCATGAGGCGGTCGGCGGACTTCTGTAGGGCCTGAATGGAGCGGAGCAGCGGAGTCTTCTTGTCCAAGGCTTCGCCAGTGTAGCTACAGAAAGCAGTCGGGATGCAGAGCGTGGCACCGTTGCCGTGGCGCTTGATGAATGCCGGAGAAGTCGGATCCCAAGCAGTGTAGCCGCGGGCCTCGAAGGTGGAGCGCAGGCCGCCGCTCGGGAAACTGGACGCGTCCGGTTCACCGACGATGAGGTTCTTGCCGCTGAAGGCCATGATGGCCTTGCCGTTTTCGGGTTCCAGGAAGGAATCGTGTTTTTCGGCGGTGGAACCGGTGAGGGGCTGGAACCAGTGCGTGAAGTGGGTGGCGCCGCGGTCGATGGCCCACTTTTTCATGGCGTGTGCGACTTCGTTCGCGATGCTCGCGTCAAGGGGTGCGCCTTCGTCGATGGTGGCGAACAGTTTCTTGCAGATGTCCTTGGGCAGGTAGGCGCGCATGGCCTCCGCGTTAAAGACGTCCTCGCCGTAAAAGTCGAGACTTGCGGGTGCTGCGGGCATGTTTGCGCCCGCGGCTTCGCTCGCGATTTCCTTGATGGCTTTCAGCCTGTATTCGTTGCTCATGGCAATCTCCTATGATTTTTGATTTCGGTGCCATGGATGCAAAAATTGTGCCAATATGGGTAAAGCGATATTTTTAGCACGGAATCGGTAAAAACGGCCGATTACATTAATTTGATTTTTTCCAGAAAATGAAAGAAAATTTTTTTAATTACAAATAATGTAAACTACATCGCTGTGTGGGCGACTGCTTTTTTTTATTAAGGGGCGTGCGTGTCGAGCAGTTCCATTTCGAAAACGAGGACGCTGTGGCCCGGAATCTTGGGCGGCCGTCCGTTCTCGCCATAGCCGAGTTCGGGTGGAATCCAGACCATGACTTTTTCTCCCACCTTCATGAGTTCGAGCATCTCGGTCCATCCCGGAATGACTGCGTCAATCTTGAACTCGAGTGGTTCGCCGCGGTCGAATGAGCTGTCGAACTTTTTTCCGTTGATGAGTGTGCCCGTGTAGTGGACCTTGACGATGTCGGTGTGGCCGGGGGTCGCACCCTTGCCCTTGGCGATGACCTTGTACTGGAGACCGGATTTGGTTGTCACGATGCCTTTGGCTTTCTTGTTCTTTACGAGAAATTCGTCATTGGCGCGCCGCCTTTCTGCATCCTTCCGCTTGGATACGTCCAATAGGATTGCATGTGCTTCTTCGTCGCTCATCAGGTACTTGGCGGAATTTTCCTTGAAACGAATCTCGAAGGCCTGGCAGAAAATATCGATATCGAGGTCGACAGAATCGCGGGCTACGACTTGATCATGGACCTGTTTGCCGAGGTATGCGCCCAATGCGTAGCCGACCGTGGTTCCCTTGTCGAGGAGTGTCTCGGATAGTTTTTGCTTTTCTTCCTGCGCCACGTGCTGTAGATTGCGGAGTGCCTTGTAGATGGCGTCCTCCTTCATCAGGTAGTGTGCGGTGTCCTGGCGAAAATGGATCCTGAATGCCTCGAGGTAGAGGTCCAGGTTAAAGTTGACGGAATCTCGGGCCGTGAGCTGGCTGTGGGCGCTTTTGGCGAAGAATGTTCCGAATGCGTAGCTGACGGAGTCCTTCTGCGTGGCGAGGGGTGCTGCTATGGCCAGGGCGAGTATCAGGTTGGAAAACATATATTATCTGTGGTGCGGGGAGCAGGGATGTCGTAAATATAACTCTTTTTTTTGAGAGGACGGGCCTTTTGGTTTTGTATATAACTTTTACAGAATTTGTAAAAACTAACGATGTTGTTTACATTTTATGTAAAAGTTTTAGAGCCTTGAAATTGACTTTTTTAATAAAAAACATCATTTTGGGGTTGAATATAACATTTTTTGTAAAGTTGGCATAATTTTTGCATTTGAAGGGCAAACGAAACCCTTTATAAGGTATATAATGACAAAATTTTCAAAATGGACCGGTCTCGGCAACGATTTTGTGCTGCTGGAGCCGGGAGAGTCGCCGGATTATGGCGACGGCTTTGAACAGCGTGTAAAGAAACTCTGTGACCGCCGCTTCGGTATCGGTGCCGATGGAGTCGTCATTGTAACACCGATGGACAGCGAAGGCTGCCTAGTACTCGACGAGGCGGGGGTCGGCCCTGCGTCGAAGTCCGCGCCGAACGGTGTGGATTTCGAGATGCGCATCTTCAATGCCGACGGTTCGGAGGCGGCGATGTGCGGTAACGCTACCCGCTGTGTCGCGAAGTTCATCGTGAGCCGCGGGCTTGCAAAGCCGGGTCAGAAAGTTTTCAACCTGCATACGAGAAGCGGGCTCGTGAAGCCGGCTCTCTTGAACGATGGCCGCGTGTGCGTCGACATGGGGAATCCGAGGGATTTTCTCGGGAGCATCAAGCTCACGGCGGACTGCTTTGACTTTACTGCAGAAACAGTCTCGATGGGGAACCCGCACGCAGTCATTTTCGTGGACGACATCGAGAAGATTCAGCTGGAAGATTGGGGGCGCGTGCTCGAATGCGACAGGCAGTTCCCGGACCGCTGCAACATTGAATTCGCGCAGGTTTTGCCTGCAGTTCAGGGGGCGCCCACCCAAATCCGCATGCGGGTTTGGGAACGGGGTTGCGGCGTTACCATGGCCTGCGGCACTGGTAGCTGCGCAACCCTCGTTGCGGCCCAGCGTACGGGCCGCGTGGGCGTAGAAGCCGACGTGATTCTCGATGGCGGAACGCTCCACATCAAGCACGAAAACGATGGCTCGGTTCTCATGACCGGCCCCGCACAGGAAGTTTTTAGAGGAACCATTTAATGAATGCGTCTATCATCAATCCAAACTACGACTTGCTGCCCGGCAGCTACCTGTTTTCTACCATCGCCAAGAAGATCTCCGAATACCAGGCCAAGAAACCCGATGCCGATATCGTGCGCCTGGGTATCGGCGACGTGACTACGCCGCTTATCCCTGAGGTCATCAAGGCCATGCACAAGGCTGTTGACGAGATGGCCGAGAAGGGGAGTTTCCGCGGGTATGGGCCCGAGCAGGGCTATGACTTTTTGCGCCAGGCGATTGTCGCGGGCGAGTACACCTCCCGCGGTATCGAGATGGATCCGGACGATATCTTCGTGAGTGACGGTTCCAAGTGCGATGTCGCGAACATCCAGGAACTTTTTACAGAAAATGTAAAGATTGCCATTCCGGACCCCGTCTATCCGGTCTATCTGGACTCCAACGTGATGGCGGGTCGTGCCGGCGTGTTGCAAGATGACGGACATTTTTCTAAGGTCACCTACCTTGCGTCGACTGCCGAGAACAACTTCCAGCCCGACCTGCCCAAGAACCCGGTGCAGATGATTTACCTGTGCAGCCCGAACAACCCGACGGGTACGGTGCTCAGCCGCGAGACGCTCCAGAAGTTCGTGGATTACGCCAACGAGAACGGGGCGATAATACTCTTCGATGGCGCTTACAACTGCTACATCCAGGACGAGTCGCTGCCCCATTCCATCTTCGAGATTCCGGGTGCACGCACCTGCGCCATCGAGTTTAGGAGCTTCAGCAAGACTGCCGGCTTTACCGGCGTGCGCTGCGCCTACACGGTAATCCCGCACGAACTTTCGAAACTCCATTCCATGTGGAACCGCCGCCAGTGCACCAAGTTCAACGGCGTGAGCTACGTGACCCAGCGAGCAGCCGAGGCCATTTACAGCCCGGTCGGCTGGCAGCAGACGAAGGCCGTTATTGCGGGCTACATGAAGACCGCGGGCGTTATCCGCAAGGAACTTGCCGCGGCGGGCTACACGGTGTTCGGCGGCGAGCATGCCCCGTATATCTGGTGGAAGATCGAAGGCGGCGAAAAGTCCTCCGATTTCTTTGACCGTCTGCTTGCCACCTGCGAAGTGGTAGGTACACCCGGTAGCGGCTTTGGCCCCTGCGGCGAGGGGTACTTCCGCCTGACCGCCTTCGGCGACTACGAACGCACCTGCGAAGCCCTCAGGAGAATAAGGGAAAAACTTTAATTTTCGAGGAATTTCTATTTTATGTCCATGCCCATTCCTATAGGCTCAGAAATTTCGGTCATCCAGAAGATTAGCGTCGCCATCATTCATGAGCGCAATGTGGAAAAGTTACTCGAGAATGTGCTTGGCATTCTTGAATCCGAGCTCGGCATGTTGCGCGGCACTTTCGCTCTCCTATTTGGCGACACGCTCAAGATTGAAGCCTCGCGCGGTCTTGACGAATCCGAAAAACAGAAAGGCCTGTACCGCATGGGCGAGGGCATTACGGGCCATGTGGCCGAACGCGGCATCAGCCACGTGATTCCCGACCTCCGCAAGGATTCCCGGTTCCTGAACCGCACCGGAAGCCGCCATTACGAAAGCCAGGTGGCCTTCATCTGCGTCCCGCTGATTCATGACGGAGTTGTCATCGGAACGCTTTCCATAGACCGCCCCGTGGATGGGGCCACCGATCTTGACCGCGATGTTGCCTTGCTCGAAATTATCGCCAACATTACGGGCGATGCCGCCAACGAATGTATTGAGCTGCACAACGAACGCGAAGCCATGCTGGAAGAGAACCGCAAGCTCCGCGACATGCTTTCCAACAATCCGGGCGACCTGGTGGGTAACTGCCGGGAGATGCAGCAGATTTACGAACAGGTACGCCAGGTAGCTCCCAGCGACGCTACGGTCCTGATCCGTGGCGGTAGCGGTACGGGCAAGGAAATGATTGCGCGTGCCATCGTTAACCTTTCTTCAAGGAAGGACAAGCCGTTTATAACGCTCAACTGCGCGGCCCTCCCGGAAAACCTGGTGGAAAGCGAACTTTTCGGCCATGAGAAGGGGGCGTTCACGGGTGCCATGAACCGCCGCATCGGCCGTGCTGAAGCAGCTAACGGGGGCACGCTCTTCTTGGACGAAGTCGGTGACCTTACGATGCAGACGCAGGTGAAGCTGTTGCGCTTCTTGCAGGAACGCACCTTCAGCCGAGTGGGGAGCAACGAGGAACTCCATTCCGACGTGCGCTTCTTGGCCGCGACGAGCCGCAATCTCGAAGAACTGATAGCGCAGGGCAAGTTCCGCGAAGACCTTTTCTACCGCCTGAACATTTTCCCGATTTCGATGCCCGACCTTGCGAAGCGCAAGTCCGACATCATCCTGCTCGCGGAGCATTTTATCGAGAAGATGAACCTCCGCTACAGCAAGAAGGTTGCGCGTCTTTCGACAACGGCCATCAACCTGCTCATGAGCTACCATTGGCCGGGCAACGTGCGTGAACTCGAAAACTGCATTGAACGTGCTGTGCTTACGGCGAGTGACGACTGTATCCACAGCTACAACCTGCCGCCATCGCTGCAGACGAGCCTGAGTGTCGGGAACGACGGGACGGTTTCTACGAAGATTGCCCCGCTCGAGGTGATGATGAACAATTACGAACGCGAAATCATTACGGAAGCTATCAAGCGCAACAACGGGAACCTCTCTGCCGCCGGTCGTGACCTGGGCGTGTCTCCGCGCATGATGAACTACCGTATGAACAAACTCGGCATCAAGTCCGGACGCTAAAACAGCATCTTTACGCCGATGCCTATCAGGATAATCCCCGCGATGATTTCGGGGATTTTTGTCTTGAATCTCTTGGCGGCGTGGCGTCCGATTTCGTAGCCGATGACACCCATGGCGAAACTCGCGAATGCGATGGAAGATGTCGCGATGGCCATGTTCGCGTTGATGAATGCAAACGAGATTCCCACTGCGAATGCATCGATGCTTGTCGCGACCGAGAGTAGCAGGATGTTGGCGACGGTGAGGTTCTTGGCCGCGATCTCTTCGCCTTCCTTTTCTCCGGCATCGCCGTGGATGGCTCCCCACATCATGCGTAATCCCAGGATGCAGAGTATCGTGCAGGCGATGGGCGTGCCTACGGAGCTGAACCAGCGCTCGGCGAAACTTCCGAGGAAATACCCGAGGAGCGTCATTCCGCCCTGGAAAATGCCGAAACTTACCGCCTGGAGCAGCGCTCGGCTATAGCGGATTCCCGACTTGGAAAGCCCTGTAGCGATTGCGACAGCGAAGCAGTCCATGGCCTCTACGATCGCGACGATGATGATTTCAACGATTCCCATTTTGGATTTTTCTTGTGTCGGGGCTAAAAATTAGAAAATATGCGATGGAATTGGGTGTTCCATGTCACTTTTTACGGATTTCATGTTGCGCCCTTGTTCATTTCTTGAAAAAAAGGTTATTTTGTAAAAAACGTATAGCGGAGGTTCCCGATGAAAAAAATTGCTTTTTTGCTGTTCGCGTGCTCTGTCGCGTTTGCGCAGGTCGATGATAGTGGCTATGAAGAAGTCGGGAATGAAGAGGTTGCCGCTGGTGCTGATTCTTCCGTCCAGGCGCCCGCTCCGCAAGAGGAACCGATGGCGACGCCTCTGCCGCAAGAAAGCGCCCCACCTGCACCGGAACCGCCTGCGCGTGTGGAACCTATCGTCTATGACGATACCAAGGCGGTACAGCCTGCTGCTCCGAAAGAGGAATCCTGGGAGGATGCCTGGCAGAAGAGACGTCAAAATGTCAGCGTCTTTTTTGGATTCCTGCCGCTCTCCTCTTGGCTGGATATCATTATCCATGCGGCGCATAAAGACGATCGTGACCCGGATGTAATCGCCTATTCTCTCGGCTACGGTTTCGAACTGTTCTACCTTTTGGAAGTGGGGGTCATGGTCGACTATACGACCGTGGACAGTCACGCGATTATCTCGGTCATTCCGAGAATCAAGCTGAACTACCTGAACTTCAAATATTTCAGGCTCTATTCCTATGCAGGCATTGGCGGCGTGTTCTGGTATGACGGCCACGGACTGATGTTCAATGTCGGTGTTCTCGGCTTCGAATTGGGAGGCCCCATCTCCGTGTTCGGCGAATATGGGTTAGGGCAGGCCGGAATGCTGATCTGCGGTGTCAAGTACGCTTTCTAGCCGTTTTTCCTGTCGAACGTTTCGAGCTTCACCTCGCGGACATTTTCCGAGATGATTTCGATGGTTATCTTGTGCGTGATGTCGCCGGTATCGCCGTCGAGCCTTTCGGGCCATTCGATGAGCGTGATGCCTTTTGAAAGGTAGTCGTGGTCCAGGCCGACTTCGTAGAGCTCTGCGCCCGGTTCCAGACGGTAGAGGTCGAAATGGAAAAGGGGAGGCTCGTTCGGGTATTCGTGCAGGATGGTGTAGGTGGGGGAACAGACGGAACCTTCAAAACCGAGTCCCTTACAGATTCCTCGGCTCATTACCGTCTTGCCGGCCCCCAGGTTCCCGTATAGGGCGACCATGTCGCCCGGCCTGAGCGATTTGCCGAATTCCACGGCCCAGTTGTAGGTCTCTTCTTCGCTATTGAAGGTCATCTACAGTTTGTCCTTGAACTGCTCGTACGTGAACTTGTGTAGCAGGTGGAATTTGCCTTCCATGTCGAACTTGCCGATGCTCGGGTGCCTTACCCCGTTGAAGAAAGTAGTCTTCACCATGGTGTAGTGGATCATGTCCTCGAAAATAATCCTGTCGCCGACCTTTAGCGGGTTGTCGAAGGAAAAGTCCCCGAGCTGGTCGCCCGCAAGGCAGGAACATCCGGTTAGTTTGTATGTAAACTTCTTTTCGCCGGGCATTCCGGAACCCGTAACTGCAGGCCTGTAGGGCATTTCGAGGCAATCGGGCATGTGGTCGCTCACAGAAATGTTCAGGATGGCGATGTCCATTTCGTTGTGGACGATGTCCTCGACCGTAGCTACCAGTTCGCCGGTTTGCCAGCCGACCGCTTCCCCCGGTTCCAGGATGACTTCGACTCCAGGATGGCGCTGCCTGAAACTGTTGATGATGCGCACGAGGTCGTCCCTGTGGTAGTCCTTGCGTGTGATGTGGTGGCCGCCACCAAAGTTTACCCATTTCATGCGGTCGATGTACTTGCCGAAGTGCTGTTCGAAAGCCGAGAGAACACCTTCGAGTGCGTCGGCGTCCTGCTCGCAGAGGGCATGAAAGTGAAGCCCTTCGATTCCATCCAGGAGTTCCGGTTTGAATTCTGCCTCGGTGACGCCGAGTCTCGAAAACCTGCCGCAAGGGTTGTAGATGTCGGTTTCTACGGTCGAAAATTGCGGGTTGACGCGGATGCCGGCGCTCACGCCTGCGGCAAGGGTCTTTGCCTTGAACCGCGCCCACTGGCTGAAGCTGTTGAAGCTGATGTGGTCGGCAAGCGAGAGGATCTGGTCGATTTCGTCATTGCCATAGACTGGGGCGAATACGTGGACCTCTTTTCCCATTTCTTCGCGGGCAAGGCGAGCTTCGTTGAGGCTCGAGGCGGTGGCTCCGGGGAGGTAGCGTGCGATGAGCGGGAAGGAACGCCAAAAACTGTAGCCTTTGAGGGCGCAGATTATCTTGGCGCCAGTTCTTTTTTGGATATCGTCCAGGATTTCCATGTTCCGGACGAGCCTTTTTTCGTCTAGAACGAAGCAGGGACTGGGGACTTGGGTGTAATCGAGCATGCCCCAAATATAAAATTGTGCCCCGTTTTTGTGTAGACTGCTTTTTTTTGCCGTTTTTTGAGTTGACCGAGCCTTTTTTTTAACTCTTTAACTAAATTTTAGACGATGATTTTGTCTATACATAAGTGTATTTTTGCAGCGTTTGTATCCCTTGCTTTTGCGGGGGTGTCTTTTGCACAACAACCCGTCGACTCTGTCGTCGCATCCCGTGGCGCACAGGGGACTCTCGACGAGATGATTCAGCACAAGCTGGATTCCTTGAACTCCGCAAACCAGTCCAGTGCCCCTAAGGCTAATTCCGATAGCCTTGCGAAGGCGAAGGCCGACAGCGTGCGCAAGATGATCCAGGCGGGCAAGTATGTCCAGCGTGCCAAGTACGACAAGAGTAACTTCGACCACTGGAAGGTCGATACGCTTTTCCAGAAGAAGGTCAAGGACCAGGTCAACGGCGTGTGGCGTACTCCTATCGTGGCTCACGGCCACGCATTCCGCGATGCCGAACTCCAGTTCAACATGAACGACACGCTCACGGGTGCCACCCGCACCTATGCGTCCGCCGACCGCTACCAGAAGACGGGTGACTACGCTTACAAGGCCCGTTACCGCTTCGACAACGATTCTTCCATGGTGACCCGTGAAGTGTTCCGCGACCGTCAGGTCATCCGCTGGGACTACGTGACCTTCAAGATTGCGGGCGATACGCTCAAGCACAACCTGAAAAAGCTCGAGTTCCGCGACCTGAACGATAACTGGCTTAACGCACTCCAGGGCTTCGAGAACGTTCCTCCCGAGAACTACGTTCGCGACCAGAAGGCTTCTGACGAACTCAAGAAGCAGGATCAGGCCAAGGCTAAATCCAAAAAATAAGGGCTTTTGATGAAACGGATAGCCCTCTGTTTCGGGACGCTTTTTCTAGGCGTTCTGTTTTTTTCTGTCTGGACGCTGGTGTCCGGTCCGGTCGACGTTCCGTTCTCGAAATTACTCGATTCGCTCATGTCTCCGGATTCTTCAATGGTGTCGCGGATCCTTTGGGAGCTCCGCATCCCGAGGGTGGCGGCCGCCGTTCTTGCCGGAATGTCGCTTGCGGTGTCGGGCCTTTGCCTCCAGACTGTGTTCCGCAACCCCCTGTGTGGACCTTTTGTGCTTGGCATCAGCAGCGGTGCAAGTTTTGGCGTGGCGCTTGCGCTGCTTGCGGGAATTAGTATCGGACATTTCGGGACGCTCGGGGCTGCATCTGTCGGTGCGCTCGTCGTGACGCTAGTGATTATCGCGTTCGCATCCAGGTTCTCTCAGAGCTCGGTCTTGCTTGTGGCGGGACTTTTGCTTGGCTACTTTATCGATGCCCTGGTGAGCCTCCTGATTGCCGGGGCCGAAGGCGAAAGCCTCCAGGTGTATGTGGCATGGGGCTTCGGGAGTTTCGGGCGGCTCACGCTTGACGGCATCTGGGTGTTTGCCCTGGCGGTCGCGGTCGGACTTTTGCCGGTGGTCCTGTCCATGCGCTACCTGAATTCAGCTCACCTGGGCGATGAATTTGTTCGCGGACTGGGCATCCAGGTCGGGCGTTCGAGGCTTTGCGTCCTTGTCGGTTCGAGCATTCTCGCCGGCGCAGCGACGGCGTTCTGCGGGCCTGTCGCCTTTATCGGAATTGCCGTGCCGCACTTGTCTTATCTGATGTTCAGGACAACGAACCATCGGGTTCTTCTGCCGGGCTCAGCATTGTGCGGTTCGTTGCTCGCGTTGGTAGCGGGTATGTTTCCGCAATGGATTCCTTTGAACGCAGTGTTGAGCGTTGTTGGTGTTCCTGTTATTTTGTATGTACTCGTGCGCGGGGCGCGGCAGGGGAGGTCGCTATGAATTCTGCTGATGAACTCCTGCAAGTCGAGAATTTGCTTTTTGGCTATCCGGGACGGGAACCGTTTACGTCGGCTTTCGATTTCGAACTGCATGGTGGTGAAGTCGTTGCCTTGATGGGCGAAAACGGATGTGGCAAGAGTACGCTTTTGAAGACGTTTGCTGGCCTATTGTCCCCGCGGGGCGGGACGGTCCTGCTTTGCGGCAGGACCGTTTCAGCCGCGCGCTCGGCCGACCGCATGTCGGACCGCGAGCGTGCGCGGCTGGTGGCGCTCGTCCGCATGGGCGTCGCGCCTCCCGCCCGCATGACGGTGCGCGAGTTCGTTAGCCTTGGCCGAACGCCTTATTCGGGAATCCTCGATGGAAGAAGTGCAGAAGACGAAAAGTGCATTTTTGATGCGATGGATCTTCTTGATGTCTCGCGCTTTGCGGATCGTGCCATTGCGGAATTGAGCGACGGCGAACGCAGCCGTGTCTTCTTGGCTCAGGCGGTCGCGCGGGAGGTGCGCGTCCTGTTGTTGGATGAGCCTAATGCGTTTCTCGACATTCCGCGAAGCCATGCGCTCTTCCGTACCCTCCGGTCGTTGGCGCATGACCGCAACATGGGAATTGTTGTGTCGACGCATTCGCTCGAATATGCGGAAAGGTACAGCGACCGCATTCTCGTCATCGACGGTGGTGCGCTCCATGCAGCCCCCGCATCCAATGCCCGTGCCGAAGGTCTCTTCGGCTGGACGGGCGAATTCTAGGTGTTAAATATGAAAATCGTTTTGTTCAGTCTTGTATTCGCGTTGTTCCTGATAGGATGTTTCTCATTCAATAGCGACAGTGCGCAGAAACACCTCTTTTGGAAGGTCTCGGATTCCAATTCCAGTGTCTATCTTCTCGGAAGTGTGCATTTTGCGGATTCCTCGTTCTATCCGCTCGCTTCCGAGATAACGGATGCGTTTGAACATTCGGACGAACTGGGTGTCGAACTCGACATGAGCGATACTTCCGTTGTCAAGGAAATTATGGTGCTTTCTGCGCAGCGCGGTCTGCTCCCGGATAGTGAAAGCCTTGACAAGATTTTACCTGCGGATGTGCAGAGCTCGCTCGATAGCCTCTGCATGGCGTGGTACATTCCGTTAGGGACGTTCAACCCATACAGGCCTTGGGCAGCGGCAATGACCTTGAGTTCCGTAGCCATACAGCGAAGGGGCTTCCATCCCGAATATGGAATAGACCTTTATTTTCTCATGGCTGCCCGCAAAATGGGGAAACCTATTGTTTCGCTCGAAACGGTAGAAGAACAGGTCAATGCGCTTTCGGGCGAGGGAATCCCAGATTCTCTGGGCATTTACTACATGAGGAGTACGCTGCGCGATATGCCGCTGCTCGATTCGAGTATCACGCTGATGATGCGTGCGTGGAAAACCGGCGATGTCGCAATGTTCCGCGATGCTATGGAATTGGAATCGCACCCGAAGGATGCTCAGGATTCGCTTCTGACAGAGGAACTCAACGAGCGCATCTATACTTCGCGTAACCGCAAGATGGCAAAAACGGTCGAAGGCTTGTTGGCCTCCGACCGCAAGGTCTTTATCGTCGTAGGTGCGGCGCATCTGGCAGGGAAGGACGAAAACGTCATAGAACTTCTCCGCGCCAAGGGCTTCACTGTCGAACAGAAGTAATTACTTCTTGAATTTCTTCAAGATCGCGGCGGCCTTCACGAACTGCTGCTTCACGGATTTGGGACCGGTGCCGCCTTCGATGTTACGGCGACTTACGCTGTATTCGAAGGTGAGGGTCTTCTTCATCTGCTTGACGTTCGGAACACCGGCGCTGGCCCAGGCCTCATCAGAGAGGTCCGTGAATTCGAGGCCTTGGCGGGCGGCTTCGCCGACCAGGCTACCGACCACGTGGTGGGCATCGCGGAACGGCACGCCAGATTCGACCAGCAAGTCAGCGAGGTCGGTGGCCAGCAGCGCCGGCAGCATCTTCGCGTGCATCTTGTCGAAGTTGAAGCGGGCGCTTTCCAAAGCTTCCTTCATCACGCGGAGAATCACCTTCACGTTATGGACGGAGTCGAAAACCGGTTCCTTGTCTTCTTGCAGGTCGCGGCTGTAGCTGAGCGGTGCTCCCTTCACCAGAGTATAGAGGGCGCTGAAGTTACCGAGCATGCGGCCGGACTTTCCGCGGATGAGTTCCATGGAGTCGGGGTTCTTCTTCTGCGGCATCATCGAGGATCCGCTAGAGAATGCGTCGTGCAGGGTGAGGTAGCCGAATTCGCTGGTGCTCCAGTTCACAAAGTCTTCGGCGTAGCGGCTCATCGTGTTCGCGATAATGGCGAGATCGGCTTCGAATTCGAGCATCATGTCGCGATGGCTCACGGCGTCGATGCTGTTCGGGCTAACGCCGTTGAATCCGAGTTCCTTCGCGACGAGTGCGCGGTGGTAGGGGAATGCGGAACCGGCCATGGCACCGCTACCGAGCGGGAGTTCGCTGTGCAGTTCCAGGAAGTTGTCGAGGCGCTTCACGTCGCGGCTCACGGCAAAGAACATGCTCATCAGGTAATGGCTGAAATAAATCGGCTGTGCCTGCTGCAGGTGCGTGTAGCCCGGCATCATCTTGCCGAAGTTTTTCTTGGCAAGGTCCAGCACCGTTTCCATAAGGTTCACTTCGAGAACGCGAATTTCGGCAGCGCGGTGACGCATGTAGAGCTTGAAGTCCGTGCAGACCTGGTCGTTACGGCTACGGCCTGTGTGAATCTTCTTGCCGAGTGCACCGATGCGTTCGGTGAGCACGCGTTCCACGGCCATATGGATGTCCTCGTCGGATTCCTTCCACAGGTTCTTGCCGGCCTTGTAGTCCTTGAGGATGCTCTCGAGTCCGTCGCAAATCTTCTTGTAGTCGGTCTTGCTTAATACGCCAGATTCCACCAGGCCCTTGCCGTGGCCGATGCTTCCTTCGATGTCTTCTTCGATGAGTTCGGCGTCGAATTGCAGGCTGAAGCTCAGGTCCACCATGCTCTGCGCCATGCCGCTAGCGAAGCGACCTGTCCACATGTTGGTCTGGGTGCCTTTTTTCGAAGTGTTTTTTCCGTTGGTCTTTGCCATGATTAATGTCCTTTTGTTTTTCATGCGCAAATATAGAATTTTATTGTTTCTCGTATGTCGCCGCTGGTTTATAGCCTTGATATGCAGGAACCCCGAAGATTAAGAAAGTGTCTCTTTTTTCTATATTTTTACGTGAAATGAAACAATTATTAGATTTTGACAGCGAGCATTTGTGGCACCCGTATGCAGCGCTGAAAAATACTCCCGCAAGATTTCTTGCCAAGACAGCTCACGGAACAACGATAGAAACGGCAGACGGCTTGAAACTGATTGATGCCGTGTCTAGCTGGTGGTGCATGGCGCACGGGCATAATGCACCTGAAATTGTCGATGCGATCCAGAAGCAAAGCGAAAAGATGTGTCATGTGATGTTCGGCGGTTTTACGCACGAGCCTGCAATTGAGCTTGGCGAAAAGCTGGTGAATTTTTTGCCCGAAGGACTCGACAAGATTTTCTTTGCGGATTCGGGAAGCATTTCTGTGGAATGTGCCGCCAAGATGGCAGTGCAGTATCAGTATTCCCTCGGACATTCGGAGCGCTGCAAGTTGGTCGCCTTGAAGGGCGGCTACCACGGCGATACCGCTGGGGCGATGGCGCTTTCTGACCCGGACGGGATGCATACGCTTTTCCGCGGAATCATGCCGCACCATTATTTTGCGGAACGCCCGAACTGCCGTTTTGATAGCGCCTGGGATGACAGCGATTTTGTTTCGATGGAACGCGTCGTCGAAGAACATAAGGATGAAATTGCTGCCGTAATTTGTGAGCCCGTATTCCAGGGCGGAAACGGCATGTGGCTTTACAATGCCGGATATCTCAAACGACTCCGCGAACTCTGCGACCGTTATGGAATTTTGCTGATTCTAGACGAAATTGCCGCTGGCTTTTACCGAACGGGGCCGCGATTTGCGATGATGCATGCGGGAATAAAGCCGGATATTATGTGTATTGGCAAGGCGCTCACGGGCGGAAGCATTACGATGGCGGCCTGTGTTGCGTCCGAGAAGGTCGCCGAAACGATTACGAACAGCAAGATTCCTGCATTCATGCATGGTCCCACCTACATGGCGAACCCGCTCGCCTGCGCTGCGGGAATCGCTTCGTTAACGTTGTTCGAAAACCGTGATTATGCGAGGGAGGTTGCTCGAATCGAAGCTCGCCTCCGCGCCAATCTGGAACCGCTCCGTGCGCTTGAAAATGCGGCGGATGTGCGTGTTCTCGGCGCTATCGGAGTTTTGGAACTGAAGGCGAAACCTTCCGCAGACGACATTCTGCGCGTGATTCGCGAAACCGGCGTGTGGCTCAGGCCTTTCTGCAATTACATCTATACGATGCCTCCGTTCATTACGACCGATTCTGAAATCGACCGCATCTGCGAAGCCATCAAGATGATTGGCGAATGTGAACCCGCGCCTATCGTAGAAGGCGAAGACGAATTTCATGAGTGATATGGATTATTACAGCTTGAAAATGCGTGCCTCGCAGCAAGTGGGCGAGGGCGAACTGAAACACGAACAGCATATTTCCGGCGCAGAACGCATTGTAAATCGGGATTCTGTTGAGGCTGTTTGTACGGCGATGGTGCGTCGGGCCATGACGCATTCCAAGGGCGACCCGGATTTCATCAACGTGAAAATTGAGAAGATTCACGAAAGCGATATCCAGATTTTGAAGGCCTTGCCGGTGACGCGTGTAGACGTGGAAACATGGCAGGAAGGGTTGGAGAAGGCGTTTGGACTGGTCAGCAATGCCGTTGCAGAATGTGACGGAAGCCGCGAAGACCTCATCAAAAAATTTGCCCAGAAACTTCCTGAACTCCTGCGCGAGACCTTCCCGATGCGCGGCGCGATGCTGTACGATATCGCGACGTGCGAACGCCTGGAACCTGACCACGAACGCGGCGTGCGTGCGACTTATATGGATGCGCTGCATTCGAGCGAAGTGGACAGTTGCAAGAATCACTTTAACGAAGCCATCGTGCTTGCGACCAAGGTGGCAAACGCCCCGGGGATGGTTGCGGAATTTTGCGTGAGCGACGACCCGAACTACGTGACGGGCTATGTGGCGAGCAAGGAACTCGGCTACGTACGCATCATGAAGATGAAGGAAATGGGCGACGAAAACGGAGGCCGCATTTTCTTGTTCGATTCGCGCAGGGCAAGTGCCGAAGAATGTATCGAGTACTTGCAGAAAAAGAAAATTTTGGTGGATGTTGGGGCATGAGTCACATTCTTGACATTTTTACAAAAGACACTTTGGAAACGGCTCGGGCGAATAACACTTACCGCTCAATGCGCTTGATGGAAACGCCGGAATCGTCGCGCGTGAAGATTCGCATGCCCGACGGCGATTCGCAGGAACAGATTCTGCTGGCGTCTAATTCTTACCTGGATTTGGCGGATGTCGATGAACTTAAGCAAATGATGGCCCAGGCAGTTTTGGAGTGGGGTACAGGTAGCGGGGGAGCCCGCCTTACCACGGGCAACAAGACTCCGCATCAGGAACTGGAAGAATTTATCGCAAAATTCAAGGGCGAAGAATCGGCCATCACCTTCAATACGGGTTACATGGCGAATGTCGGTACGATTTCGGCTTTGTGCGGCAAGAACGACTTTATCTTTAGCGATGAACTGAACCACGCGAGCATTATTGACGGAATTAAGTTATCGCGAGCCAAATGCTTTGTTTACAAGCATAACGATATGGCGGATTTGGAACGGGTTATTAAAGAGTCTAGGACGGAACAAGATGCGCGGACCTTTCGTGGGCTTATCGTGACCGATGCTGTTTTTAGCATGGATGGTGATCTTGCGAACTTGCCGGAACTTCTGCGGATAGCAAAAGACAATGATTGTCTCTTGATGATTGACGAGGCGCACGCCACGGGAGTGCTCGGCAAGACCGGGCGAGGCCTTGCCGAACACTACGGCTGTGCTCATGCCGACGTAACCGTCGGTACATTGAGCAAAGCTGTTGCCGCCGAGGGCGGCTTCGTGGCGGGCAAGCAGCAGCTGATTGATTTCCTCCGCAACAAGGCCCGCAGCTTTATTTTTACAACAGCGATGGCTCCTGCCGTTGCCGCGGCCGCCTGCAACAACTTGCGCTACATCGATGCGCATGCTGAACGCGTGCAGAACTTGCGTGATAACGTGAAATTTTTCTGCGATGCCTTGCTGCATGAAGGCGTGAACGTCGTCCAGTCCCCGTCTGCGATTGTTCCGATTGTCATCGGCGACGAAGCCTGCGCGCTTAAAATATCCGCAGCGCTTCAAGATGCGGGAATACTTATCCCCGCAATTCGTTACCCCACTGTTGCCAAGGGGCAAGCCCGCCTACGCGCAAGCCTGATGGCCACGCACACGCACGAACAGCTCCAAGCCGCCGCAACAGTAATTGCGCAAGCAGTAAAGGAGTGTGTATGAGTAAAGGATATTTCGTCACAGCCACCGGAACGGATGTCGGCAAGACCTTTATCACCGCCCTTCTCGTTAAAAAGTGGCGCGATTTCGGCATCGATGCGGGCTACTACAAGGCCGCCCTCAGCGGCGCAGAACTCCGCGACGGCAAATGGGTCGCCGGTGACGCCGACTATGTGAAAAACATTGCAAATCTTCCCGATACGCAAGAACAGCTCGTGAGCTACATCTATAAAGAAGCCGTCTCGCCACATCTCGCCGCCCGCAAAGAAGGCAACCCCGTAGAACTTTCGAAAGTCCAGGCTGATTTTGAAGCGGCTTGCGCTCGCCATGAATTCATTTTTGCCGAAGGCAGCGGGGGAATCATTTGCCCCATCCGCTACGATGATCAGAAAATTTTCCTCGTCGATATCATGAAGACGCTGGGCCTTCCGCTGCTTGTCGTAACGACGGCGGCCCTCGGCTCCATTAACGCTTGCGTGCTCACCGTAGAATACGCCCGTAGCCGCGGCCTTGATGTTCGCGGACTCATCGTGAACCGCTATGGTTGTAGCGGCAACCTGGAAATGGAAGACGACAACATCCGCATGATGCAGGATTTGACAGGTCTCGAAATCCTTGCAAAAGTGAAAGACGGCGACACCGATTTAGGTGTGCAGCCGTTTTAGTCTGGTGGTTTATTTTACGATAACGTTCGCTTCGAATCGGATCCCGTTGCCGCGAATGATTGCAACGTATCGTCCTGCAGAAAGGTTGTCAAATCTTACTGCTCCATAAGATGTTTTGCTTTGGGCAAGAACTTGACCTAATGGCGAAATCAAGATAATGTCAACGGAATGGCCGATTGTATTGATGATGATGCTTTTGCCCTCCGAATAAATGTGGGGGAGGGAAATGTTTCTTTTTTGCGAAGCAAGGCTGTTTGAGGAATCGCCAGAAACAATTCCTGAAGAATCCTGTTTGGAGCTGTCTGCTTTCGTCGTGTCGCCCGCGGCATACAGCGGGGCGAGAGCCTCTGCCCATAGGTGGTGCATCGCCTGCCCGCCCTTCTTGTCGCCGTTCGGGTGAACGCCGTCGCTTGCGAGCAGTTCGGGGTGTTCCTTGAAGTAGGCAAAAAAGTCGGGACCCTTCGGGAGGTTGTTTTCTTCGGTCAGGTTGTCGACGGCCTCGAGGAATGCGGGGTTCACCTGCCAGCCGGCCTTGGAAGAATCTGTCGCGATAATGCGGGCGATAATCGGGGTGATGCCGTGCGCCTTCGCCGAATCGATAATCGTCTGCATGTTCTTCTTGTATGTGGCGAGGTTCCAGTCACCACCACCCCAGGCATCGTTCGTGCCCATCTCGATGGCCCAGAACTTCACGTTGCCTGCGTACTCCAGGTATTCGCCCAAGTGCTCGACGACCTCGGAACTGTTGATGCAGCCGATGCCTCCGCGGAGCATGGCGGGCGTGTATTCCGGGAACTTCGCGTGAATGATTTGCGCCGTCGTGGAGTCGGTATCCTGCTGCTTGATTCCCATCTGGCTGATGCTCGTGCCCATGAAGAACCACGTGTCGGTTCCGTCCGCGCTCATGTCGAATGCCTCGATTTCGAGAATCTGGCCCACGTCGCCTTCGCTCACGAACTTGAACCACGACTTTCCCGCAAATTCGATGTCGACGCCGCGCGCCATCACGGGATTGTTCTTGACGCTTGCCGCCTCGACCCAGTCGCCGTCTTTGCCGTCGGTGGAATTCGCGGAGGTCATGATCTTGAAATTCGAAAGCGCGACGCCGCTATGCCCGCAGCCGCTCGTAAAGTTGGTCGCCCAGGCGCAATCGCCGAACGATTCCCAGTTGATTCGCAGTTTCGTGGGACCTTCGCCCACGTTCAGCGCGATTTCCTTGGCGTTACTGCTCTTCCAGTTCGTCAGGTAACCGTCTGTTAAATAATCGGTCGTTGCCGCCCCCGTATGTGCCGGCAAACCGCCAGAAACCAACTTGTTCGGGACTATGGCGTTTGCCAAACCAACCCAGAAAAACACAGTGGAGGCGACAACGACTTTTTTGTTCATGTATCCCATACACACATCCATTTTTTTTGTCCAGTTATTTCTTGAGGTAAAGCGTATTCACGACGTGGCCCTGCACCTGCTTGCGGATGACGTAGCGGCCCTGCGGAAGCCCCTGCGTAGTGAGTCCCACGTAGTGGCCGTTCATGTCGAAAATTCCGATGGTGGTTGCCGTCCCGAGCAGGCGCGGTGCGGTCGCGATGCGGGTCGTGCCGGAGTCGGGAGGCGTTACTGTCGTATCGGGAGTGACGTCCGCCGTGTAGTTGTCCCAGCCGGGCATGTCCTCGAGAGAAAGGACTCGTTCGTCGTCCATGTTGCTCTTCCACACGGCGTCCTTCGTCTGGCCGGGCCAGGTTCCGCTCCAGGTGCTATACCACGGCATCCACCAGCTCCATACCGCTTCGTCGGTATGCATGTTGTTCACGTCGGGGATAGGCCCGTTTTCGCTGAGTGCGAGAATCTTCGTGCCGTTCGATGCGCTCTTGAACTTGTCGAAGGCGCTTGCGTTGCTAGAATGGTCGTTTGCGCTGTTGTAGATGTCGATGGAGAGCACGTCGTAATATTCGCTGCCCGGATTCCAGGAGGTGACGGTACTCCCTTCGGGGTTGAACACCCAGATCATGTTCTTCACGCCCTTGACTTTCACCATGCGGTCATAGACAAGGCGATAGAGGGCGGCGAACTGGTCGCCCGAATTGATGCTCCACCAGAACCATTTGCCGCCCGCTTCGTGCAGGGGGCGGAAAATGCCCGCCACGCCTTCTTTCTGCAGTTCGAGGAAGTAGTCGGCGATGTGGTCGATGTCGGCGATGATTCCCTTGTAGGCTGCACTTTCGGTGTTCCATTCGGTAGTGCCGGCCTTGAATCCGGTCGCGAAATCGAAGGTCGTGTATCCCTGGCCGTTGTCTGCGCCCTGGATATAGAACGCGTCATCCTTGTCCAGCGGGTCTTTCCAGTGCCAGGTGAATGCGGGAATGCCGCCAGCCTTCCAGAGGCCCTTTGCAATGGATATCGCCTTGTTGGTGTATTCCATATTCCAGCTTTGCGATGCACTCGGACCTGTTGCGAAAAGGAAGTCGAGGCCGACAAGTACCGGGTACTTGCCCGTGCGCGTGTAGATGTACTTCACGTCGTCGTGGGTCTTGAAGTCGGCGCCCAGGGTGTATCCGCTCATGTCGCCGGTCATGATGCCGCTAATCGTTTTTTTGCCGAAGTTCTCGCGCAAGAAACTGTAGAGCTTCACGGCGCTTTCGGTCGCATTCGGGGTGACCGGGGTCGCGGAGAGCTTGAAGGGGGAGGATTCGTAGGGTTCCACGTCGATATAGTCCACGCTAATCCAGCCCCAGTACTTTTCGAGTGAGATGGTGTTCGTGCCCGCCTTGAGCGTGACGACGGTCGAGACGTCGGACCAGTTGGAGGTGCCCTCGAAGTCGACGGTACCCGAGGTGGCGCCGTTGACCACGATGTAGTTCGCCTTGAAATCGCCCGCCTTGTAGCGGATGGTCACCTGGTACTTGCCCGCCTTTTCTGCGGTGACGCCCGCGAAGGTGATGTTGCCTTCCTGCATGTCGGCGTAACCCGTGCCCGAGACGCCCGAGGCGTTGACATTTTTGGCACCTCCGGAGAGCGTTGCCGATTCCGCCTCGTACTTGGTGGCAAATGCCGCCGTCGAGACGCACAGACCGAGAATTGCGAATTTAAGGCCGATATTCATTAGAACTCCTTGGTTATACTGAATATACCTTGTTTTGCGGGTTGCCGCCAGCAAAATGTCCACGGGTGTGGACAAAAAAGTCAACATTGTTGTGAAAAAATTTACAAATTGACCCGAAAAAATTGGAAATTTAATAGCGAGAAACTATATTTATACCGGCAGGCCCGCCATGTTTTCGAAAAACAAGATCAACATATACGACTATTCCGACTACCGCAAGTTTTTGCAGGAGTTCTACGAACTGGAAAAGTCGCTGGACCCGACGTTCAGCTACCGCGTGTTCGCCACTGCGGTCAATATGGATGCGAGCCTCCTGGTAAAGATTTTGCAGGGCAAGCGCCACGTTTCGCCCAAGTGCATCGAGACGTTCGTGCAGTTCTTCCGCTTCAAGGAGGCGAAGGCGGAGTATTTCCGCGAGATGGTCGCCTACGGGAAGGCGAAAACCGACGAGCAGGTGCGCAAGCATTTCGAGACGCTGCAGAAGATGCGCCCTGCCGCCTGCCGCGAGCTGGACGAGGCCCGCTACCGCTATTTTCAGCAGTGGTTCTACCCGATGATACGTTCGGCCCTCGACGTGTTCGACTACCGCGGCCCGCAGGATGCCGCAAAGCTTGGCGAGAGCAGCGTCCCGAAACTCACCGCCACGCAGGTACAGGCCGCAGTAGACGCGCTGTTGCAGCTCGGGCTCGCGCATACCCGCAAGGACGGCCGCGTGGTGCCTACCGAGGCCCACCTCAAGACGAAGGAACACTGGCTGAGCGCCTGCATCAGCGACTACCAGGCGAGCATTGCGGAACTTGCCCGCAAGTCCATCGCCGATACCCCCAAGGAAAAGCGCGATATCAGCACGCTCACGATGGCGCTCGACTCGAAACAGATTGAAAAAATCCGCGAAATCCTCGCCGAGACGCGAAAATCCATCGTAAATGTGGTCAATGCGATGCCTTCGCAAATTTGCGACAGCGTTTATCAGTTAAATTTCCAGTTGTTCCCGATGATGAAAAAGGAAGAACGATGAGATTATCCCAGGAGTTTAGGAACAGGACACTTTTTTGCATCGCATTCGGCCTTGCGCTGGTTGCGTTCTCGGGCTGTTCCGACAGCGGGTCCGAGACTGCGGGAGCCACGAGCGAGACGACGAACGGGATTGCCGTCATTGCGTTTGACGGGGCGCACAAGCCTATACCGCAGGCACGCGTTACGCTGTACCAGCGTTCTGGTGCCGTCCCCGTGGAAAGCCCGTCCGAAGATATAACGCAATTCCTCCCGTCCCATGTTTCAGCGCTGGAAACTGCCACTGCGGATGATTCCGGAATGGTGCAGTTCGAGACTCGACTGGACGAGTGCCAGAATGCAAGGTGCTATGTCGAAGGAATTGCCGGCGAGGACTCCTCGCTCATGGTGTGGACAAGGCTCAAGGCTGCGGATTCTACGATGAATGAAATCGAGCTTCTGCCGTCCGTTTCGCTAACAGTGCGTTTTGGTGCCGCCGCTTCTGATTCTGCGGTTTCGGATGTCTCCTTGATGCTCGATGCAACTCCCTATTGGACCAGGAACGAAGGTGGCGAGTTTGTATTCTCGCACGTCCCGTCGGGAAAATATACCGTTCTTATGTGGAACGAGCCCGTTGCTGACGTTTCGCTTGATGCGGGTACTTCCGTCGATACGCTCATGCACATTTGGGATTTGACCCGCGAATTCGTCTTCGAGGATTTTGACGATGGCGACAGCCTGAACAACCTCGCGAAGACTTACAAGAACTACGGCTGGTACTATATCGCCTCGGGTACGGCAACCTGGATCAAGCCCGATTCTGCAGGCGGATTCGGCAGTGCCATCGTGGACGGTGACCGCGGGAAGTACCTTTCGCTGCAGTTCGACCTCGGCGATTCCGGCTACGTGCTTCTCGGCACGCATCTCGGGCTCGACACGGGCTATTATGACCTGAGCGCGCTCACCGCCATCCGCATGAAGGTGCGCGGGGATTGCGATTTCAGTTTCGCGCTGGAACACTACAAGGATCTTGGCGACAACAACTTCCAGAAATCGCTCTGGCACGCGACTGCCGACACCGCCTGGAAGGAATTCGTGTTCAGGCCCGGCAACGAAAAACTCAACGCATCCGTCTACCAGGTGGAGTGGAAAAATATCGCCCACGAAATCGGGTTCGTGAGCATCTTTGCCAGCAGCGGCAGTTTCCTCGAAATCGATGAAATCGTCTTTGAAGGCGTAGAATTCTAGCTTCTGCCTATTCCTCCAGCACGTGCCGGAGCGTGTCGAGGAAAAGTTCGCCCGCCCGCGTGAACTGCTGGCCCCGCCGCCAAATGATGTACATGTTGGTGGTGAGCTCGGGCATGAGCGGCCTGAAACACAGGCGCGAACTGCGGCTCGTATCCACCAGGCCGTCGAAAGTGAGCAGGTAGCCCGTGCCTTCCTTTGCAAGCACCGAACCGTTGTACGAAAGATCCAGCCCCACAATCACGTTCAGCCTCGAAATATCGTCGCCGAACCATTTCGGCAAATCCGCCACCATCGCCTGGCGCGACGCCAACAGCGGCTTGTCGAGCAAGTCCTTCGGCTCAATGAAATCCCGCTTGGACAAAGGATCGTCGCGGCGCATCACCACGCCCCAGCGGTCCACCGAACGCACCGCAAGGCAGTTGTACTTTTCCAAATCAACGTTGTCTACAACTACCGCGAAATCAAAAATGCCCTTGTCCAGCTTTTCCAGGGCGCGCTCGCTGTCGCCCGAATATAAGTTGTACTTAATCTTCGGATAATCGTCCCGGAGAATCCCGATGCACTTCGAAAGAAAATTCACGTTCCGCGATTCCGCGCAGGCGATGGCGATTTCACCCACCACCTCGTCTTCCTTCAGCGACTTGAAATCCTGCACCGTCCTGTCCGCCATCGAAAGGATATCCTCCGCACGCTCCCGCAAGAGTTCCCCCGCAGGCGTCAGCCGAATCGCGTAATTCGTGCGCTCGAAAAGCTTCTCGCCCAGTTCCTCCTCCAACTCCTTGAGCTGGCGACTCACCGTCGGCTGCGTCACGCAAAGATTATCCGCCGCGCGCGAGACATTCCCCAACCGCGCCGCCTCCAGAAAATACCGCAAAACTCGAAGTTCCATACCCGAAAACTAATAAAATTCAAGCCCCGCAGGTATGAAATTGTAAAAATAATGCCCGGAAGGAATAACTGATTGATTTGATGGTGGGGGAGGTGGGGACTAAAGTCCCAGCTTGTAGCTCAATCATTTTTTCAACTTTCCGGTATTTTATATATTCAAGGTATGATTAGACCCTTTTTTATATGTTTGTTGTTCTTCGCCTGTGCTATATTCTCCCAGGAAGATTACGTCATTATTGTCAATAAGAATGTTCGCGACTCTGCATTCCGCGAAGAAACAATTCCTGTATCTCAGGGTGGTTTCTCGGAGTATTTTGTTGCGGAAGCTGAAAATGGAAAAAACACCGGCGAGGTGCTGGTAAAAGCCTATTCCGATTCCATCAGTCCCTTCGTTAAAGAACTTTCTGCAAAGCCCGGTTTCCTTAGCTTGGTATCCATGGCCTTCGCCAGGCACTACTCCTTGGAGATTTCTCCCGATGATATCTGGCTCATGATTTTGGATGGCATTCGTATTCACGTGAAAGTCCATCGTGAATCATTGAAGGACAAGTTCGTTGGTTCGAACGCCGACACCACGGTGAAGATCCAAAACGACAAATTGTCTTTTGAGTCCTCCCCGAAAGAATGGAATGCGGTCATTGACGGTCTATTTGCCTCTTTGCAGACAAAACTTCCCGTTGAAACAGGGATGCCTATGAAGACTCGTTTCTCCACTACAAACGACGTGGATTTTACCGTGTCTAGCTCCATGGCTCTTGCGGTGGCTTCGGAATATTATTCCTATCACGTCTATACCATGTGCGGTATTCCCAAAATCAAGATTAAGGGGACCAAGGAAGACTGGATCAAGTTGAAGGATGCTTACAACCAGCTAGCAGCCCGTCTGAATTTAAAGTGGTGGGCCGATGAGCTGAACCCGGTGCTGGAAGAATTCATTAACGCTCATGGCGGTAGTAGCAATCTTGATTTTTGGAAGGATATTTTCAAAAGAAATGATCCCAAGGGTTGTGGCAATCCTAAATTCAACGGCTGGATTTCGAAGTTTTTCCCTTACACCACCGACTTCGAAAATAAGTTTCATCAACGCGTGAAGTGGAATGAACAAATGGATTTTAATGAAGTCCCCAAGGGAATTACTGATGTTAATATCCAATGGCATTATATAGGGAAAACTGTTCCCCTAAAACTTTACACGGGCTTTGTCGGTGTTCAATTTGACAAAGCCTCGAAAATGCTGAAGGCTGCTCGCGGTTACGCCCTTGTTTCCCTGTGTGGGTGGTGTAATCAAGAAAATGTTGCAAAGAATCTGGAGTATATTCCCGGTAAGGCTATGCGCCTGCAAGAAGTTCTTGCTATTGCAGATTCCATGAACATCGTCGGTCAGGATGGCGTGGCCTTTGCGACCAATGACAAGAATGACCTTCAGGAATTCGCAGCAGCCTTCGAATATGAACAAGAGTTTCCTGAAGAACAGGAAGGTTATCGCAAATTTCTAGATAAACAATTTCACAAAAGTCTTACCATGAATTATTACCGCAAGGGAGAGCTTATTGAACATACTGTTTTTTACGGCTCGGCCATGGCCTCCCTTCATGGGGTTGGATCTTTCCGAGATTCCAGCGCCGTTAAGGAATTCCTGAGCAAGCATAATATTTCGACAAAGGGTTTTTCCCTAGAACTAGCGGAGAACAAGTCTCTTCCAAAAATGGAAGTTTATGTCACTGACTTAACTGCGGAGAAAAACACGTTGAAGACAATGCGAGAGTCCTTCAATGGAATCAATGAATATAAAAACGCATTTTCTAAAGCGATTGAATTCAGTTGCGGTTGGCGTTTGCAACAGGCTCTTCGAAAATATTACAAGGATGAATTTAAATTGTTTGTAAAAGCGGAACTTTCCTTTGATAAAAAGGGCAAAGTCACAAAAGTCAAGTTGAACACAAAAAACGCTATGTACAAAGATTTCCTAAATGATGTAAAAACAGCTCTTTATTACGCATATCTGCCTCAAAAGGTGCGTAGCAACATAGGTAACGATATTCCTGTTCAAGGCACTATAAAAGCCGAGAAAATTATAATCGCGTTTACTCAGGACCATCAAATGGTTTGCAAAAAAAATGGACAGGATGCAAAGGATACTGTTGTGCTGAAAGGGCATATAGAAAAGGAAAGGGAAACGGGGGAAAGCAAAAAGCCTTGTAATGAAATTTCCTTTTCTCGGAATGTTGCCACGGGCGGTGTTTCCAGCTACAACTGCTATGAGTATAAGAACATCAACGGTAACATTAGAAAATGGTTTGTGTATTCCTTCAACAAAGAAGACTTTGCGGAAGACCCCACTCGCGTCATTATCCCGCAAATCCCCGTTTGTTTCGAGGAAGTTCCCTTAGAAAAATGACCTCCCCATACTTGACGTAGAAATTTACAAAATTATATGCCTTATAAGCATATCTAGTTATGAAAACAAAGTATTTGCAATATCTAAAAAAAGAGGTATATTTGAACATGTAAAGACTTCAACCGAGAGGAACCTATGAAAAAAGTATTGGTCTTGTCCAGCAGCTTGCGCAAGGGGAGCAACTCCGAAACCCTGGCGCAGGAGTTCGCGAAGGGTGCCGCCGAGGCGGGCAACAAGGTGGAATTCGAGTCGCTGCGCGGCAAGAAGATCGGTTTCTGCATGGGCTGCCTCGCTTGCCAGAAGAAGGGCAAATGCGTCATCAAGGACGACGCTCCCGCCATCACCAAGAAGATGGAATCGGCTGATGTCATCGTGTTCGCGACGCCGATTTACTATTACGAAATGAGCGGCCAGCTCAAGACCATGCTCGACCGCGCAAATTCCCTCTATTCTAGCGATTACAAGTTCCGCGAGATTTACCTGCTCACGTCTGCCGCCGACACCGACGCGAAGGCCATGAACATCGCGAAGCGCGGCATTGGCGGGTGGATAGCCTGCTTTGACGGCGTGAAACTCAAGGGCGCCCTCTGCGCCACGGGTGCCGAAAGCGCCGGCGACGTCAAGAAGAATTCCTCGCTCCTGAAAAAGGCGTTCACCATGGGAAAGAAAGTTTAACAACAAGGAGATGACTCATGAAATCCAAATTCTTAAAAGCGGCGTTTGCCGTGGTTTCCGCATGCACCCTGATGGCGTGCAACACTGCAACAGAAACTGCTCCTGCAGCACAACAGACAAAGGAAGAAAATATGAACAAGCTCACGCTCACCGCCGAATGGGACAAGGTTTTCCCCAAGAGCGACAAGGTCGAACATTCCAAGGTCACTTTCAAGAACCACTTTGGCATTGAACTCGCTGCCGACATGTTCGTGCCCAAGGACACGAGCCTCAAGGTGAACGGCAAGTTCCCCGCCATCGCAGTCTCTGGCCCGTTCGGAGCCGTCAAGGAACAGTCCAGCGGCCTTTACGCCCAGCAGATGGCGGAACGCGGATTCCTGACCATCGCATTCGACCCGAGCTTCACTGGCGAATCGGGCGGCGAACCGCGCTACATGAACAGCCCGGACATCAACACCGAAGACTTCATGGCGTCCGTGGACTTTCTCTCGACCCGCGACAACGTTGACCCGGAACGCATCGGCATCATCGGCATTTGCGGCTGGGGCGGCATGGCGATTAATGCCGCCGGCATCGACACCCGCGTAAAGGCGACGGTTGCTTCGACCATGTACGACATGAGCCGCGTATCCGCAAATGGCTACTTCGATGCGGCAAACAACGCCGATGCCCGCAACGAGGCCCGCAAGGCATTGATGGCCCAGCGCACCAAGGACTTCAAGAACGGCACCTACGACCTGGCCGGCGGCGTGGTGGACCCGCTCCCGGACGACGCTCCTTACTTTGTCAAGGATTACTACGCCTACTACAAGACCCCGCGCGGCTACCACAAGCGCTCCCTCAACAGCAACAAGGGCTGGGCCGCCTCCGCAGGCACCTCGCTCATGAACACCAAGCTCCTCGCATACGCCGACGAAATCCGTAACCCGGTGCTCATCATCCACGGCGAAAAGGCCCACAGCCGCTACTTCGGCGAAGGCGCATTCGAAAAGATGACTGGCAAGAAGGCGGACGTTCCCGCAAAACTCGACGCCACCAAGAACTGGAGCAAGACCGTCGGCAATAAGGAACTCCTCGTTATCCCCGGAGCCTCCCACGTGGACCTCTACGACAACCTGGAAAAAATCCCCTTCGAAAAGCTGAACGAATTCTTCAAGACGAACTTGAAGTAAACAAAAGACACAAAACCGCGACGATTCTCGCTGCTGTCCAAGGTCACAAATTGTGACCTTGGTTGCTTTTTGTCATTTTTTGCCATTTTTAAATGCTATTTTAGGGATATGTGCGTAAATGCCATATTGACAATTAGACATTCAAAACCTATTTTTAAGCAGAGGAATAAACCTATGGCTGTGGCAATAAGATCCATACCAACGCTTCAAGGGGAAGACGCTGAACGTTTTCTCAAGGAAGCAGAATACGCCGAAAAGAACGAGCGTAAACAGGATTTTGGAGATAAAATTCTGCTCGTTAGGAATTTCCTCCGCGAACAAGGTTTCTAGACATGACCCTTGCCGAATTTTTGAACCGATGCTCCTTTGCTCGGCTTTCTCTGGAATTGCTGCAAAGTTGCAACCCCTTCAAATGCGGAAATGAAGACCTTGACGAATTTTTCAGAGAGGATTTTCGACTATACGGTGAAAAACTTTTGGGAAAGACTTATGTCTTTCGTCTAAGAGAGCGTCCCGAAAGCATCGTTGCTGCATTTACAATATCAAACGATTCAATTCGAATCAAACAACTTGCTCCTGAAGACAAGGCGAAGATTGAATATGTCACGGAGAATGGCGAGAAGAATCTTCGCCGCTATCCCGGAGTTTTGGTCGGTCGTCTGGGGACGAATATTGAATTTGCCAAACAAGGTTTTGGCTCTGCAGTAATGGACTTCATCAAAGCTTGGTTCCGTAGCGACGAAAACAAGACCGGTTGCCGGTTTATCATCGTTGATGCGATCAATAAACCGGAAGTCATTCATTACTATCAGAAAAACAATTTCAAATTCCTTTATAGTTCCGAAATTAACGAAGCAAGGGCTCTTGGAATCAATGTAAAAATGCTGGGCGAAAAACCTTTGCATACGCGTCTGATGTATTTTGATTTGATTGATATTAAGTAAAAACAAGAATTGTAAAGCGACGTTATCCTTCCTCGTCCAGTTCCGGCTCGTACTTGTTTTCTACCATCAAGGCCAGCTCCAGTTCTTCGTTGAACTGTTCCAACTGGCTAAGTGCCACATTGTCCAGGTCAAAACTGACAAAGGCGGGAACCCCGTCTTCGCTCATGTTGGCAAGCAGGTTCAAGATGCGTTTGCGGCGCCAGCGGGGCATGTCGGTAATGGGGTATTCGTGGAGCCTGTCCAAAAAGGAACCGGGGCAGTAGTCCATCGCCTCTGAAAGTTTTTTCTTGAGCTTCTTGCGGTACTTTTCGACTTCGTCTTTTTTGCCTACCCGCGGAAGCTTGCGTACACCGGGCTCGATTCCTTCTAGCGCGAAATTGTCTACTGCAAAGGATACCGAGTCGAAGGTTATTTCGCCCCTGCGCAGGAATAACCAGCACGTTGTAGAATCACCTTCGGCATCGGTATAGGTGACGGTTCCTCGCTTGACGTGGCGCTCGTTGCCGACAACCTGGTCCATAGGCATGTCACGCCCGTTAATCTCAAATGTTACCTTGAAATTTTTCGTAGGAAACTTTTTGACGATGTATTCCCGGATGTAATCCGGCAGCCACTGGTGCTTGAACAGGTTCAGCATTTAAGCCTCCTTTTGTTGGGCATTGTATTCTTCAAGTTGCAGTGTATGGACCACGTTTTCTATAGGGAGGCTTTCATCTTCCATACTTCCGAGGCCCTGGTTCGATACATTGATTGATGTGACCAAAGCATTTCCAAAGGAAGTCACATTCATATCAGCCTTCGTGGTCGAACTCCCAAACTGATGACCGCACGAGCCGCAGGTCATAGCAACATTCTTTACCCCCGAAAGAGGGCTCCCGCCCCCGCCAATACAATAGGCAGTTTCGTGGCACTTGGGACATTCCCCCTGAAATGCCGGATTTTCCCACAGGCGAAGCAATCCACCCAAGAAAGCGACAGGAACATCCCACGCACCTGTATAAGCAAGTCCAAACCGGATACCGTCTATGTGGCAACGGGCCATCTCGATATCGGCACAAATACGGTCCCTGTTGCGAATGAACAGGGGCACGCTTTCGCGAAGAATTCGCTCGTGGCGCTTCTTACGGGCCTTGTAGATGTCTGCAATGGCCCGTTCTTCCATATGTAACGCCTGCTGGTCATTGCTGACGGTAGGCATTTCCACATCGTATGGCATGCGCCTGTAGTAATGTTCTTCCATAATGCGGTTTCCCTTTTTTTGTTGCACATTTTATTATGTGATTTAAATTCCCTTTTTCAACGGTATTTGTGAATCTTTGTCGAATGTGTAGTGTCGGCTTTTAGCAATACTCCTTTGCTTTGGTTTATGTGCCCCTGAATCCAGATGTAATGGATTACATTGTGGGCTGCAATCAGGCTATCGACAGCCTCGCGGGAGACTCCTGTAAAGTCAAAAGGACGACATCCGTAACGAATCCGTTTTTCAAAGTCTATCAGTGAGTCGCCATGCATTTCGAATCTATTTGTGATTTCAAATTCGGTATTTTCCCAGCTGATAAACCCATCAGGGCAGTGGAATGAAAATTCCATCAAGGTTTCTTCGTGATCCCTCCGAAATTCGAAAAAGGCTGTCGTGATGGTCACGGAAATTAGCAATCCTACGCATACCCAGAACCAGGAATTCTTAAGAGTCGCTTTTGAAATGAGTTTCATTTCCATCCCCTTTGTTTAAAGCTTTTTTATAAATTCCGCAAAACCCTCTTTGATAAGAACCTTTATTCTTGGGTCAGAACTATTTTCCTGCTTGAGCTTATCAATAAGCCTCTTATAACCGGAGTTAGGTAAATCTCTATCGGAAATCGGTTTAGATTTCATTGTGTCCTCGCATCAATAACGGAAATGTTCGCATTCCCCTATTCTTATATCGTCAATTGCGGAGAGATTGTAAAAAAAAACACCACCCGATTGAATCGAGTGGCGTTATGTAGTTGATTTTTGTCCAATTCTAATGTTTTGCCGGAAAACGCCCAGTGTATTTTGAATTTTTGAACATGTCGGTTGTATCCGTGTCGCTAGAGATGTTCCAATTGCTTATGTCTCCGTTGAAATCAGAATAACTAAACATGCCTTCCATATCAGTTACATTAGACACATCCCAGTGACTAATATTTCCATTAAACATCGAACCGAAAAACATGCCTCCCATATCAGTTACACGGGCTACATTCCAGTAACTGATATCGCCATTGAACTTTGAACCATGAAACATACAGTTCATATCAATTACATTAGACACATCCCAGTGACTTATGTCGCCATCGAAATATGAACAAGCAAACATATTGTTCATATTAGTTACATTAGACACATTCCAGAGACTGATATCGCCATCAAAAGTTGACCCCTCAAACATACAGCTCATATTAGTTACATTAGACACATTCCAATGACTTATGTCGCCATTGAACGATGAATGATCAAACATGAAGCTCATATCAATTACATTTGATACGTTCCAGCGACTTATGTCGCCATTGAACGAAGAATTTGCGAACATGGCGTTCATGTTGGTTACACTTGACACATCTATAAAATTCAGGTCCGCCTTTTTACCCAATATTCCAATAGCTCCTGCGACAATTTTTTTTACGTTGTCATCAGTCGCCTTTACAGGTAAAAGTATTGGCATGTTTTCAAATTTAATTTTACGATAACCAAACATTTCCGTTATTTCTGTTTTATCAATGGACAATTTCCATGAGCTTAGATCTCTATCAAAAGAATGACATATAAGAAACATATCGCTCATGTCAGTTACATTAGACACATTCCAGTGACTGATGTCACCATTGAACGAAGAATCCTCAAACATATGGCTCATGTCCGTTACATTTGATACATCCCACTTGCTGATGTCACCATTGAAGGGACTTGTTTCAAACATGTAATTCATGTATTTAACACTGGACACATTCCAATTGCTAATATCACCATTAAACATACAGTGGCTAAACATGTAACTCATATTTGTTACATTCGACACGTCCCATTCACTAATATCGCCATTGAACTGACTGTCCCTAAAAAGACCTCCCATATCAGTGACATTGGATACATCAATGAAATTCAGGTTACATTCATATCCTTTTTCTCTGATTGTTGCGTAGACAAGTTCCTCTAATTGATTTCTGTCTTGTACAACAACCCTTTCATTATTTGCAAAGGATCTATGAGTTAATTCCGCTGCTTCGCGTGCCCTGTATTCAGCAATAATCTCTTCACATAGTTTCAGTTTTTGGGCTTCTTCGTTTGACATTGGTTTTTCGTTATTTTCGTTGCTCATGACCTGTTTCCTTGCAAAAATGTGGCGATCCTGTTCGATTTTTAAAGAAATCTATATAAAAAAGCACAAAAAAAGGAAAATTTTACCCTACAAATGGGCAAAAATTCCCTTGACAAAGGTATTTCTTCGTTATTTCGATAAATTCGGGGTATTCGATGCCCCCAAAATCATGCTCGTAGGTTATCATGCCCTTACGGACAAGGTCGTTACAATTGCAGTAGCGCAAAATGCGCGAGGCCTTCTCAATCGCTCCGAAATATCGTTTGGTCCTTTCGAAAAGATCCTTGGTCAGATAGCGCTCTGGGTTTTCAAGAACGTCCGACATACAGCACATCACCTTTTCGGTATTCCTGGCAGCGGTTGCTGTCCGAAAGACAGGGATTCCCGCATTGCGGAATGTTCCCAAGGAACCGGCACAACCATAGACAAGTCCCTCCTTCGTGCGAAGTTGATTCAACAATATGGCCTCGTCGCTAGCCGCGAGCATGTTTGTGGCAAGCAGCGTTGCTGCATAATCGCGGTTGCCTACGATTGGCTCCGTGCCGATGAATACAATAGAATTGTATTCGTCATCGTCGTTTGACTCCGGATTTTCTGGCATGTTCCAAACACTTCTGTATGGGGCGATTTGCCCAAACCGTCTGCTCTCCGAGAACTCAACTTCCGGGAAATGAACCCTACGTGGCCCCACATAGACAATTCGGCTGGGGCGGGCTACAAGTCGTTTGTAATCCTTCTTGAACTCGTCAAACGTGTAGGCTCGAATATCTTCAAGCACTCCTTCGGGCCCGTGGAGTCCGTAAGTTTCCAATGTGGCGCGACCGAGGGTCCGTTGAAAAGCATCCACATTCATCAGCTCCACTTCGTTGATTACGGCACTCCGCTCGCTTTCAAAATCTTCTTGTGTAAAGCGGTCTGCATCGGAGTTTACTATTTGCTGCACGATGATCGGGGCCTGCTTTTCCAGTTCCTCGGCAGTCCCGGTAAACGAGGCGTTTACCATCTCGTAGTTTACGCAATAGTCGTTTTCGATACCGTTCTCGTGGAGTATCGGCGCAATCGGGTCCATCGCCTTGCCAATCATGTGCTCGATAAGGTGACACGAGCCATGCTTGCCGTCCGCCTCGTCAAGAGGCGAGAGATTGTCGTAAACAACATGCAAACTCGCCATTTCAAGAGGATTTATTTCTTGTATGATCATTTTGCCCGCTTTTATATTTCGTCGTCCCTCAGCATGTTCGACCCTGCACTTCTAAAGAGTTCCCGCATGAACTCGTCGTAGCCGGGTTCGCCCTTCATCGGATGGCGCCTGATGTTGCTGGTTGTAGGTTTGCTGTTCTGGTCGAGTTCCTTCTTTTCTTCGATTTTGTTATCCATGTTGGACTCCTTGTTTTTTTTGTGTATTGCCGTTCTGTTGCGTCGCTTTACATATATCGTCACAATGACGCGATTTGTAAAAAAAAACGTGCAATTTCAGCTTGAATTACGCAGCCGTCGTAACAAGGGAATTGAAATCCATTCCTTTTTCGGCAAGCATGCGGACGAGCTTCTTACGGTAGTTGCCGGTGCTTGCCCGAGTACAGCCCATGAACCTTGCGACTTCGGCATCGGATCCCTTGAAGCCCTGATTGCACACTTCTTGACAGGTCTCAAAGTAGGCTGCAATTCTGGGGGCGCTGGCAGCAATGTTCTTGATTTTGAGGATGGCGTCTCTCCTGAAGCAATCGCCCTCGACATCTTCTTCATTTGGAGTTCTTTCCAGCAGGGCGGCAAAAGCGTCTTCTTCTGCAAATTCTTCGGAAGCATTTATCTGCATTTTGGAACTGATTTTTATGCGATCGTCACGTTTGGCGTTATCACGCTTGTCGGCGGCGAGTTTCCAACAGACCTTCTGGGCGATATACGCCAAGAATGGCACGCCAAGATTTTGGTCGAAGTTCATGACCGCCCCGCAAAAAAAGAGGTATGCGTCCGAGGCCAGTTTCTCCCGGCGATCCCTAGGCGAATCCCCGATCATGTCGAAATCGGAGTTTATGCGATAGGATTTTCCGACCATATTGCCCATGACGGTGTCCCCTACAATTTCCCAAAGAAGTCTCAGGGCACCCGAACAAATGCGCCCATTTTGTGCATTTTGGGCAACCTCTACGAGGCTATTGATGTTCATCTGGGTGGACTGCGTGCCGTTGTGTTGCGTCATGAACAACTCCTTTTAAGTGTTAAAATGGCGATTTTACGCAGAAATCGGTAATTTCCTAGCAAAAAGACACGATGTATCCCCGGGTCCCCTCAATCGGGGGATCTTTATAACACGGGCGTTTGCAGAGGAAAATTATTTGATTCTAATCACCGCTATTTATTATGTGATTCATTTGACATTAAATGTCAAAATGCAGCAAATACGACAAAATCAGATGAATCTATTCCAGGATTAGGATATTATCCGCTACCGTCAACCGTGGCAATTTTTTCGTGGGCGTAGAACGAGGCAATTTCGTTTGGCAAAATTTATCAAGGAAACTTCTTAGCGCATTTTGCAAATGAATAACAGCGTAATTTTCGACATCGTCAACAAAGTAGCTGTATTGCACAGTACCTAGTTTTGTCAAACCATCTAGTTTTGCTATCGGGAATAGTTCGGTTTTTTTCTTATAGCCTTCCTCATCATTCTTGCCATAGGCGTTTTCATAAAGTGCGGTCATGATATTCGAAGACCATTCTGGCATATCCCCGTTGCGGAGCGCCATATCGAGAATCGAACAGTTTGTAAAGCTCGGCTTTCTCTTGTTCTTGAATGCAGGTTCATAAAGAAACTTGTAGCGGCTATTGAATTTACGGTTGGCGTCACGACCGTCAGTTACACTGTTTTTTTCGTAAAATTCAGAGTAGTCTTCGATAAAATCGTAGCGGTCGTATGCGTTCGGAAAAATAGAAACGAAAACCGCATAGGCGATGGAACCATATTCTTGCGGGAAAGATTGTATTTCACCGACAGAAATGCTGCTTAAAAGCAATAGCAGGTTTTCTGGATTCTTAAATAGATTCGATTCTGGCAAAGCTCTTGTACGCACAGGCGAATCCTTCGCAAGTTTCCTCATGTCGTTTGCATACTTCACCAGTCTTTCTACTGGGCCGCTGATTCCGTATCCCTTGCCGTTTCCAAACATCGCTTTGATAAGGCTTGCCGCAAAAGTGTCTGCGTATTCAAAGCCCCTGGCGGTCAATACTTCGCGGCCATCCCTGTTGACGAATTTATGCGGCTTGAGTTTTGGTAGGTAGATCTTGTTGTAATATTCGTTCGCCTCGCGAATCAGACCAAAATCGTCGATATAGGTGATTGCTCCGTTTTTCGCTATTTTTGCTCGCCCCGTAAAAAATGTCAATCTGCCATTCCCGTCACATTTCGTTATCTCGGCGAGAACATGAGCCACCATCACGGACAAGTCTTCGATTTCAAGCCCCTTTACCCCGTGTTTCAACTTATCGTAGCTTTCCCAGAAATTTCGGTTATCCGCAAATAATTCCCAGTTCTTGATTTTGGGATTTGGAAATTTTCGGTAAATGATGCTCAGGGCGTCGATGATTTCTTTTTGTTTGGCGGCAGAATAAAACTGTTCCCAAGAAGATATGCCTAATGGCGTTTCCTCCTTATCGGCCCAGTCTTCGGGCAAGCTAGTTTCCGTTGCAGATATTTTTTGCACAGGGATGGCGGCTTCGTAAAGGATGGGGAGGATTGCGGACATTTCGTCTGTTGAGAATTGAACCTGATAATGGTTGCGAACCAGGATGAACCTAGGGCCAGCTTCTCCAAAAACTCGCTTCTTCGATTCGTCGCATTTCGTCATATTGTCGATTTTTGCGAGGATTGACGCCTTCTGCCGGCCTTCGGTTTTCGATTCGGCAACCAAAGCGTAAAGGGATTGCCAAGCGCTTGTTTTTCCTGGATGTTTCAGAAACTCTTCTCGGCCGATAATGCAGCCTTGCTGCGGAAATAGCCAACCAAAGCGAGGGAACCTACGGTTGCCCGTGCGCCTGGAACCGCACAGTTTCAAGATTGCGTTGTCTTCGGTCGGTTCTTCATAATCGCGACGCAAACATTCTTGTGCAAATTCGATATCCTTATAGAAAACAAACATCCGTTCATGGGTTTCCTTGCTGACATCCCAGGAACTCCTCGCATATCCTCCATTTGCATTCAACTGCTTGTCGCCCCAATTAAAATAAGGCTTGGGTGCAATTTTCTCGAGAATATTCCAGATGTCCTGCTTGCTCATAAAAAAAACTTTCAATACATTTATTATGTGATTTGATAATAGCAAATGGATTAAATGATGGCTACCCCCAAAACGATAAATCCCGCAATAACAAGCAAAAGCGACAAAACGGCAAAAAATACCTTTATAGTGGCCACCACAAGGAGCACAAGTAGGCATAAGGTCACGATGCCGACAATCATTGCTAAAAAGAGAGTTTCCATAACCTATTGCTTAGCAGCGGCAAAGCATCCTTCGCCCGTGATGGCTACGAAAATGTCTTTCCCGAGCATCAGGGTGTCGCCCGCCCCGATGTGATAAATTTTCCAGATCTCGTTTCCATCGAAACGGTCATCGTGGCAGTGTTTGTAAGGCGGAGTCGTTTCGCGGCATTCCGTATAGGTGTAATTTAGGCGTGTGTCGAAACACCTTTCGAACTCAGAAATCCGATAACAGACCCGCAGCGGATCGTCCCTGTTTTGCAAGACCTTTACACGAAAATCACCTTGCGTTTCCTCAGAAAGCGCCGTCCGGTTTAGACAATGGATCTTTGTAATGCTGTTGAATCTGGCAGAAACGAGCGTGTCGAAGCGGTTCTCCCTGTCGTGTGTCGTAGCGCAGGCACAAATAAGCAGGGCAAGCGCAAAGGCGATGATAAATTTTTTATTTGCCCATCTGTTTCCCATACACGCTCCCCGGTCGCTCCCACTGGTCCCATCCGTAGCCTGGCTTCAGCTGAATCCAGTCGTATGTGTCGCGATACCTTATCTGGTTCTCGTATTTCTTGTCGAACCTGTCCAGGACCTCCCTAGTATTCGATAGGGTCTGTCTGATTGGGGCTCCATCTTCGTAATATATGGTCTGGTTTTCCTTCGGCTTGAACCAGTATTCTCCAACCACGTCGAACCCGCCGTTGACGGTAGCCAAAATGTCCGGGCAATTCTCGCGGTACACGTCGTTGGTCAGAAAATTGCCGCCCATGTCAGGGTATGACCAATCGTAGGCACAATACAGTCCGATAATCTTGCCGTTCTCCTCCATCGCCTGTGCTTTCGCAAGGTGCAGTATGAGAATGTTGTCACATTGTCCGTCACTGTTCACTGGGAAGTTAATCTGTCCGACATAATGGCATACCTCCTTGTCGCCAAGGTCGATTATGGCTCCCGGATGGTTCCATGCAGTAGAATACATGGAATTTGTGCGGGCGAAACGCCACACGCCGGTCGGCTTGTCGGCAAAAGCTAGGGTCGAAAGTGCGAGTGCTAGCAGAAGAACTCTTTTCATGGTGAACCTCACTGATGGGCAAGTTTTTCTTTTTCAAATACTTCTTGAAATTCCTCAACTGTCAATTTTTCAAGGCTATTGAACATTTCTCCTGAAACGTCAAATGAAGTGGCCAGTTCTCCATATTCCGGAGTGTAGGCAATGTCAGGGATGGTCATCCCGCCATGTTTTTCGGGATGCCGCTTCTCGTCGATGTTGAACCAGTATTCATACTGGCCGAAACCATCTTCCTTGGTGGTATATGGCAGGATAATCGCTTCAAGTTCTTCTAGGGTCATGCGGGCCTCCTTTGCGTGATTTGGGCTTTTGGACGTTTCGCAAATGTATATCGCTTTTGGCATCGGATTTGTAAAAATTCATTCCGTCATGGCGAGGAGCGATTGCCCCGAAGCAATCTACTCGCATTTTCCCACGAAATTTTCTTCCAATCCTTACCCGCAATTTGCTTGCTCGTTGCAATTCGTGCCCGCAAGTGCCGCGGAAGGGAACTTTTCAGATAACGCCCAGGGATGGGAGAGTCTGTCCCGAACAAAATTCGATCAATAAAGTCCTGTTCACGCGCAACATGAATAAGATTTCGCAGCTGATTATGCGGCATAAAGGATGTATCAACATAAGCGTTCGGATTTTTCATCAAAACATAAATTGTTGGAGATAGCGGGCGTCCATGTGCAAGAATTACAGGAACATCTCTATAGATTTTACAAATATGTCCAAAATTTCCTGCATTACACCATTCGTTCTTTTCGCCCGTATGGACTTTCACAAACAGTCCCAATTCCCTCGCAATTTCAAAGACTCGTCTAAAGCATTTGTCCGACGCAGTAGGTATCCATTTCTCGGAATCACCGTGAATTTTCAACCCACAAATTTTGCCACCCTTTTCACTCATATATAAAGACAAGTCTCGCGAACGCTTCAGCATATCATGAGTCACCCACAAAATAGGCTTGGCGCGCCCTTCTGAAAGTTCATACATAGCGATACGTTCTTCTAGCAGAAAATTAGGGTCATCCGTAACGACAGTACTGGTACTAGAATAGGCAAAATGCATAATGCCAGCCAAACTCAGCGTGCGTAATATTCGAGGCGGCGTGTAATAGTCGTCAAAATATTGTCCTATATGCACATGAAAATCGAAAAGTTTCATCCCTTTCTCATTTTTGCCTTAGCTTCTTCAACCAATATTCTATTCAGGTGCGCAGCCTTACAGAAGTGACGAGCCACTTTCAAATAATCACCTCCACTTTCGTTGAAATTACGAACAAGACAAGCTGCACAGAACTGTCTGTCTTCGCAATCATAGCATTGCGGAATGGCAGATTTGGTAAGATTACGGAGCTTATTTAATTGCGGAGACTTTTCCCAAATATCCTTGATGGGTTGTTCGCGAACATTACCACACGCCATACCCTGCCAACCGCTGCACGGATACACTATGCCATCACTTGCGATACAGAGATTATCCATACCTACACCGCAGAACGGTTGCTTTTCCCATTCCTCCCGTGATACAGGACAAATAGGTGTTTCAGTGAAATCAAGATAATCCTTATCAAATTGAATAATGTCTTTAAGAAGTTCCTCAGTTTGTTCCATAGACAAACGTTCTGTAAGATTGTCCGTGGTAAAATCGTAACGAGCCATCATCACATAATCCGTTTGAGCCTTGCAGTTACGTTCGTAAGCGTATTTCAGCACTTCCTTGTAAGAATGATAATTCGTTTTCATCACAGGGCAACTGATTTGCACGGGAATATTCGCTGCAATTAGAGCATCAATGGCTGCTTTGGTCTTTTCACAAGAACCTTTAAGTTGCGTGATATGGTCATGTTCTTCAGGAATGACGCTATAGAGTGAAGTTTGAACAAGTCCTGGATTGACTTCTTTTAAAACTTCAATCATTTTTGGGGTGATAAGTGTGATATTAGAAAGTATTGTAAAACTAAAATCCAATTCGCGGGCTTTTCGAAGAATTTTTTCTGCATCAGGATGAGTAAAAAACTCTCCCCCAGACAATGTCAACCCCAAGACACCTAAATCATACAACTGTTCAAGAACATTTTCGATTACTTCGTATGGCAACACCATATTTTTCAATTCATGCGGAATGTAACAGTGGATGCATCGTTCATTACAGCGGTTGGTTGTCTCAATTTGGCAACTATGAATTTGCGGATGCTGACGATAATAACCAAAAAGTAGTTCCTGAGTATCGGTATAGAGTTTTTCATCATCTGTATTCTGTTGCGCATTATAGGTAAACAGAGTTTTCGGATTTCCTGCATAACTGAAGTGAGTGTCTTTAGCAGCACACTCTTTGGCTGTATTTCCAGAAATCAAGTAGCGGTCGTCAACCAAGGAATCCAAAAATTCCAGCAAGTCCGCTTGAACATCTGATGGAGAAACATCTTCAAAATATTCACACGCCCTTACAGCTAGAATTTCTAGATTTTGTGGCTCACGAGAAAGAACATCAAGAAAAGCACGACCTTCCTGAGTGTAGGTGCGGTCGTGTTTGGTGAGCTGACTATAGATATAGCCATACTCACCAATGGAACGAATAAATGTATCACGAGATAGACGATAGAACATGTTCTACGATTCCTGCATTTTTACTTTTTCAACAAAAAATGCTTCTATTCTATTTTTTAATCTTGGGCCAAATGTTCGAACATGCTCTTTTTTATTCTCAACAGTGTAAACACAATATTCCTTATCTTTATAGGCTATAATTTCTATTTTGGCAATAATTTTCTTCTCGTTTTTTTTCAGCATCAGTCCATAAGAATGTTCTAAGGGACTAGATACATTTTTATTGCAAATTTGCAATTCATAATCGCCCATTTTCTCATTCAGCAAAATTCTATTGAAGTTGTTTTTTACAGAACGCAAAAAATTTGATATCGTAGTTAGCTTTTCGTCCATTTTTTTCTGTTGCAGAATTCTTTTTTTCTCTGCGGTTTCATAATTCTTCATTTGACTAGACTTTTTTTGCTGTCGATTTTTCGAAATTAGCTGAATTTGATCTGCTATTGATTTTTTTAACATTATCAACTCCTTACTAATGAACAATTATTCCATTGTCTTTTAATGAAATAAAGCCCTGTTTTTTTAACGAATCTAAAGCGTCATCAACAGATAAATCCGAAGAAATTCCTTGCATTAATTTCCACTGCGAAATTTGAGCGTCCGTGACAAACCCTTTTTCTCCTTTAAGAAAACGCAATAATTTTTCTTCTAATTCAGTCTGTGTCATATATATTCCTTTGAATCCAATTAGGGGAAAAATATTTCCTAAAGCAGGGCACGAACGCCTTGCCATAGGAAATAATGCCTATTATTTTACGAAGCTCGATCGCACTTCTTGCAATTGAATACCGGATGACCGGCACTTTCTTCAGGGCATCCAGCAGCGAAGCTTCCGGTCGGGTTGTTCTTGGCGATAAGTTGGGGCTTCTTGTAAGCCATTTTCTTTTGTTGTTTCATAATATACCTCATGAGAGTATGTTATCCCGCTGGATTGTTGCGCACCATGCCGCGCGGGTTTCGGTACGGTGTGTTTTGCGTTTGCAAAAGGTTTGAGAGGGGCCTTTCGACAGGCTCAGGGACATTATTCATCATCCATTGCTGCCGGGGCTTCCTTGAATTTCTTCGGCCAGAAGTTCCACAGCAAGAAGAATACCGCTGTTACTACTTCGGCAACAATGAATAGCATTGATCGTGTTTCGGAAGCCGCATCACTGAAAAAGAATGCACACGAAGCCATAAGAACTGCAAGAAACAGTAAACAAGTGACAATCCTTATCAGGACCAAACCAAATTTCAATAAGAAATACAGCATCACTGCGGTCATCATAGCCCAAATGACGATGCTGTATTCCTTAAAAAAGTCCTTGTACGACGGAAAAACCTGTTCGCTAAAGACCAACAATAGGGTCGCCGGTAAAAAAGCCAAAACCGCCGAGAAGCAAATGCGGACAAACGCCTGTTTATATTTATGCGTGGAATATTTCGACGCATGGCAGGGGAATGCCATAAGCCAGGTTATAAAAGCCCCAGCCGTCTTGAAACCTTTTTTGTCGATAAGGCCTTGGGCTCGTGCCTGTTCTTCTTTGTCCAATAATCCTTTCACAAGGCGCATGTGAATGTTGATTATCTTGCTGTCGCACCAGCTGAAAAATTTCCCGATTTTCTGGACAAAACTGGGGCGTTGGTTGAGTTCTTCGTTTTCCATAGGCAATATTCTTCCTGTTAAGTTTTTAGGAGTCCGCCCCTGCTCAGCAAGGAACCGTGCCAAATTTTGTATGGATACAAAAAAGGCGCAGATCGTTGCGTTTTTCTAGCCGAGGCTCTGCATTGCCCAAGAACGATAAACACAAACGACCCACGCCCCAAATGGGCTGTTGCCCTTGGTCTACACGACCAAAAATCAGCCGAATGGCTGATACGACAATCTGAAGCATACCGCAATGCGGCATGCCTGCGTGAGCGTTCGCCTTGTCCCCGTTCTTGTGAAATTTGCAGATTTCGGCCAGAGAACAAGAGCTAAACTCTCTATTTCGTACTAAAAATAACATAAAATAGTCTAAAAAGCGCACGAAAGTGCAGAAAAATTCTTTTTTTTCGGAAAAAAGGCGTTTTTTCTCAAATGTGTATTCCATAATCGGCTCTTCCTTGTAGTTTGGACGTACCCTGTCATAGTATTGCTTTTTGCACGGGAAATGTAAAAGGCTACGTCCAAAGCGTTAAAGACATCTTTTACAATTTTCGACGGGGAAATGGAAATCTTAAAATTTGACGTTTTTCGCCATTTTCGGTTCAATTAGCCACTAGCGATGACTTTAGCCCGTGCATACCGATGAAAATGGTTTTTTGATTATAGGAATTATCGACTTTCTGAAAACAGGTGCCGGCAAACTTTTGGGCTAGCGTATAAGGCTTCACAACGCGTAAAAAGCATAGTGAGTCATAGCAAATAAGTATTAATTGTTTATGCAATTATTTTTTTCGGTGGCATAAACATATATTTAAGCCAAACGCCTGGTACACAACCTTGTGGGCCACAACTTTGTGTACTTTTTGGTGCACAACCTTGTGTACCGATGAAAAATAATGTGACCTTGGTTGCTTTTTCACGCCAGCGTATAGCTTTTATCCAGCAATTTCTTGATTTCGGTTAGCGGCACCGTCCCGTCAAGGACGACCGTTACCCAGCTTTTCTTGTTCATGTGGTATGCGGGGAGGTAGCCGGGCTTTTTCAGGAGTCCCGGCAATTCCTTCGGGATTATCTTGAAGTTCGCTACTTCGATAATCTCGTCGCCCTTGAGGCCAACTTTTGATTTTTCGACAGTCCCCAACAGGCAATACCATTTCTTGTTTTTGTGCTTGCGGATGGCGGCGAATTGCGGAAACCGTTCCCACAGATATTCGGGCTTGTCTCCGTATTTTTGCTCCGCGTAGCCAATCAGGTCGTTCGCTGATCTCCTTTTGAAAATCTGCGTCTCGAAGCATTCGCTAATGAATTTATCTGTAATGGCAGAAACTTCTTTGCGGATGCGGCCCACGAGGGCCCCCTGCACTGACAGCACCGAAAACAGCAGGTATTCTTCACCGGAATCGTTATCGAACACCTTGACTGAAACCTTCTTGCCTCGTCCCACTCTGATTTCAAGACGGAATTGTCCGCCAAGTATTTCGCGGACGAGCGCATAGTTAGGCCCTTCCTTCGTGAACCCGAAAGGAATGAGTTTCTTGACAAGAAGTTTCTTGCCATTGAATTGTTCTTCGATGCCTGTCACGATCGAAAAGATAGATAATATCCTTGCCAACGGAAAAATTTTTTCCTAAATTCGCTTGCGAAATCAACGTGTAGCGGTCCCGCATAAGTCCAGTTGTAAGGCTTTGCGGGCTTTTTTTTATGGCGATTCCGTGCGGTTTCGCCAAGAGGAATTTATGAGCGGAAAACAGAAATTCACTTTCCTTATGTTGTTGCTTGGGCTGCTTTCGGCGTTTGGCCCCTTCGTGACTGACCTTTACTTGCCGGCCCTCCCGAGCCTTGCCGATTATTTTGCGGCAAGCCCCTCGATGGCACAGTTGAGCCTCACCATGAGCATGCTCGGGCTTTCGGTGGGGCAACTTTTTGTAGGCCCGCTGAGCGACAAGTACGGCCGCAAAAAATTGTTGCTAGTTTGTCTGTTGCTTTTTGTCTGCGGGACTGTCGCCTGCATTGTCGCGCCGAACATCGTAACCTTCAACGTGTTTCGTTTGTTGCAGGGCATGGCTGCGTCTGGCGGAATCGTGATAGCCCGTTCCATTTCGGCGGATTCCTACCGTGGTCCCGTCCTCACCAAGTTCCTTGCCATGGTGAGCGCTGTGAACGGAGTCGCCCCGATTATAGCCCCGGTGCTGGGCGGATTCTTGCTGAATTTCATGAGCTGGAAAGGGACTTTCGCGGTATTGCTTCTGTATGGTGCTCTGCTGCTCTTTATGTCAGGGAAATTCCAGGAATCGCTCCCGGTAAAACGCCGCAGCAAAAAGTCTGTCTTGGCAAGTTTTAGCTTGTACGCAAAAGTATTCAAGAACCGCACCTACGTATTGTATTTTCTGGTATGCACGTTCCCGATGATTATCTTGTTCGGGTATATCGCCTCTTCGCCGTTTATCTACCAAAAAATCTACGGCCTTTCGCCTGTCGGCTTTAGCCTGTGCTTTGCGTTGAACGCGTTGTTCACGGCGTTCGGTTGTGCGCTTTCGGGCAAGGTCGGCAACGAATACAAGGCCTTGAAAATCGCTGGCGTGGGAATGCTCGTTTTCGCAATTGCCGTCGCTGCCGCCCTCATGACGCACGCTTTACTCCCGCTTCTGCAAGTCGCTTTCATGGGGCTTACGTTCATGTTCGGCATGAGCCAGCCTCCGGCAACGGCCTTGGCATTGAACGCCGAACGCGCAAATGCAGGCACCGCAGCCGCAGCCATCGGGGCATCGGGCTTCCTGATGGGCGGAATTGTCTCCCCGCTGGTGGGCATGGGGGACATTGCCGCAAGCGTCTCGATCGTCCTTGTAGTGGGGGCCGTTTTGACGCTTGTTTCGGTTCTCGCTGGCGGTTCACTATGCGCAAAAGGCATAGTGAGTCATAGCAAATAAGTATTTTGAATTGCTTGCACAATTATTTATATTGTGTGTATGCGAAACATTGTCCTTATAGCGTTGTTCTTTCTCGTGGCCTGCAGCGATGCGGCGAGCCATTCGACGCAACCTGAAACTCAGACGCCGAAATCGTCCGCCAATTCATCCGCTCAAACGGAGGCTCCCGTGAAACTCAAGATCCATGTGAACGATACCGCCTTCACGGCAACGTTCGAAGAAAATTCCTCCGCCAAGGCCTTCGCCGAATTTCTCATGCAGGGCGACATGACGCTCGACATGCACGACTACGGCAGTTTCGAGAAGGTGGCCGACCTGCCGCGCAGTTTCCCGCGTAACGACAAGCAAATCGACACCGATGCAGGCGACATCATCCTTTACCAGGGCAATTCCATCACCATCTACTACGACAAGAATTCCTGGAACTTCACCCGCCTGGCCCGTATCGACAATGTGAACAAGAAACGCCTCCAGCAGATCCTCGGCAAAGGGAACGTGAAGGCGACATTTTCGGTGGAATAAACAGCGAAAGCTCTAACTAACCCATGTTTTTTTGTAATCAAATTTTTACTTTAAATTTCTAGTTGTTCTATTGACATTACAATGATAATTGGATATATTTTGTGTTGTAACAATTAAAGAACAACAAAGATAAAAAACGGGCTTGGCCCAAGGAGATTCAAAATGGAAAAGAACAACTTCAAGACCGTAAATCTTGGCAAGGGCGTCGTGGAAATCTACGATTTCGGGGCGGTCAAGCTGCATGCCTACAAGACAAACGACCTGATAACCGACGAATGTTTCTTGCTGGAAAAGGACGGCAAGATGTTCATGGTCGAAGCCCCCTGTTTCTTCGACAACATCAAGGAACTGGAAGCCTACATCAAGGGCCTTTCGGTAGAATTCGTGGGAACGGTGATTGCCTACCATGGCGCGGGCGCGACCTTCATGAAGGGGGCTCCCGTGTACAGCACCCGCCATGCCGACGATTACAACCATAACGGGGGAGGTGCGGCCCTGGTCAAGAATTTCACGGTGGCTTTTGGCGATGCTTTTGACAACTCCATTTACGCGACGACAGACTTTATCGAAGGCGAGACTCTGAATCTTGCGGGCATCGACATGCGCGTTGTCGCGACCCAAGAGGCATTCGATATCGAATTTCCCGAAATCAACGTTGTCTACACCCACATGATGGGCCACGACGTTCATTCCATCGTGGCGGGGAGCAAGCACGCCGATGCCATCATCGCGCAGCTCACGGATTACATCGACCGCGGAATTTCCCTGATTCTCACGTCGCACTACACGGTGGAAAATTTGGAAGATGCCCGTGCTAAAATCCAGTACCTGAAGGTGATGAAGAATATCGCCCTCAAGAACGTGAACCCGGCGGCATTCAAGAGCGCCATGAAGCAGGAATTCGCGAACTACTCCGGCGAAAACTACCTGGACATGACGGCGGGAATGTTCTACAAATAGACCAAGATGCGTGTGAACGCAGGCAACAATTGTTAAATTGTGGATTATGAAAGTCAGCGTTCGTTTTACGGCAGCGGTCCACACCTTGCTTTGCATCCACTTCTTCGAGGGGGCGGAGCGGGTGACCTCGGAATTCATATCGGGCAGCACCGGCGTGAATGCGGTCATCATCCGCAAGGTTCTTTTGCAGTTGCAAAAGGCGGGCCTGGTTGAGACGGCTCCTGGCGTAGGGGGCTCTCACCTTGCGCGTCCTGCCGACAAGATAACGCTCCTGGATGTCTACAAGGCCATCAACGATAACGACGAGGAACGGATTGTCTTCAGTTTCCACCCGGAACCGAATCCGCTGTGCCCCGTAGGCAGGAACATCCATCGCCTGTTGGACCCGGCCCTGAATTCGGCGCAGACGGCGCTGGAAATGGAACTGGAGAAGACGACTCTGAAGGGCCTCGCCGCACAACTCAAGACCGTCCCTGAACCATCCGGGAGGAATCATGAATCAAGCAGAGCGCAGACTATTCCTGATAAAGTATCTATTGGCGGAAAGTCCCAGGTACAGCGGCACGACCATCCCCGCGGACGCCGAAGGACAGAAAATCCTGTTGCGTTCCTTGATGAACGTGCGGGAGGCCGCCCCCGCAAGCGATGAATTCTACAGGATTCAGGACGAATACCTGCAGGAATCCATCCGTGACCGCGGAATAACGGACATCGCGGACATTGAAAGTATCGGCAGGCGCTTCAGCGCGGGTGCGCCGGACTTGTTTGGCGATTCCCTGTTTTTGTGGCGCGGCGACATCACCACTCTCAGGGTGGATGCAATCGTGAATGCGGCCAACAGCGGTATGACGGGTTGCTGGCAGCCTTGCCACAGCTGTATCGACAACTGCATCCACACTTTCGCGGGAGTCCGCCTCCGTAGCGCTTGCGACACCCTGATGAAACGGCAAGGGCACCCCGAACCCACAGGACAGGCGAAAATCACGCCGGCCTACAACCTGCCCTGCAAATACGTGCTGCACACGGTGGGGCCAATCGTGGGCTACGGCCTTACGGAACGGGACTGCAAGTTGCTGGAATCGTGCTACAGGAACTGCCTCGATGTTGCGGCCCGGAACGGCGTGGAATCTATCGCCTTCTGCTGTATTTCTACAGGCGTATTCCGGTTTCCGCCGGAACGCGCCGCCCAAATCGCGGTGGATACGGTGCTGGAATGGAAACGCCGTACGCAAAACCCCATGAAGGTTGTCTTCAACGTTTTCAGTGAAAAGGATGAGGCTATCTATGCGCGGATTTTTGAAAAAATCAACGGATGATTTTTCTGCCGAAGTATCGAGACTGAAAGAGGCTCTGACAAGGGCGGATGCCGTCGTCGTGGGCGCGGGCGCAGGACTTTCGACATCGGCGGGATTTACCTATTCCGGGGAACGATTTGTCAAGTACTTCGCCGACTTTTCTGTAAAGTACGGCTTTTCGGACATGTATTCCGGCGGCTTTTTCCCTTACGGGACTCCCGAAGAAATGTGGGCCTTCTGGAGCCGCTATGTCACGATAAACCGCTACATGGCCGCCCCGAAACCCGTCTACGAAAATCTCCTGAAAATCCTACGGGATAAGGATTACTTTGTCCTTACCACCAACGTGGACCATTGTTTCCAGAAAGCGGGCTTTGACAAGGAACGGCTCTTTTACACCCAGGGCGATTTCGGGCTTTTCCAATGCAGTAAGCCATGCCACCTTTGCACCTACGACAACGAAAAGCAGATTCGTGCCATGTTCGACGCCCAGGGATTTTCAAAAGAGACGGGCTTGTTCGGCGCCATGACCGTCCCTGCGGAACTGTTGCCCAGGTGCCCCATTTGCGGCCGCCCCATGTCCATGAACCTGCGTTCCGATTCCACCTTCGTAGAAGACGACGGCTGGCACCGTGCTGCAAAACGTTACCGCGAATTTCTCGACAGATGTAACGCCATGCGCGGCGGAAACGTGCTGTTCCTGGAACTGGGCGTAGGCATGAACACCCCCGGAATCATCAAGTACCCGTTCTGGCAAATGACCGCCCTGAATTCGAACGCCACCTACGCCTGCATCAACTACGGACAGGCCTACGCTCCCGACGACATCGGACCCCGCTCGATAAGCGTCGACAGCGATATCGGCGAGGTGGTGACGTCTCTCTTCTAGTGCTCTAGTCGGTGTTCCCGTCGCAAACCAGTAATTATAAAAATTTCCGAACCGTAAAATCGTTAATTCTAGCCGTAATTTTGCAATTGTGAATCGGTATTTTTTTATCTAATTTATACCTAAGAAAGGTAGCCCAAAAGGAACACTCCATGAAAAAACTCGCAAGAATTTTCATCCCGGTCTTAACGCTTGCGCTTGCCTTGATCTCCTTGGTGGGCTGTGCCGAGCGCAACAGGGCCGACCAGAACGCCGATGTGGATTTCTCGAAAAAAGGCGATGTGCTGGTCGTGTATTTTACCTGGTCTGGACATCTGCGGAGCATGGCGCACTGGATTGCCGACGAAGTCGGAGCCGATTACGCCCGCATCTTGCGCAAGGAAGAATACCCTGTTAGCTACAACGAGACCGCCGATGTTGCCAAAAAGGAAAAGGACGGAAACATTTATCCCGAGATAAACCTCTTCCTGAGCAACAAAGAAATGGATCGTTACAAGACCGTGTTTGTTGGCTTTCCGGTCTGGTGGTACGACGTGCCGATGCCCGTGATGACATTCCTGAAGCAGGCGAACTTGCAAGGCAAAAACGTCTATGTGTTCTTCTCTCACGAAGGGTCGTCCGATGGTGCAGGGAGCCTCCTTACGCTCGAAAAGCTGATGCAGGCGAAGGGTGCTGCATTCGACAAGAATACCGCCCTTTCTGTGCGCGGAAGCAAGGTCAAGGATTCCGAAACCGTTGTCCGCGATTGGGTGAAGGCGCTCTCGAAATAATAAACGAGGTCAAATCTTGATTTTTCGTCTAGACAAAATAGCGCTTCGTTGGATGGTGGTTTTGGCTTTTGCCTGTGCCACGGGTTCCGCTGCTGTCGAAGCAGATTCCGTAACAACCTCGGTGACTGTCGATACCGCGCCAAAACTTTCCCCGTTCGATCACCTGGGCCATAACATGTTGCTGAGTGCGTTCGGCTGGCCGCTCGGGTTCCACATGCTCGGCGGTGCGCTTACGTACAAGTTCTCGATGGAAAACAACGACCTGATGGTGGCCCGTTTTGCGGCCCGTCAGGACCAGCTCACGTACGGCATCGCGTTCACTCCCGGCATGATGATGGGGACGTTCTTCCCGATTCTTGTTCCGGGCTACATGTACTTTATCAGCGACAACCGCGCGCTGAACAACACCGGCGCCGTCGCCGTGCAGGCCACCGCCGTGGCGTTCCTCTACAACAATATTCTCAAGGCGATTTCGGCACGCGAACACCCTGATGCGGAACTCAACAGCGGCGAGCGTTCCCGCGATTTCAAATGGGGATTTTTTAGGCGCGGAGTCTTTTACGGCTGGCCCTCGGGGCATTCTATGACCAACGCGGCCATGGCCATGAGCATTGCAAGTTACAACCGCGACAAGCCTCTCGTCGTGGCAGGCTGCGCCCTGTATGCAGGCTACATCGCGACAAGCATGGTTCTCGGCGCAAAAGGGGAGGCCCACTGGTTCTCCGACGCCGTCGCGGGCACCCTGATGGGAACCTCCATCGGCTGGTACATCGGCAGCGTGTTCTACAAGGAAAAAGTCGGCGAAAAGCAGACCCCGCCCAAGGTCACCATCGCCCCGCTATTTTACGACGACACCAAAGGCGCCGTGCTCAGCGTGAGAATTTAGGGATTTACTTTTAAGAAGGCCTATTCTTCAATACCGTAGAGTCGGTTGTGGGCGAGGCAGTCGGCGAGTTTTTTGTATTCGGAAACAAAGGCTTCGCGGCTCGGGGCATCTCCGAGTGCCCGGTAGAGCGCGCTCGAGAGTGTTCCGCGGTCGAGCATCTTTTCCATGGTGCTTGCGGAAACTTCGGTGAGTTCGTTTTTTACCATGGCAAAGATGTGTTTCCAGAGTTCGCCGGCTGTGCATTTTCCGCTCATGCCGAAAACAGAGAGGTATTCGGGCCAGTCGATGACGGTGTCCTCGGCATCGCGGGAGGTTGCAGTAAGGAGTGCCGAGAGGCGTTCCGTATCAAAGTCGCGAAGATTCTTGCCCGCAATGGCCTTGAGCGTCGCAATTTCGAGTTCCACGATGGCGATGTCCGCGTTTGGGCATTCCTGGATGTCCACGAGCCGGATTTCGATGGCTCCGCGGTCAAAACGCGCGATGGCCCCGCGGCTGTTCAAGAAGAAATGGTTCAGAAGGTGCTCGGGGTCGTAGGGCGCGATGGCCTTCTTGACCTTGTCGAAGATTTGCCTGTTGTATTCGTCGTAGGTGTATGCCTTTTCGGGAATCACGAGGCCCGCGATTTCGGGAACCTTGTCCTGGTTGTGGCGGTAGACTTCGATGCGGGCATCCTTGAAGCCCGTGTACTTGCCGTCGAGGTAGGGGCTGCTCGCGGCTATGGCGGGGATGAGCGGCAAGAGCAGGCGGATGGCCGCATGGAGCTCGCCGAATTCGTCGTCACCGTCGAAAGAGAGGTTCAGGTGGGTGCTCTGCAGGTTCGCCCAGCCGTGGCCCTTGCAGTTGAAGATGCGGTCGTATGTCTGGTAGATGTCGTTGCAGTCGTAGGGCCAGAGCTGCATCTCCGAGGGGTCCATGAAGGGGTGCGCGGCGCTTGGCAGTAGCATGGCGTTAATTTTTTCGAGCTTCTTGTTCGCGCGGCGGATTTCGTGGAAGAATCGTTTGCCGAGCCCGTCGAAGGTGGACTTGGGGTGTGCGCACTTGAATTCGAGCACATGGCTCACGAGTTCGTTCGAAAGCCCGATATCGTCGTATTCCACGTCGGAAAGCTGGTTGCCGTCCTTGTCCTTGCCGAGGGGGATGTCGGCGCGGGGCAGCACCTGCAGCGTTTCTCGGTCCACGATCATGAATTCCATTTCGACGCCGAAGCGTTCCCAAATTTTAAAGTTGCTCATGACAATCTCTCTTCGTCAAATCCTTTCAGGGCTCAGGATGACGTCTCGTTAATAATTCCAAAAGTCTTTCTCGTGCTGGATGAGCTTGTGTTGCGCGGCGTGCATGCGTTCCTCGATGCGGTGGCGCAGGCTCCTCATGATGGTGAGGTAGAGCTTCTTCTTGCCCACGAGGTCCTCGATGCCGTGGTCGATACTCGGGTTGTCGTTCACCTCGATCACGACCGGGTGGCCGTTGATTTCCTTGAGGTCCACGCCGTAGAGCCCGTTACCGATGAGGCTTGAAACACGGAGCGCCGTCTTCACGATGCCGTGGGGTACGCTCTCTATTGGCAGACAGTCCCACTTGCCGCAGGTACCCTGCTTGTCCTTGCTGTCCCAGTTGTAGATTTGCCAATGGTTCTTGGCCATGTAGTACTTGCAGGCGTAAATGGGCTTGCCGTCGAGGATGCCGATGCGCCAGTCAAAGTCGGTGGGCGTGAATTCCTGCGCGATAAGCAAGTCGCTGTGCTCGAACATCGTGTCGAGAATCTGCTCCAGTTCTTCCTTGTTGTTCGCTTTCTTGACGCCCATGCTGAAACTCGAATCGGGCGTCTTGATGACCATGGGGAAGCCGAGTTCCTTCGCAAGCGTATGGCGGTTTTCGCTGTGCGCGATGATCGTCTTGGGCGCAGGAATCTTGCCTACGGTCATGAGCTCTTGCAGGTAAACTTTGTTTGAGCAGCGCAAGATACTGTCGGGGTCGTCGATGACTGCGATGCCTTCGCTCTGGGCGCGGCGCGCGAACGCGTAAGTGTGGTGGTTCACGTTCGTCGTCTCGCGGATGAATATGGCGTCGAATTCGCCTACGCGGTGGTAGTCCTTCTTGGTGATGAGCTCCACGCGGAATCCCGTATCCTGCGCAGCCTCGATGAAGTTGTGGATGGCCTGCTTGTTGCTCGGCGGTTCCACTTCGTCGGGATTCACGAGGATGCCGAGGTCGTACACGTAGTCTTCGCTCTTCGCGGAGGTGTAGCGCGTCTTCTCGAAGTACTCGATGGCGAACTGGTCCACCATCTCCTTGTGCGTCTCGGGGATTTCGTCGACGCTGATGGGGCGGATGCTCTGGATGAACCACTTCTGCTTGAATACGAACTTGGCGCGGAGCAACGGGGCCTGGAAAATGCGGTAGAGTTCCTGCGAGAGTTCCAGGTACTGGGCGCTCACGTTCTGGCCGAAGTAGATGGAGAGCACGAATTCGGTGCCGGTCAGCTTGTGCAGGCTCTTCTGGATGAGTTCGTCGATGTCGTCGCTGATGATTTTCACGACGGCCGGGGCCTTGAAGTCGCGGATGTTCTTGACGTTCGGGATGACCTTGTGGCCGCGCGCCTCGGCAAGCAGGCTCACGTAGTATCCCTTGCTCTGGTAGCTGTAGTCGCGGCACAGGTTGAATACGCGCACGCTTTTCTGCGTGGTGAATTCCGGGTTGGTGAGATAGTCTTTTGCCGATACGATTTCGGCTTCGGGGATGTGGAATTTCCAGTTTTTTGGATTGTTGACGACAATGATCTTTTTCATAATCTGTATAAAAATTATGAAATAAAAGGGTGCGTGGCTAGGGGTGAATTTTTTTTACTATATTTGGGTTCGCTCGGGGTGTAGCTCAGCCTGGTAGAGCGTCTGCTTTGGGAGCAGAATGTCATCAGTTCGAATCTGGTTACCCCGATATCAAAAGGGACCCCTTTATGGGGTCCCTTTTGACATCTTAGGACCAGATCGAACTGATGAAATCAGTTCGGCAAAAACGCCGATGAGCGAAGCGAATGTAAAGGAGTTTTTGAGCTTATGCGTTAGCATAAGCCCGTAGGGCGGCGCGAAACGAAGTGACAAGCCGCAATCTGGCTCCCCCGATAGGGTTAGGGGCAATCTGGCTCCCCCGATAGGGAAAGGCCACTTAGGGGGTCTTTTATTATATTTGTAAAAGTTTTTATTAAGGGACTATAATGAATTCTCAAAAATTTTTCGGTTTGGCGGCAATCGTGGCTGCTTTGGGCCTTCTCGCTTGTGATGATTCTAGTACATCTGCGGAAGACGCCTCTGCTCCGTTCGAAATTGCACCTTCCGAAATAGGGTGTAACGTGACTTATGGTAATGATTACGTTTCTCTTGTAAACGTGACTGAAATATCCAAGATTTCTCAAGTGACGACTTTTAAGGGCGAGTATGCGGTTGAAACAACGACTTACAGGTTTGCTGAATCGGCTCCGCAGTCGGCCGTAGACAAAGCTTGTGCGAATGAGAAAGAAAACGCGTCTTCACAAGATAAGGTTACGTGTTATTCTAGAAAAGTTGAGGTCGTCAAAACGTTATGGAGAGGCTCAAACAGTAAAATGATTGTTTCTGCCTACCTTAACTCGGTCGGATCTTCTTACGAAGCTAAATGCGAGCGCATAAAGCAGTAATCTGCTCCAAAAGCTAGACGATTTTCCTTTCCGCAATCCACTTGCGCACGGCTTCTTCGGCTCGAGCCGCAAGGATTTCTTTCTTGTTCTTTTTCTTGAGGCCTTCGTGGTTGGGGAGGAGCCCGAAGTTGAAGTTCATGGGCTGGAAGTCCTCGTTTTCTTCCACAAGGCGGTTCATGAGCGATGCGATGCAGCTCTCGTTCGGGAGCGGGTCGGCATGCCCGTGCAAGATTGTCTGCGCCATGTTCCAGGCGGCATACCAGCCGGTTGCGACCGCTTCGGTGTAGCCTTCACTACCGGTAATCTGGCCCGCAAACCATGTGGGCGGGATTCCCTGGGCGCAGGGGAGGTCTGGACGCAGGCGCAAGGTTGCGTCCAGGAACTTGGGCGATTCGATAAACGTGTTCCTGTGCATGCAGCCGAGGCGGGCAAAACGGGCGTTCCGGAGGGCGGGAACCATCGTGAAGATTTCCTTTTGCGTGCCCCACTTGAGGCGCGTCTGGAAACCCACCATGTTAAAGAGCGTCTTCTGCTTGTTTTCGGCGCGGAGCTGGATTACCGCATACCACAGGTGGCCGTTATTGCCCAAGCCAAGCCCGATGGGGCGCATGGGGCCATGCCGGAGCGTCTCGTAACCGCGGCGGGCCATTTCTTCGACGGGCAGGCAGCCCTCGAACAGTTCTTTCTTCTCGAAGGGGCGCGGCTCGACGGCTTCGGCTTCGCACAGCTTGCGCACGAATTCGGCGTAGGTTTCCTTGTCCAGCGGGCAGTTGATGAAGTCCGCCGTTTCGCCCTTTTCCCAGCGGTTCATGTAGAAGGCGTGGTCAAAGTCGATACTGTCGGTCTCTACCACAGGGGCTATTGCGTCGAAGAAATGGAGGCGCTCGCTACCCAGGCGCTTGAAGATATCGTCGGCGAGCGCGTCGCTGGCCAGCGGCCCCGCCGCAACGAGGGTAGGGCAGTCGCCTTCAAGGCTCGTGACTTCTTCGCGGTGGAGCGTTATGTTCGGGCTTTCCGCAATCTTTTTTTCCACAGATTCGCTGAAGATATCGCGGTTCACGGTCAAGGAATCGCCTGCGGGTACGGCCGCCTCCCGGGCGCTATCCAGCAGAAAGCTCCCGAGCATCGTGAGTTCCTGTTTTAAAAGCCCGTGTGCGCTCGTGACGCCCAGCGCCTTAAAGCTGTTGGAACAAACTAACTGCGCCAGGTGACCGTCCTTGTGGGCGGGAGTGTTCTTGACCGGGCGCATCTCGTACAGGTCTACCTTGAAACCACGGCTCGCCAGTTGCAAAGCCGCCTCGCAGCCTGCGAGACCACCACCGATAACACGAACTTTATAGGTCATTCTTCCTACTAAATCCTTTCGTCTTTCGTCTGTAGGACCGTAGGTCCGTTCTTTCGTCTAATTGGCCACCACTTTACGGTAACTTTTCGCGTTTCCAATCCAGAGCTTCACGAGCAGTTCCTCGAGCGAGGCGGTAGACACGCATTCCGGGTCGGCATCCTGTATTTCGTCCGAAATCAGGTTCGCCTGCGTCAGGTTGAGCATCCCGTAGTACATCGCTTCCATCAGTTGCGACGCGAACTTCGGGGAAATGTTCGCCACGTAGTCCATGTCGTTGAGCGGCGGCAACTGCTTGTTGTCGGGGCTGAACTGGTCGAGGTTGTCCATCGTCCACATGTCGGCGGCCTTGCCCATGTCGGGTGTGGGCGCAATCTTCAGGAGTTTTTCCTTGTATTCGCGCCACTCGACATCGGTCGTGCGGCCTGCTTTGCGGACAGACTTCAAGAAGGAGAGGACCGCGTAGTAGAGGTCCTTTTCCTTCTGGTTCGTTTCTTTCTGCGACACGGGAGGCATACGCAAACCCTTAGTGGCGGAAGTGCCTCATGCCGGTGAACACCATGGCCACGCCAAGCTTGTCGCAGGCTTCGATGGAGAGGTTGTCCTTCTTGGAACCACCCGGTTGCACGATGTACTGGACGCCAGCCTTGGCAGCGGCTTCCACGTTGTCGGGGAACGGGAAGAAGGCGTCGGAGCCCATCACGACTTCGCTGAACACCTTCTTTTCCAGAGCCTTGAGACCGGCCTTGTCGATGCACTTGCCCTTTTCGTTGAAGAACTTCTGGGCGGCCTTCATGCGGGCCACGTTGTCGCGGACGCGGGGCTGGCAGAGGCGGAGGTTAGAGTCAATGCGGTTCGGCTGGCCGGGGCCGAGGCCGATGACCTGGAAGTAACCGCGGGCGTATTCGTAACCCATGACGATGGCGTTAGACTTCGTGTGCTTGGTCACGATCCAGGTGAAGCGGGCGAGGGCTTCCTTGTTCTTTGCGAACTTCTTCTTGGTGACGCATTCGAACTTTTCGTAAACGTCCACGTCGCGGTCCTGAACCAGCATGCCACCGATCACGTGCTTGTACACCTTGCAGCGGGTTGCCTTCTTGATCTTGCCCACTTCAAGGAGACGAATGTCCTTGGACTTGTTCTTCAAAAATTCCAGAGCGTCCTTGTCGAATGCTGGGGCGAGAAGGATTTCAACGAACTTGCCCTTCAGGAATTCGGCGGTTTTCAGGTCCACCTTCTTGGTAACGGCAATCACGGACCCGAAGGCCGACACCGGGTCGCCTTCCCATGCGGCTTCCATGGCGTTGCGCAGTGTCTTGCCGGTAGCGAGTCCGCACGGGTTCATGTGCTTCACGATAACGACCGCATTGTCGTCGCAGAATTCGCGGGCCATCTCGAGGGCGGCGTCGGCGTCAACAATGTTGTTGTAAGAAAGTTCCTTGCCCCAGAGCTGCTTTGCGGTGGCGAGGCTTGCTTCGGTGCAGGTCGGGTCGCGGTAGAATACAGCGGACTGGTGGGAGTTTTCACCGTAGCGCATCGGCACGGGGTCAACGAATTTCAAGACGAGTTCTTCGGACATATATTTTCCTTTTGGAGTTTTTACACCCTCAAATATAGAAAAAAGCCCCTGGCAGAGCGCCAGGGACTTTTTTATGGTTACTAGAAACACTGAATAAAATTCAATGTTTCTAGTTCGGAATTACTTGAGCGTAATGCGGGCAGACTTGACGGTACTGCCGGCCTGCACGCGCACGATGTAGCTGCCAGCCGTCAGGTTCTCGAGAGAAACCGTATGGGCACCGGCGCTCATCTGTTCGGAGACGCTCTTGACGCTGTGACCGGTCATGTCGAACACATGGACCTTCACATAACCCGCCTTCGCGACGGAAATATTGAGGCTAGAACCCTGGGCGGCAAGCTTGATGCCCTGCGTGGAGGTTCGGGCGATACTCTTTATTCCGACGGTCGTACTGACGCACTTCAGGTCGTCCACATAGAGATAGTTGAGCTTCGGCTGATTTTCGGAGTTCTTGTAGCCGATGACTTCCCAGGCCATTTTCTTGATGTTGGACTTGTTCAGCTCTACGGGCACACCCCAGGACGGCTGAATCAATTCTTCCCAGGGAATAACAACGGTCTTCCATTCTGCGGAATCAAGCTGCCTGCGCTGGTGGAAGGCGTAGTCCTGAACCTGACCGTCCTGAACCTTGAAGGTGTGGCGGCTTCCCTTGTAACGGTAAGAAATGGCCTTGCACGAACTCAAGTCGTATCCAGTAGAGGTATCGGCCATCATGTTGATGCCAAGAGCCACAAAAGGAGCCTCTTCGTAGGTACCCTGGTTCCATACAACGCCCTCGAGACCGATGAAGCCCTTGGTCCCGTTGGTCGGGTCCTTTGTTCCCGGGAACACGACGACATAGCCTGGAAGTGCCGGATCGTAGACGTTCGTGATGCTGGAAAGTCCGCCCGGTTCCTTGTCGGTATAGGCATACCAGGTGCCTGTCGTGTTGAGAATTTCGTCGACATCTTCGACGTCATCGATGACGAAGAGGTCGCTAATCACAACAGAAGAAGAGACCGGCGGCTCGATGGCTAAAGAGGAACTCGAGCTTGTGGGGGTGACGCTGGAGCTGGAATTTGCCGAAGAGGAGGATTTTGCAGAAGAAGAAGACTTGGCGGAAGACGACGATGTCGGAGTGGTGGTTCCGGAAATGGCAGTGATGCTAACGCCGTCGCAACGTATATCATCGACATAGAGATAGTCGTAAAGCGGCTGAATTTCAGAAGCCGGACGATCAACAACACCATTCACTTCCCATGCCAGACGTTTAGCCTTGCCCAGGTTCTTGCTCAGGTCCATAATCTGCGGATTACTCCAAGTGGTATGCTGCTGGAACATGTCCATAGTCAATTCTGCTGTTTTCCATTCGCCGGAAGCTTCTGCCTCGGCATAGTGGAAGTTGTAGTTGGTAATTGGAGAAATCTCGATACGGAAGTTATGGGCTGCACCTTTGTATTTGTAAGAAATTGTGGAGCAGTTCGCAAGTTGAGCGAATTCTGAAGTATCCTTCTTGAAGTTTAGGCCCATGGCGACATACGGAGCCCAAGAATACGCACCCTGGTCTATGTAAATTTTTTCCAATGCGGCCATGTATTTGGATTCATTTCCATCCTTGGCTGGGACAATCACGTCATAGGTTTCTTTTCCAAAGTCGTTTACCCATTTCTTGTTGGAAATCTTTGTTGCTCCGTTTTCATCGGCGTCAGACCAGGCAGACCAGAAACCGCCTGTATAGGTATAGCGGTCACCATCTTCCATGTCGTCGATGATGTTTGTGGTAGCTCCGTTTGCAACACCCTGGGAGAATCCGGATTCGGCAGAAGAAGAGCCGAGGCTGTTTCCGAGGCCGCAATCCTTATAATTATGGCTACCGGCGAGGTATCCCTTCACCATGTTTCCGGAAGTAGAATACTTAAGTCCCTGGTTCAGGGTGAGGGACGTAAAGGCAGCGGATTTTTCGTTGATGGCAGAAGCAGACCAGTTTGCCCAAGAAATGCCATTCTGGTTCATCCAGTTCACCCAGGACTGGCTTGAGCCAGAGTTAGGCTCGCCGTTACCATCGGCAGAAACGGTTCCCCACTCAGAAGCGAACACGGGGACACCATTTGATATTGCCTGTGCAGCACGTTCATTGTAGCCTCCGTTACCCACAAAATGCGTCGCTGCATAGAAATGGAGTGTGCAGGCAAAATTCTTCTTCGAGTCCTGGATTCCGGCAGAAGCACACTGTTCAGGGTGGCTGGACCATTCAGGGCTACCCACGAGAATCAGGTTGTCGGAATACTTGCGGATGATGGGAATCACCTGGTTTGCATGATAAGCGACCGTGCCCATGTCGGCGCCGTTCGGTTCGTTCCACACTTCGAAAATCACGTTGTGGGTCTTGCCAAATTCTTTGGCAGCCCATTCGAAAAACTCCTTGGCCTCGGATGTGTAACCCTGGGCACTTTCGATATGCCAGTCAAGGATGATGTAAATATCGTTTTCGACGGCTGCATAGACCATCTTCTTGACCATGGCCTTCTGGTCATTTGCGCCACCTGTGGTATAGGAACGTTTGTGGCTATCGAATTTTTCATCGGCAACGCCCAAGGCGAAACGGATAACTTCAATCCCCATGTCATTCACCATAAGGCCCATGGCCTGGGATGTGTAGTACGCAAGTGCGCTATCTGCAGCGGAACTCCAGAAAAGGCTCATGCCTTTTACCTGGACTGTTGAATTGGTGTACTGCGGGCAAGTGCCGGAGAGCTTGCCGCCGTTGGCCTTAAGCGCACCGTAGGTACTCACGGGACCAACTCTAGTCGGGACAACGGCCATTGTCGCCGTCGCAGCAACGAGCATCATTGTTGCAAGAATTTTTTTCATTTGACATCCTCTATTTTGGGGTTTACACCATCCCGGAATGAAAAATAACTTTATATGCTGTAAAAGCATGTAATATTTGCAAAACACGCAAAAAACGCGTTTTTTACCGCGCTTTGAAAATATGATTTTACAGGATATTCTTTGGAAATTTGCCTAGAGCAGGCTTGCTGGCGGATTGTTGTCGTCAAGGCCGGGGAGGTTCGGGTTCGGCGCGATGTTGTCGAGCGGGTCCTCGGGTTCGACAATCAAGTTGTAGTAAACGTTGTTCTTGAGTTCGTCCTCGATGTAGAATAGCGTGCCGCCCATGGCGGAACCGCAGCCTGCACAAGCGCCCTGGTAACGAATCTTGAGGCGGTTATCTTCCGTGAGGTCGAGAATTTCCACGTCTCCGCCGTCGCCCTGCAGCATGCCGCGCACGGACTGGTGCAGCCAGGCTTCGATTTTCTCAATTTTCTCGTGCTTCGCGAGCGCATTCCATTCGGCGTCGGCTTCGGCGCGGCCTTCGGCGGTCTGCGTGCGGTACTTGATACGCTCCATTTTCTCGCGCACCAAAATGGCGGTCGCCTTCTTTTCGGGGTAGGCTTCCAGGACTTTCTTGATGAGCGTGTTCATCTGGCCAATCTCGGGCGCATTTGCCGGAATGGCGGGGGAGTCGGGCGTGTCGCGCAACTCCTGTTCCAGGCTCTCGGCGGTTATGGCGCATGCCTCGTCGATGGTCGCCATCTGGATTTTCTTGCAGAACGTGTCGGCTAGAGCCGTGAATATGGGTCCGCCGTAGGTGAAAAAGCGGGTCTCCAGAATCTTGTCGCATTCGGGGTCCACCATTAGGTAGACCTTGAGGCTTGATTCCTTGGCATCGACCAGGGCAAGTCCTTTTTCGTCGGCTTCAATCTGGAAAATAGCACCCCTGTACTTGGGGGCCTTCGCTATCTCTTGAACCTTGCTGGAGAGGTTCGCACACAAATCTTCGCTCATAATGACGCCAAATTTAGCAAAAGCATTAAAATAACGCTGGGTTTACTGCACGTCTATGGTCACCTTGTACATCGGTTTGCCGCGGTAGCTGCTCAATGCGTTTGCCGGCGCGGTTATAACCTGGACATTCTTCTTGGTGACGCCTTTCTGTTGCGTGAGTACTTTCAGAAGGTCTTCGTTTCTCTTTTTCGCAAGTTCGGAGAGTTCTGCGCGGAGGGTCTTCGCGTCGACCTTGTCCCCGTTTTCCTTGAGGTAGGCCTGGAACCCTTCGTCGCTGTCCTTCATTTCGAGGATGGCACGGTGGTCAAGTTCGGTCAGCTTTTCCTTGCCATGCGTCTTCTTGTAGTATTCCGTCTTGAACTTTACGGTGCGGTAGGCGTCGGTTGTCTTGCGCACGTTGTAGTATTGCGTGAATATGAGCTTCAGGTTCTTGTCCTTCGAAAGTGCTTCCGTCATCTTGGATGCCTTCGCGTATTGTTCGCTCGTGAATGTGGCGCTCGTGGCGTCGATAATCACTTCGTCGTTCTTGCCGAGATCGAGCCCTATTGCTCCCGCGCCCGTGGCAGCGAGGTTACCGACAATCTTGAGGGGGGATATCGCAACCTTGATAAGCAGGTTCATCACCGTCTTCCAGATGATTTTGCCGATGGAAAACTGCGGATCCTTCATGTTGCCGTGAACAGGGATGTCAAATTGAATCTTGTCGTCCTTGTCCTTGAGAATGTAGAGGCCAACCTTCATCGGAACTGTGAATTCGGGATCCGAGTTCGGGTCCTTGTCGCCCACGTCGATGTTGTAGATGTCAATGGTGTTCTTGCTGTCTAGCTCGAAGTTCTTGATCTTGTTTTCGCTTGCGAAAGCGAGTGTGCCGGCACTGAGCGGGTAGCCCGTGTAATGGTGGCTGTAGTTGCTGAAGTACTTGAGCGCGAGGTTCTTTACGCTGATATAGGCATCCATCGTGCCGAGGTTGTTGAGTGCGCCCTTGTACTTGACTGCGAACTTGCCGCCTTCGGGGAATGCCGCAGAAACGTTGATGGCGCAGGGTGTGTCGAAGTTTATGTTCGAACCGTTTACGGTAATCGCGCTTACCGTGTAGTTGAACGGCTTTGTAATGGAATGGTCAGTGGCGCTAACCTTCGTATTCTGGACAATCAGGCGATCGATTTTGGCCTTAAGCTTCTTGGCGGGTTCCTTCGATTCATCTTCTGATTTCTGTGCAGTGGAATCTACGGCCAGTGAATCTGTGCCGCCAAGCACCAACTGTTGGTCTGCTGCAAGTTGTGCACTGTCAGGTTCGTCGGCAGATCCTTTTTTCAGAAGTACGTCGATATTCGTCTTGCCGTTCTTGAAGAGGTCCAAATGCGCAAAAGCCCCGTCGACCACGACGGAATCCACATGGAAGTTGTTCTCGTTGATGTTTGCGCGTGCGATGCCTACGCCTACATGGTTCACGCCGAGCGATTTTCCGCTCGTTTCGGTGAGCTCGATGCCGTCTACAGAAATGGTTCCCTTGATATTCGAGGAGAGAATATCGTTCAGGTTGCCCGCAAGGTTCATGTCGACAGAGAGCGAACCCTTGAAATCCTTGTAGTTGATAAAGTCGTTCAGATAGGGCTTAGCGCAGGCGAGCGCGAAATCCTTGAGCGCAACATTCAGGTTGAAATCGTTAGTTGCCGCGTTCGCTTCCACTTTCACGTTCAAGTCTCCGCCGTCGGCGAACTTGAGGCTGAGTCCTACATCGGTCTGCTTGTTGCTCAGGTAAACGGCGGGAATATTGAGAGAGAAATCTTGCAGATGGATTTTAGAACCGATTTTCGTATCCTGATAGATGATGTTGCCCTTCTCGAACATGATATTTTCGACAGAGATGTTGAAGGGGAGGCCTTCTGCGATTTCTGCCGCATTTACCATTCCCGCAGAATCAGCGGCGACGCTATCGGCTACCATGGCAATGGAATCGGTCGACGTCGTATCGCCCTTGGCTAGGAATTCGAGGATGTCGGTAAAGTTGAATCGGTCTCCGTGTTGCAAGACGCGCGCGTAAAGTCCTTTTAGGTAGATTTCGCTCACAGCGACCGTTCCCGTAAGCATCCTCAGCGGGTCGGCGTTCACACGGAACTTGTCAAAGGAGATGAACGGGGTTTCCCCATCTTTCTCGTAGACGGCAAGGCTGTCGATTTCGAGTGTGAAATTGAACGGATTCAGGCTGATGCTTTCGATGGCAACCTTGCGTCCGATTAGGTCTTCGGAATTGTTGACGATATAGCTCCTTGCAACCATGGGGGCAATCTTGAGACCGGCAATGACAAGAATTGCAAGCGAGGCGATGACGATGGAAATGATGATTAGAGCTTTCTTCATACGAATAATTTAAAAAAAGGAAGTTTGTTTGAAATCTGCAATCTAATTTGTACTTGTTGAATCTGCCTTCGCATTGAGGGAATCCGTTTTTGCGGAGTCTTTGGGCTGTTCGTTAAGAGAATCCAGCTTTAAGGGTTCTTTTGTGGGCTCCGGGGTGGCCGAGGGAATCAAGCTTTGTAAATCAAGAAGGGGACTTTCTTCTTCGGCCTTGGAATGGATTTTCCAAACATTTGTTGAGTCTTTTTCGGTAAGGGGCGTGGCTCCTAGAAGGTCAAAACAGGAAACTGCCAACGCGAACCACTCCCGAATCCACATCTTGCGAGATTCCCGATTGAAAAGCCACGTGTCCGGATTGTATACGTGGTCATGAATATCGGCTGTCAGGTAAACGGGCGATTCCCCGGAAAGTGTTTTGAAAATTTTCGCAACACGGCGAGTGGCCGGGGCTGAGGTGACCAGAAGGACCGTGTCGGCCTTATGTTTTTTTAGCCATGGAATCACTGTTTGGGCTTCGAACAGCGTAGAAGGATCGTCATGGTGCACTATAAAAATTGCTTCGGGATTAAATCTCCCTTGTGTCATGAAATCTTCTACATAAAAATCAGCGTTGCTTTTGGTGCGGTAGACACGGCGTCCGAGAATCATTACCGAATCGACTTTTCCCTGGGCCATGAGATCGGCTACATAGTCGTTCCTTTCGAGATTGGCGGACTGTCCATCGAGAATGACTGCCCATTTTACATGTTCGAATTCGTCGTCCTTGACAAGCCAATGTCCGCTCATTGTAACGGTCGCATAGATAAAGACTGCGGCAAGGGCCACCAGGATGCCAATAAGCACAAATATTTTCTTGTGGCTCTTGCGGACATTCTTGTCGTTCATGAGAATCTTGGACAAACTAGACTCCTTTATGTTGCTTTTACGTATAAAATTGCATTTTCACCGTCGGCATAATACTTCTTGCGCTCTGCGTAAGGCTCGAAACCATGTTTTTCGTAGAAGCGGCGGGCTTTTGTATTGCCTTCACGCACTTCGAGGAACATTTTATCGCCATTCTCGAAATCAAGATGCGCAATGCCAGCGTTCAATAGCGCAGTGCCGATTCCTGCGCGCTGGTGCGAATCATTTGTAGCGATACTCAGGAGTTCGCTGTCCGGTCCCATCAGGTGGAATATGGCATAACCAAGAATCGGGGTGTGAAGCGCCGCCGCAACGTAAACGACGCACAGGGCGTAGTTCGCCGTGATTTCTGCAATAAACTGCCGCTCGTTCCAGTCCTGGAAGGCAAGCGCCTTCTGGATTTGAAGGACTTGCGGCAAGTCATCAATTGTCATTTCGCGAACGGGCATCGGCAAACCTTCCGCAAGCCCGCGGGCTACGATTTCAGCTTTTCGAAATAGGACGGCTGAATGTAGTTTGCTTCCTGAATGAGCGACGGTTTTACGGTACTGAACAGCGGGGCCCACATGTCGAGCGGCTTGCCCGTATCGGGCGAAACGCTTGCGCCAATCTCTGCAAAGGCGTCCTTGAGCGCTTCGTCTTCCTGTGCGGGGGCGTCCGCGACAATCGCCTTGACTTTCGCGTTCTTGATGCGTTCGATAACCTCGGGCGTCTCGATGAAGAATTCCTCGCCGTTCAGTCTCATGTACCAGAACCCGGTGCGCGCGCGGATAATGACTGCAATCTCGGCGCATGCAGGGGTGTTGCCCGCGACATCGTGCGCAAAACAGGCAAGCGCCTGCAGGGTCGTGACCCCGTAGAGTTCGCGCTTCCCGCTGAAGCAAAGCCCCTGGCAGAACGCCACTCCGGTCCTGAGCCCGCTAAAGGAGCCGGGCCCGAGCGTCACCATCACGCGTTTCACGTCGTCGAGAGTCGCGCCCACGCGCGTGAGCAGCGTATCGAGCGATTCCCCGAGAATTTCCCCGCGGGCCTCCGTGTTCACGATTTCCTCGTAAACGCGAGTGCTTGCATCCGTAGTTCGCGCATTCACAGGCTGGCCGCTGGTCGCAACCGCCATCGAGATGCCCTTCCGGGAAGTATCTACGTATAAGTCAATAGTCATCTCTTAATCGTGAGGCTCTTGTCGATAATCATGTCGATGAGCTGGCTGTAGGTAATGCCGTTGCAGGCTGCCTGAGCCGGGAGAATCGACGTGGGGGTCATGCCCGGGAGCGTGTTCGTCTCGATGGCGTAAATCTGGCCGTCCTTCGCAATGCGCACGTCCGTGCGGCTGTAGCCTGCACCGCCGAGCGCAAAGTGGGCGTTCTTCGCGAGTTCCTGGATGCGGGCCGTAAGTTCGGCAGGGAATTCCGCGGGAGTCACTTCCTGGCATTCGCCGTTGTACTTCGCCTCGAAGTCGAAGTATTCACGGGTCGTCATGCGCATCTCGGTGGGCGGGAGCGGTTCTTCGCCTTCGATGTAGCCGCAGCTCGCTTCGCCGCCGGCAATAAACTTCTCGCACAGCAGGCGGTTGGAATCCTTGAACAGGTCCTGCGCAATCTTGCCCGCTTCGTCCATGTCCTTCGCGATGCCGATACCGATGGAAGAACCTCCCAGCGGGTCCTTGATGACAAGCGGGAACCCGAGTTCGTCGGCGACGCTCACGAGCGTGTCGCCCGTAAAGTCGTGCTTCCAGATAACGCGGTACGGCGGGGTCGGGATGCCGTTTGCGCGGTAGATTTCCTTGGACTTGATCTTGTCCATCGCGAGTGCCGAGGCAAGCAGGCCGCAACCCGTGTACGGGATGCCCCAGTTCTCGAGCATTGCCTGGATGTGACCATCTTCGCCCCACTTGCCGTGCAGTGCCAAAAACGCGATGTCGGCAGCCGGGAGTTCGGAGAGGGCGGGGGACTTCTTGGTGCATGCCGCGGAGCCTTCGAGGCTACGGAAGTAGTTGACCGAGAAGTTGTCCTTCTGGTACGGGGAAAGTTCGCGGGCGGACCAGTGCCAGGTGCCGTCCTTGTCAATCAAAACAGGGTGGATATTGTAGCGTTCAGGATCCATGGCGCGCACCACGCCGGTGCCGCTGACTACGGAAACATCGTGCTCGGTGGACGGGCCACCCATCAGGACCAATACGCGTAAGCGGGACATAAAAAACCTCTTTGAAAATTGTATGCCATAATTATAGTAAAAAGCTTTTTGATAGGTTGAGGGGGCGTTCTAAAATCCCCATCTTTCGTTTTTTGACGAAAAAAGTGACCTAAGACGGGAAAAATGTATATTTTACAAAGACGAAATCCCATAATGCGGGCGAGAATGGATATTGAATACAACATTTCTGCGCGAATTCTTGCGAAGGGCGGGACTGTCAAGATCCCTGCCGACGAAATCCTCGGCGGCGTAAGGCCTGCGGACTTTACCGCAGACGCTCTCGCGGCTTATTGTTGCGAAGTTTCCTCCCGCAACGCCTGCAAGGTCTATGCGTGGCTCGACCGCGAGGAATACGGCAACGCGAACGTTTTCAACGGCGGGTCCGATTACGAGGTCGTGAACGAGGAATGCATCCTGGTCATTTGCGAGAACGGCGAAGAAATTTTGCGAGAACGAACCAACCACTGGAACGGGAAAATCAACGAAATCCTATAGCGCGGACTCAAATGAAAATCGAACGCAGAAAAGTCGAACGTGTGGGCGAGTTTAACCCCAGAACCAAGGCGAGGCTCGTCGCCCTTTTGGGACTTTCTGCGGCATTGTCCGTTCCGGCGGAGCCTCAGGGTAGCGATGCTGTTATTCCTGCGCCCCCGACGGATTCAACAAACACGATCACGCAAGATTCTACCGTTTCTTTAGAGAAGGATTCGACATCCTCTGAATTAGGAAATTATGATTGGAGCGAATCTCCCTTAGGGGGGATTATGGAAGATTCTTATGATGAAGAACTCACCGATGAAGAAATAATTAATAATGCTATTGATGCAGCACTCGAACGGAATTATTTCAGGCGATGAATTTCTAGATTCGTTGATGTGGGTATATCATTGAACCAGAATCCCTTCGAACTCCTCAAGACAAGCGACAAGAGCAAGGCCCGCCGCGGTCGGCTCCACACGGCTCACGGTGACATAGAGACGCCAATTTTTATGCCGGTAGGCACTCTTGCGAGTGTGAAGGGACTTTCGTCGCGGGACTTGCGCGAAATGCAAGCGCAGATCATTCTCGCGAACACCTACCACCTGTACCTGCGCCCGGGCACGGAACTCGTGGCCAAGATGGGCGGCGTGCAGAAGTTCATGGGCTGGAACGGCCCGATGCTCACCGACAGCGGCGGATTCCAGGTCTGGAGTCTCAAGGACCTGCGCCACATTACCGAAGATGGCGTGGAATTCCAAAGCCATCTGGACGGTTCTCGCCACATGTTCACTCCGGAATCGGTGATGAAGGCCCAGCGCGAAATCGGCGCGGACATCATCATGGCTTTTGACGAATGTACGCCTTACCCGAGCACCGTCGAAGAGGCGTCTCAATCGCTCGACTACACACTGGCCTGGACAAAGCGAGCGATGGAATGGCTTGAAAAGAACCCGCCGCTTCACGGCTACCCGCAATTCTTTTTCGGAATCGTGCAGGGCGGCATGCACAAGGAACTCCGCAAAAAATCCATCGAAGCGCTCAAGGAACTTGGCCCCGACGGCTATGCGATGGGTGGCCTTTCCGTAGGCGAACCCGTAGAAACCATGTACGAGATTGCGGATTTCTGCACCAACTACCTGCCAGAGGACCGCGCCCGTTACGTGATGGGGGTGGGCACGCCCTGGAACCTGCTTTCGCTTGTTGCCCGCGGGGTCGACATGTTCGACTGCATTTTGCCCGCGAAAAACGCCCAAGACGGCCTCGTTTATACCAGCAGGGGAGTGCTCCGCTACAAGAACGCCAAGTTCGCCGATGACGACCGCCCGCTTGATCCGGAATGCGATTGCCATTGCTGCAGGAACTACACCCGCGCCTACGTGCGCCACCTGTTCAAGACCAAGGAACCCCTCGGCTGGACGCTATCGACGTTGCATAACCTGCATTTCTACCTGCACCTGATGCAACAGGCCCGCGACCACATTGAAGCCGGTGATTTCGAGGAATGGTCCGCACAAATAATCCCGCAACTCCAGCGCGACGCAGAATAAGGTTTTTTATGTCGATCATCATCGTAATCGTCATTATGTATGCGTACACTTTTCTAGTGTCCTTTCTATTGATTCGTCTAGTTGCCTGGAGTTATAAGTTAAAAGAAAAAAATACCCTGATTCAAATGGCGTTTAAAATTTTCTGGGCCTTGTATGTGCCTTTTTCTTCGGTTGTAATTCTGTTTATAGGCAAAAAAGCGGAATCACAAGATGATGGAGCATTACATGCCATAATATGCCTAATCATCTACATGTTTGCGTTTGTGTATGCACTCGCAAAGTATGATCCAAGAGCACATGAGAAAATTTCATTCCGGTTTAAGAAAAAAGATAAATAAGGAAATCCGCTCCTTATGCCGTAAAAAATTGTATTTTCTAGAAGATGATAAACTTTAAGGCTCCAGAACTTTCTGACCGGACTGCGGCGACAAAGGCCGTAGCCGATTCGGGCTATACCGGCAGTGACGCGAGCTTCGCGAACATTTTCCTGCTACGGCAAAAGTACGGCACGCAGATTGCGTTGCAAGATGGGTTCCTTTTCCGCTACTATAACGGAGTTGGGAGCCGTCGCGGGTACGCTTTCCCGCTGGGGGAGGGCGATGCAGCGGCGGCGCTTGCACTTATTATCGAAGGTGCTCGTGAGTCGGGCCGTCCGCTGGAATTCTGCCTTGTAGACGAGCCTCGGGCACAGATTTTGCGGGAATATTTCAACACGAATCGCGTCGTTGAAACGGATGGAACTTCTGGCAAGGAATGCGCCGAGCCTCTACTCCGTTTCGAAGAAAATCGCGGCGACAGCGACTACATCTATTCTGCCGAAAGTCTTGCCACTTTGGCCGGAAACCTGTACAAGAAAAAGCGTAACCACGTTTCTCGATTTAACAGGACTTATTCGAACTACGAAATTCGTCCGCTTACGCCGGAGAATTTTGCAGACGCGCTCACAGTCGAAAAGAGCTGGCTCAATATCGAAACCTTGGGCGAATCCAGCGATACCGACAGCGAATGCACCTGCGAATGCCGCGAAGCCGCCTGGGCGGAACGCTCCGAAGATGAAAAATCTAGGCTCTCGGAATACTGCGCCATCCGCGAGGCTCTTGAAAACTTTGATGCTCTCGGCTTGAAAGGGGCGGTCTTGTATGTCGAAGGCAAGCCCGTCGGTATGACCATGGCTTCAGAAATTTTGCCCGGCGTCTGGGACATCCACTTCGAAAAAGTCATCGACGAATACGCCGAAAACGGCGGCTATGCGATTATTAACAAACTATTTGCCGAGCGCCTCGTGGCTGCGGGCGCGAAGTTCATCAACCGCGAAGAGGACATCAACATCGAAGGCCTCCGCAAGGCAAAACTCTCGTACTACCCGCAAACTATTCTCAACAAAACGCACGTTACAAGTCATCTCGACCTTCATTGTCATCCCCGCGACCTTAATTGTCATCCTGAGCGAAGCGCGCAGCGCGAAGTCGAAGGATCCTGTCCGGAGTAAACATGCTTTCCTCCATCCTCTCTAAATCCAGTTGCGCCGCCTGCAAGTTCTGCTGCTCCTTCCGCAGGCAGAGCCTCTGGGAAACGCCGCTGTTCCCGCCCGAAGTCGTTGAAAAACTCAGCAAGCCTAACGAATACGGCGTGGTGGGGGAGTTTCGCGACGGTCAAATTGTCCTTGGTGGGTACAAAACCGCCGCCCCCGAAGAAGAAGTTCCCTGCACCTTCCTGGACCCGCACAAAGGCTGCGTTTTAAAGCCCGAAGACAAACCCTTCGACTGTTCCATCTGGCCGCTCCGTATTATGCGTAAAGACGGCGAACTCGTCATCGCGCTCACGCCCACCTGCCCGAGCGTCGGCGCAGTTCCAAGTCAGGCTCTCGTCAATCTCGTAAAAAACGGTCTCGGCGATAAAATTTTTGAATACGCCAAGACGCATCCGGAAATCATCAAGGAATACCGCGAAGGTTTCCCGATAATTTAATCCGATTGCGTTTTCACGCCTTTAATGCGAACCAAGTGACAAGGCAATCTTCTTGCACTTGGCAATTTCTTTGGGCGTTAGGCCATTTCGCTTATGGGTTCCGCCTTTTTGAATCACACCTGCAATCTTGAATCCGCTCCAGCAGAGGATTTCCTTGAGCGCGCGTACAGTCCCCGCCGACTGCTTGAAAATCAGGTTGAATGGCCATTGGGTAGTACATGTCGTAACAATGACGGCCTTCTTTCCCTTTAACAGTGGAATCGGGTAATCGCGTTCGCTGTGGTCCATCATGCCGTAAACCCAGCGGTCGAAAAGCATTTTGAGTTGCCCGGTCATGTTGCCCCAATAGCAAGGCGAACCGACCACTAGGCCATCACATTCTTGAACCATGCGCAGAATCCGTTTCGCATCGTCTTCCGGCATCACGCAATCGTGAGCGCTACGGCATTTCATGCAACCGATACACGGGCGAAATTCCAGTTTGCAGACATCAATGATTGTCACCTCGGTGCCCTTTTCGAACAAGGTATCACCCATGATATTCAGCATTTGGCTGATGTTTCCGTCTTTGCGCGGGCTCGCATTCAAAATGACCACTTTTCTCATCGTGTCTCCATCCAAAAGAAACGTTCTTCTATAAAACTTTCCCTTGTTAAACACCCCTGAATCTAGAAAATGTCACTTTTAAAGGAATTAATACAATTAATTCAACATTTTTCCCGCCATGTTTCCGCCCAAACATCACTTAGGCGTTCCATTCCGTTTGCATCAAAAAATCCAATAAGCCGACAACTAAAATTCCGTCATCGTCGTAATGCGGCTTGACAATATCCTTCAGTATTTCGGACGCTTGATTATCATATTTAATATTTTTGCTACTTTTGTTTGTTTTTGGAAAAATATATACCTGATTTTTCATAAAATTGCAAATTCTATTTAATATTTCTGCTACTTTCATCAAAAATATTAAATAACAGGCAGTTTACGCAAAAACACCCTACAGTTCCCACTAGGGCGCGGCCCTTCAAAAAAATTGCCAGCCCCAAAGAGTGAATAACTACTTGAACAAGTCGTCCAGCGTGATGGTTGACTGAATCTCGTTCCAGTAGCCGCGACGGTCTAACCCGATTGTTGTAATCAGCGTCGTGTGGATAGCCTTATTGGGCTTTGTCACTTCGTTGAAAGTTGAAATGCGGTTAACCAGTTTTTCGTATTCCTCTTTTTCTAGTCGATAAGGCTTGTCTGAGTATTTCATTTCGCACAGGTTTATGGTATCGTCTCTGCGATCGATGAGCAAGTCGATTTGCGTGCCGTCATGGTCGCTGTCGCCCTTGTAAAGCCACGAGCACACATTGGTTGAAACGCCCGATATGCCGAGAGCCCTCTTTATTTGAGGAAGATGCCACAGGCAAAGCCGTTCGAAGGCTAATCCGAGCCATGTGTTTTTTTTAGGGCTTTTATTAAGGCTCGTCCAGTAATCCTCGGTTTCAGGAGAATCTTTTACGAACTGAAAGTGGAATAAGGTGAAATTGTCCACCAATTGGAACTGTGCGTCTCGATTTTTTTTGCCAAATGCGCGGAATTTTCTGATGAACCCGCATTGCTCAAGGTCGGTTAATACTGTCGAAAAAGTGCTGTTGTTTGAAAGGTTGCTTTTTTCCAGGAGTTCGCTGCGATCCATGCCGGACCTAGTGCTTGAGAGAATCGAGATGATTTTCAGATAAGGATCGGGCTTCTTGAACAGCGATTGGTAAAGGGCACGAAATTCGTCTTTTAGCGGAGCGCTTGGCGCAAAGAACATCTTGTCAATATTTTGCGAAAGGCTTAGGTTGTTTTGCAGGAAATTCCAGTAATAGGGGATTCCTCCGAAAATCATGTAAGCTTCGGCGATGTTTCTATAGCTGAGAGCCAGGTGCTTTGCCTTGCAAAACTCTTCACATTCTCCTAGGTTGAATGGTTGGAGATAAATGCTTCCTGTCAGCCTGTTGTATAATCCTCCGTGATTTCGAATGATGTTGCTTATAATCCAGGAAGTTGCGCTTCCGCAAATGACGAGAATCAATTTTTTCTGGGCACTCGCCCAGCCATTCCAGAAATGTTCCAGAGCAGAAATAAACCGTGATTTCGGTGTGTCAAGCCATGGAAGTTCGTCGATGAAAATAACTTTTCGTTCATCCTTGCGTTGTTCGATAAGTTCTTCGAGTTTATGAAATGCTTCAAACCAACTCTTTAGCTTGTTGCATTTCTTCAGACCGAACTTGATTAGAGATGCTCGGAATTGCTCCAATTGTTCCGTTAAGGTCGAACCGGATATTCCTGTATGATAAAAGGTGAAATTGCTGTTAAATGTCTCGCGGACAAGATAGGTCTTGCCTACGCGGCGACGCCCATAAACGGCTACAAATTGAGCCTCTTCCTGTTCGGCGTATCGCCTAAGTTCCTTGATTTCGTTGTTCCGACCTATTATCATTGGAAAATCTCCGTTTTATAAAA